>NZ_JBEYXR010000003.1:0-451495 GCF_040645135.1 Streptomyces sp. NPDC046859
AAGGAACGGACGCTTCCTTTGTACTCACCCTCTCGGGCTTTCCTCCGGGCGCTTCCCTTCGGTCTTGCGTTTCCGACTCTATCAGATCTTTCCGATCCGATTTCCTCGGTGCTTTCCAGGTTCCCGCTTCCGCGTTTCCCTTTCCGGCGGTTCCGACTTTATCAGAAGTCTTGGGCCAGACTGACCGGCCGCTTTTTTCCGATTTATCGGGAGAGGCTTCTCGGGAATCGATGTTCCACCGAAGCAGCTAGGTTCTCACCTACCCGGATCGGACTGGGTCCGCCTCCAGGCAACTGTTCGAATCTACCTCCCCGCTCGCGTCGTGTCAACGGCTCTCGCGGGGCGAAGAGGAGACTAGCAGCTCATCGGGCCCGTACGCACATCACGCGGCGGTCGGCACGGTCGCGCTGCGCTCGGCCTGCTCGACATCACCCGTATCGCCCTCACGCGCGGCACGGCCGCCGACGACATAGACGTAGACGAGGAAGGCCAGCTCGGCGAGGACGCCGATGCTGATGCGTGCCCAGGTGGGCAGCCCCGAGGGGGTGACGAACCCTTCGATGGCGCCGGACACGAAAAGGACCAGCGCGAGGCCTATCGCCATCCCGATGGCCGCGCGGCCTTCCTCCGCCAGGGCGGAGCGCCGGGTGCGGGGGCCCGGGTCGATCAGGGTCCAGCCGAGGCGGAGGCCGGTGCCGGCGGCGACGAAGACCGCCGTGAGTTCCAGCAGACCGTGCGGGAGGATCAGGCCGAGGAAGGTGTCCAGGCGTCCTGCCGACGACATCAGGCCGATGCCGACGCCGAGGTTGAGCATGTTCTGGAAGAGGATCCAGAGCACGGGCAGGCCGAGGAAGACGCCGAGGATCAGGCAGAGCGCTGCCGCCCACGCGTTGTTCGTCCAGACCTGGGCGGCGAACGACGCCGCCGGATGGCTGGAGTAGTACGTCTCGTACTGGCCGCCGGGGCGGGTCAGGTCCCGGAGCTGGCTGGGGGCCGCGATGGTGGCCTGCACTTCGGGGTGGGTTCCGATCCACCACCCCAGGAGGACCGCCACCAGCGTGGACAGGAGCGCGGTCGGTACCCACCAGTGGCGGCAGCGGTAGACCGCGGCCGGGAAGCTGTGCGCGAAGAAGCGGGTGACGTCGCGCCACGACGCGCGGCGGGTGCCGGTGACGGCGCTGCGCGCGCGGGCCACGAGCTGGCTGAGGCGGCCCGTCAGCTGGGGGTCCGGGGCGCTGGACTGGATCAGGGACAGATGGGTGGCCGCACGCTGGTAGAGGACGACGAGTTCGTCGGCCTCGGCACCTGTGAGGCGGCGTTGCCGGCCCAGCAGGGTGTCGAGGCGCTCCCACTCCGCCCGGTGGGCGGTGACGAAGACGTCGAGGTCCATCTGCTTTCCTGCTCCCCGGCTGTTCGTCGGCGGTTCCTGGTGGACGTCAGCTTGTCGTACTGCGGCGCGACGCGCCCTCAGCTTGGCAGACTGGCCGCTCAAGGAGCAGGTCAGGGAAGGACGGTCGGCGTGAGCGAGCTGGTGACGGGCGAGGCGGTGGCGCTGGAGCTGCGCCCCGCGAAGCTGCCCAGCAGGGCCCTGGCCGTGCTGCTGGATCTGGCGGTGGCCGTGGTCGCGTACATCGTCGTGACGATCGGTGTGGTGGCCGCGACGGCGTCACTGGACGAGGCGGCGCAGGCTGCGCTGTCGGTCGCGCTGTTCGTGTTGCTGCTGGTCGGCGGGCCGATCGCGGTCGAGACACTCAGCCATGGGCGCTCGCTCGGGAAGCTGGCCTGCGGGTTGCGGGTGGTGCGGGACGACGGGGGGCCGATCCGGTTCCGGCACGCCCTGGTGCGGGGTCTCATCGGTGTCATCGAGATCCTGCTGACGCTCGGCGTGGTCGCCGTCGTCGCGTCGCTCGTCTCCGCGCGCGGGCGGCGGCTCGGTGACGTCTTCGCCGGCACGCTCGTCGTACGGGAACGGGTGCCGGCGGCGCGGACGGGGTTTGTTCCGCCGCCTCCGCCGTGGCTGGCGGGGCGGTTCTCGGCACTCGATCTGTCGGCCGTGCCGGATGGGCTGTGGCTCTCCGTCCGGCAGTACCTCACGCGCATGCAGACCCTCGATCCGCAGGTCGGGTGGAGCGTGGCGCAGCGGCTCGCGACGGAGGTGGCGGCCCGCACGGGCGCGCCGGTGCCGCCGGGTGTCCCGCCCGCCGCCTACCTCGCCGCCGTGCTGCACGAGCGGCAGACGCGGGAGGCCCGCCGCGCCTTCGCCGCGGCACCATCGGCGGGCGACCGCCCGAGTGTCGCCCCCAGCGGGACGCCGGCGGCCGCGCCCCAGCAGGCGGCGCAGTACCGCCCGGAGCCCTCGGAGCCCTATCCCCCGGTGTCGCAGGACCCGCCCGCCGGGGACCGGTCCGGCACGCGGCCGTCCACCGGGTTCGTTCCGCCCGCCTAGTCCGGCCTCGGTCAACTGAACGTCGACGGCGGGGAGTCGAGGTCCTCCAGTTCGATGCCGGGGGCCGCGAGGACCACGTCGCCGGCGATGTGCACGGCGTGCCGTTCGCCCGTGTCCAAGGCGGTGACCTCGTACTCGTCCACGGTCAGGGGGCCGTTGTCAGTGGCGTGTGTTTCTCTGTTCACCAGCGCCCAGGACTGGTCCACGGTGCGGGGGGCGAGGACCGGGTCCGTGAGGGCCACGAGGCGTACGCGGGTCGCGGATGCGGAAGGGGTGAGGCGCAGCAGACGGGCGGTGGCGACGAGGAACGCGGGGGATGTCCCGGTGAAGGCGTGGGCGGGCACGTTGCCCTCGGTGGCCTCGGTCCCCGTGGGGTCCGTGCGGACCCAGGTGACGCCGTCGAGGGCGGCGCCGCGGACCTGCCAGTCCCCGGCGTGGAGCTCCAGGCGGATGGGGCGGCCGAGCGCGTCGAGGGTGAGGTCGACGGAGCCGCTGTCGTGACCGGCGGGGGTGGTGCGCCGGGCGACGTAGCGCCAGCCGGAGGGGCCGGGGGCGCACTGGAAGTGTTCTTGGGCGAGGGGGGTGTGATCGTGCGGATCGAGGAGCGAATAGCGGCCGCGGGGCATCGGGATCCTGAGGCTTGACGGGCGGTCCGGTCTCGCGAGCGGTCCGGTCGTGACGGGCTGGTCCGGCCGCGCGGGCCGAGGCCCGTGCGCGCGAGGGGACGTACGGGCCAAAGGGGCAGGCCCCCGGCACGGGGGTGCGGGGGCCTGCCTCGGTGGATTGGCTGCTGCCGAGGGAGTGGAGCGCTCGCCTCAGTAGCGGTAGTGGTCCGGCTTGAAGGGGCCGTCGACCTCGACACCGATGTAGGCGGCCTGCTCGGGGCGCAGCTTGGTCAGCTTCACGCCGAGCGCGTCCAGGTGGAGACGGGCGACCTTCTCGTCCAGGTGCTTGGGCAGCGTGTAGACGCCGGTCGGGTACTCGTCGGGCTTGGTGAACAGCTCGATCTGGGCCAGGGTCTGGTCCGCGAACGAGTTGGACATCACGAAGGACGGGTGGCCGGTGGCGTTGCCCAGGTTCAGCAGGCGGCCCTCCGACAGCACGATGATCACCTTGCCGTCCGGGAAGGTCCAGGTGTGGACCTGCGGCTTGACCTCGTCCTTGACGATGCCGGGGACCTTGGCGAGGCCGGCCATGTCGATCTCGTTGTCGAAGTGGCCGATGTTGCCCACGATCGCCTGGTGCTTCATCTTGGCCATGTCCGAGGCCATGATGATGTCCTTGTTGCCGGTCGTGGTGACGAAGATGTCGGCCTTGTCGACGACCTCGTCGAGGGTCGTGACCTGGTAGCCGTCCATCGCCGCCTGCAGCGCGCAGATGGGGTCGATCTCGGTGACGATCACGCGGGCGCCCTGGCCGCGCAGGGACTCGGCGCAGCCCTTGCCCACGTCGCCGTAGCCGCAGACGACGGCGGTCTTGCCGCCGATCAGGACGTCGGTGGCGCGGTTGATGCCGTCGATGAGCGAGTGGCGGCAGCCGTACTTGTTGTCGAACTTCGACTTGGTGACGGCGTCGTTGACGTTGATCGCCGGGAACAGGAGGGTGCCGTCGCGCTGCATCTCGTACAGGCGGTGGACGCCGGTCGTGGTCTCCTCGGTGACACCGCGGATCTCGGACGCCAGGTGGGTCCACTTCTGGGGGTTCTCGCCCAGGGTGCGGTGGAGCAGCTGGAGGATGACGCGGTGCTCGTCGGACTCGGCGGTGTCGACGTCCGGGACCTTGCCGTCCTTCTCGTACTCGACGCCCTTGTGGACGAGGAGGGTGGCGTCACCGCCGTCGTCCAGGATCATGTTCGGGCCGCCGGTGGGGCTGTCCGGCCAGGTCAGCGCCTGCTCGGTGCACCACCAGTACTCCTCCAGCGTCTCGCCCTTCCAGGCGAAGACCGGGATGCCCTGCGGGTTCTCCGGCGTGCCGTTCGGGCCGACGGCGATCGCGGCGGCGGCGTGGTCCTGGGTGGAGAAGATGTTGCAGGAGGCCCAGCGCACCTGGGCGCCGAGCGCGGCCAGGGTCTCGATCAGGACGGCCGTCTGCACGGTCATGTGCAGCGAGCCGGTGATGCGGGCGCCGGCCAGCGGCTGCGCCTCGGCGTACTCCTTGCGGATCGCCATCAGGCCGGGCATCTCGTGCTCGGCGAGGGTGATCTCCTTGCGGCCGAACTCGGCCAGGGAGAGGTCGGCGACCTTGAAGTCCTGTCGGTTGTCGACAGTCGTCATTACGAGCTGCTCCTCGGTATCGGGGCGAGGGTGGGTACGGCTGTTCTGCGCGGCGGCGGACACCGGGGTGCCCCGAAGAGGGCACAGGCATGCCCGCATGCGCGCAGCGCAGTCGTCGGAGGCCCTCTCTCCCTCGGCCGGTCCGCGGTGGGACCGCCCGACCGCCATCAGCAGCGACGTCTGGCTCCGTTCCAAGCTACACCGGGATGCCCCGCGACCCCCAGCCCGCCTCCGAACGGTTCGGGCCATCCCCTGTGCTGCTGCGCACAGCGGGGGAAGGCCGCGCGGGGGCTGGGGGCGGGACTGCGACGAGGGGTCGCCGCCTCTTTGAGTCCGGCGCGCGGTGATGCGGGTGCCCCGCAGATCGGGACCCCTGATCGGTCCGCGTGGCGCCCGGGACGGTGTGCGCGCGGAACGGTGGCGTGAGGAGATCGACGTGACCAGTCCAGGCGGCCCTCCCCCACGGGCGGCGGGGGCGAGCGGCGTGTGAGGTTGCTCGCCGTGATCGCGTGCCCAGGCGGACGGCGTGATCGTCGCCGCCGACGAGGACGTGGACCTGAGCCGGTTCACGGGCAAGCGGGTGGGCATGTGCGCGGCCGCGATCCCGGTGATGCCGCTGGGCCGGGGCCTGGCCACGCTGCTCCGCAGGCGCCTGTACTCCGGGCAGGGGCGGGAGAGCGTCTGCGCGTCCTGGCGATGCCGTCGCGGAGGATGACGGACGCCGGGTTCCGGGAGCGGCTGCCGGCCGCGCCGGACGAGGTGGCCGTCGTGGAGGTGCTGTGCGTGGTGGGCCGGCCCTCGCGGGGACCACGTGCCGAGGGGCCCGCCGGAAAAAGTCCGGCGGGCCCCTCGGGGTGAGCTGGTGTCAGTGGGCGGTGTCGTGCGGGGCGGGACCGCCCGGGGTCGCCTCGGGGTCGGCGCCCTTGGTCGCCTCGGCCTCGCTGTAGATGTCGGGTTCGAGGTAGATGACGCGGGCGATCGGGACGGCCTCGCGGATGCGGGCCTCGGCGGCGTTGATCGCGGCGGCGACCTCGCGGGCCGTGTCGTCGTGCTGGACGGCGATCTTGGCGCCCACGAGGAGTTCCTCGGGGCCGAGGTGGAGCGTGCGCATGTGGATGATGCCGGTGACGGTGTCGCCGTCGACGATGGCGGCCTCGATCCGCTTCGTCTCCTCGGCGCCGGCGGACTCGCCGAGCAGCAGCGACTTGGTCTCGATGGCCAGGACGACCGCGATCAGGACGAGCAGGACGCCGATGCAGATGGTGCCGACACCGTCCCAGACGCCGTCACCGGTGAGCAGGGCGAGGCTGACGCCGCCCAGGGCGAGGACCAGGCCGACCAGCGCGCCGAAGTCCTCCAGCAGGACGACGGGCAGCTCGGGCGCCTTGGCGTGGCGGATGAACTCCTTCCAGGACTTCCCGCCACGGGTGACGTTGGACTCCTTGATGGCCGTCCGGAAGGAGAAGGCCTCGGCGATGATCGCGAAGACGAGGACGCCGACCGGCCAGTACCAGTGGTCGATCTCGTGGGGGTGCTTGATCTTCTCGTAGCCCTCGTAGAGGGCGAACATGCCGCCGACCGAGAACAGGATGATCGAGACGAGGAAGGCGTAGATGTAGCGCTCGCGGCCGTAGCCGAAGGGGTGTTGCGGGGTCGCCTCGCGCTGGGCCTTCTTGCCGCCGACCAGCAGCAGGGCCTGGTTGCCGGAGTCGGCGAGCGAGTGCACGCCTTCGGCGAGCATCGACGACGAGCCGCTGAACGCGAACGCCACGAACTTCGATGCAGCGATCGCGAGGTTGGCGGCGAGTGCCGCCACGATCGCCTTGGTACCGCCTGACGCGCTCATGTGTCGCGTTGTCCCTTCGCCTTCGGAGCCTTCGTACCTACGTCGTCCGGGCGTCGCCGGCGAGAGCGCGCTGCCCTCGGTCGGCTTTGCCCGGCCTTTGCCGGTGGGCCATTGTCGCAGTCCGGCCGGACCCTGGCCCGCCGGGCCGCCGGATACCTCGCTCAGGCGACGACCGTGGCCCGGAACACCATGCCGGCACCGGACACTTCGGCCTTTTCGCCCGCCGGGACGAAGACCGACCGGCCCGGCGTCAGGTCGTGTTCCCCGGCACGGACGGAACCCGACGTGCAGAGCAGGATCTGCGGGGTCGCACGGGTGAGGTCGTGGGCGACGGTCCCCTCCGGGAGGACGTACCGGGAGAGCCGGAACTCGTCGATCGGGGTCTCGTAGACCTCCTCGCCGTCCGGTGCGGCCTCCGGGCGCAGCACTCCGGGGTCGCCCGCCTCGAAGCGGACGATGCGCAGGAGTTCGGGGACGTCGACGTGCTTGGGGGTGAGGCCGCAGCGCAGGACGTTGTCGGAGTTGGCCATGATCTCCACGCCGAGGCCGTTCAGGTAGGCGTGCGGGATGCCGGCGCCGAGGAACAGGGCCTCGCCGGGCTGCAGCCGGACGTGGTTGAGGAGCAGGGCGGCGATGACGCCGGGGTCGCCGGGGTAGTGGTGGGCGATGCCGGCGTACGGGGCGTGCTCGCCGCCGAGGCGGGTGCAGGCGGCCGCGGCCTCGGCGACGGTGTGGGCCATGGCGTCGCGGTCGGCGGTGAGGACGGCGGTCAGCACCTCGCGCAGGGCCGCCTCCTCGGGGCGCGCGTGCAGCAGGTCGACGTACGGCTTGAGGGAGTCGACGCCGAGGGCGTCCAGCAGGCCGGCCGCCTGGAGGGGGTCTCGGAAGCCGCACAGGCCGTCGAACTCGGTGAGCGCGCAGATCAGTTCGGGCTTGTGGTTGGCGTCCTTGTAGTTGCGGTGGCCCGCGTCCACGGGAATGCCGCGGCGCTCCTCGTCCTCGTACCCCTGCTTCGCCTGGGCGAGGTCGGGGTGGACCTGGAGGGAGAGAGGGGCGCCGGCGGCGAGGAGTTTGAGGAGGAAGGGCAGGCGGGGGCCGAACTTGGCGACGGTCGCCGCGCCCAGTTCCCGCTCGGGGTCGGCCTCGATGACCTCGACGAGGGTGCCGCGGGCCGTGCGCGAGGGCGCGCCGGGGTGGGCGCCCATCCACATCTCCGCCTGCGGTTCACCGGTCGGCTCGACGCCGAGGAGCTTCGGCAGGGCGGTGGTGGAACCCCAGGCGTAGGGGCGGACGGTGTTGTCGAGGCGGTCCATGCGGGTTCTGCCTGCTCTCTGTGCGTGCGTGCCGGCGCGTACGAGCGCGGGTCTTCTTCGGTGGAACGTGGGTCTTGTGCGCCGGAGCACGGGTCGTGCGCGGTGGGCCACGAAGCACCCGCCGGACGGGGTGCGTTCGTGACGGGTTCGCGCGCGTACGGCCGCCGCCCGGTGCGCCCCGGGACAGGTCTAGGCGCCCGAGGCGAGCGCCAGGTAGACGGCGGCGAAATCCGTGACGGCGATCAGTTCCGCGAGGGTCTCCAGCTCGTCGCCGGGTTCCGGTTCGAGCTCGCTGATCGGGGTGTCGTGGCTGAGGGCCAGGTCGCGGGCGGCGGGCGCGGCGGTGAGGCCGCCGATCGGCCGATCGCGCAGGAGCACGACGCGCGCGTGCAGGGCCGCGGGCTCCTCGACGCGGTCCCGGAAGAAGTCGTCGGGATCGGCGCTCGCCGCGAGCCGGCCTGCGAGCAGGGCGCTGTGCGCGGACAGGGCCTCGGGCAGCTCGGCGACGAGGGAGGGGTGGCCGGAGAGCTCGGCGAGCGCGGCGGCGAACCGGCGGCCGGCCGGGCCGGCGGACACGCCTTCCGTCCACACCAGCGGCAGTGCGTCGGCGAGTTCGACGGCGAGCGTCTTGGCCGGGTTGCTGTACGTCGCGACGGCGGGGCCGCAGCGCTCGGCGATGTGGTCGAGGCGGTCGGCGACCTTCTCCACGACGTCGGGCGGGGCCGCGAGGATCCCGGTCCGGTCGAGCAGCGCGAGGAGGGGGGTCAGCAGCGCCCACAGCACGCCGGGCGCGGAGGCGGCGAGCGGGGTGTCCAGCTCGTAGGGTGCGGTCGCCATCGGCACGAACAGGCCGTGGCTGTTCGGCACGGCCTCGGCGAGCGGGGAGCCGGCGGGGGACACGGCGACGACGGTGCAGCCGCGGCGGTAGGCCTGCTCGGCCAGCAGCGACAGGCCCGGTTCGCTGCCGTCGGGGGTGGCGATCAGCAGCAGGTCGACGGAGCCGGCCCAGCCCGGCAGCTCCCAGCGCAGGGCGCCGCCCGCGGGGGCGACGCCGGTCGGCGCGAGGCGGGTGACGGGGCTGGTGGCGCCGGCGAGCGTGCCGAGGAGGTCGGCGACGCAGATGGCGGCGGCGCCGGGTCCCGCGATCAGGATGGCGCGGGGGCGGCCGTCGGGCTTGAGGTCGTGGACGCCTGCCTCGGTGGCGTGCCGGGCGGCGGTGCGGACGCGGGCGCCCGCCTCGGCCGCGCCGCGCAGCAGGGCACGGCGGTCGGCCTCCGCGAGCGCTTCCGGCGCGTCGAGCAGCGATTCGTCGAGCATGGGCGGAAGGCCTCCGATCGCCGGGTCGTCTGGCGGCTCTGTCGTGCCGGTGCGTCGGTGCGGGTGCTTCGTGCGGTGCCGGCCGGGCCGGCGTCGGCCGCGGGCCCGGCGGGCCCCGGCCGTGGGGTGCTTACGCGGGGCGGCGGGCCTCGTCGACGAGGAGGACGGGGATGCCGTCGCGGACGGGGTACGCCAGACCGCAGTCCTGTCCGGTGCAGACCAGCTCGGTGTCCTGCTCCTCGAGGGGGGCGTGGCAGGCCGGGCAGGCGAGGATCTCCAGGAGGCCGGCTTCCAGCGGCATGGCGGGTCCCTTCTGGGGGCGGGTGTCGGTGGTGCGTGGGCGTGTGCGGATGTGCCTGGTCAGCGTACCGCCGGTGGGGGCGGCTCGCGGGCGCTCCCCTGCGGGGCGGCCGGGGCCGCCCCGCGTGCGGCGGCTCAGGCTCTGATGATGGCCAGCGCCTCGTCCCGCACCTTCGCCATCGTGGCCTCGTCGCGGGCCTCGGCGTTGAGCCGCAGGAGGGGCTCGGTGTTGGACGGGCGGACGTTGAACCACCAGTCGGCGGACGTCACCGTGAGGCCGTCGAGGTCGTCCAGGGTCACGCCGTCCTGTCCCTCGTAGGCGGCCCGGATCGCGGCGAGGCGGTCCGCCTGGTCGGCGACGGTGGAGTTGATCTCGCCGGAGCCGGCGTAGCGGTCGTACCGGGCGACCAGTTGGGACAGGGTGCCGTCCTGGCCGCCGAGCGCCGCGAGGACGTGGAGGGCGGCCAGCATGCCGGTGTCGGCGTTCCAGAAGTCCTTGAAGTAGTAGTGCGCGGAGTGCTCGCCGCCGAAGATCGCGCCGGACTTCGCCATCTCGGCCTTGATGAAGGAGTGCCCGACGCGGGTGCGGACGGGGGTGCCGCCGTGCTCCCGGACGACCTCGGGGACGGACCACGAGGTGATCAGGTTGTGGATGACCGTGCCCTGCCCGCCGTACCGGGCGAGTTCACGGGCGGCCACGAGGGCGGTGACGGCGGACGGCGGGACGGGCTCGCCGCGCTCGTCGACGACGAAGCAGCGGTCGGCGTCGCCGTCGAAGGCGATGCCGAGGTCGGCGCCCTCCTCGCGGACCCGCTGCTGCAGGTCCACGATGTTCGCCGGGTCCAGCGGGTTCGCCTCGTGGTTCGGGAAGGTGCCGTCCAGCTCGAAGTACATCGGGACGACGTCCAGCGGGAGGCCCGCGAGGACGGTCGGCACGGTGTGGCCGCCCATGCCGTTGCCCGCGTCGACGACGACCTTCAGGGGCCGGATCGCGGTGAGGTCGACGAGGGAGCGCAGGTGCGCCGCGTAGTCGTCCAGGGTGTCGCGGCGCGTGACGGCGCCGGTCGTGGCGGCCGGGGCGGGGGCGCCCGAGACGGTCCACTCCTCCACCAGGGCGCGGATGTCGGCGAGGCCGGTGTCCTGGCCGACGGGGGCGGCTCCGGCACGGCACATCTTGATGCCGTTGTACCGCGCGGGGTTGTGCGAAGCCGTGAACATGGCGCCGGGCAGGTCCAGCGCGCCCGAGGCGTAGTACAGCTGGTCCGTGGAGCACAGGCCGATCTCGGTGACGTCCACGCCCCGCCGGGCCGCTCCGCGCGCGAAGGCGGCGGACAGGCCGGGGGACGAGGGCCGCATGTCGTGGCCGGTCACGATCGCGCTCGCGCCGGTCACCTGCGCGAAGGCCGCGCCGAACAGCTCGGCCAGCGGCTCGTCCCACTGGTCCGGGACCACTCCGCGCACGTCGTACGCCTTCACGATCTGCGACAGATCAGCAGCCATGGGCACCCCTCCTGAAAGTCCTCACCGGGACCCCAAACTACCCGTCCGCACCGACAGCGCGGTGTGCCGGTCCCGAGTGGACCCACAGCCGTAACCCGGCGGTCGCCGAGGGGGTCAGGGCAGCATCCAGCCGAGCACCGGTGAACTCTGGCCGACCACGATCAGACACATCACCAGCAGCAGCCCCAGGCTCCATGGCAGGACCTTGCGCAGCAGGTCGCCCTCACGGCCCGCCAGACCGACGGCCGCGCACGCGATGGTGAGGTTCTGCGGCGAGATCATCTTGCCGAGCACGCCGCCCGAACTGTTCGCGGCGGCCAGCAGGTCCGGCGACAGTCCCGACTGGCGGGCCGCGGTGACCTGCAGGGCGCCGAACAGGGCGTTGGCGGAGGTGTCGGAGCCGGAGACGGCCACGCCGAACCAGCCCAGCACCGGTGACAGGAAGGCGAGTCCGGCGCCGGCCGCGGCGACGAAGTGGCCGATGGTGGCGGCCTGTCCGGAGAGGTTCATGACGTAGGCGAGGGCCAGCACGGACGTGACGGTCAGGATGGCGTACCGCAGCTCGTGCACGGTCGCCAGCCACTCCTTGACGGCCACGCGCGCGTGCACGCCGAGCACGGCCGCCGTGCAGACACCGGCGAGCAGCACGAGCGTGCCGCCGGTGGAGACGATCGGCCAGCTGAACACGTTGGCGCCGACCGGGGTGCCTGTGGCGTCGGCGACGTCGAGGAAGGGCCAGTCGAAGGTCTGGGTCGCACGGGCCAGCCAGTCCTTGACCGGCGGTATCTGCGCGACGGAGAAGATCACCACGATCAGCGCGTAGGGGGCGTAGGCGCGGACGATCTCCGCGCGCGGGTCGTCCTCGTCCAGTTCCTCGCTGCGCGTCCCGGTGAGCGCGGACGCGCGTACGGCCTCCGTGGCGGGCACACGCGCGTGCGGTACGGCGACCAGGGCGCCGGCGCCCACCAGGGCGGCGCCGATGTCGGCGAGTTGCGCGGAGACGTAGTTGGCGGCGGCGAACTGGGCCACGGCGAAGGCGACTCCGCACACCAGCGCGGGCACCCAGGTCTCGCGCAGGCCGCGCCTGCCGTCCACCAGGCCGACCAGCAGGAGCGGCACCACGAGGGCCAGCAGCGGGGTCTGACGGCCCACCACGGACGCGACGTCGTTCAGCGGCAGCCCGGTCACCTGGGCCAGCGTGACCACGGGGGTGCCCATCGCGCCGAAGGCCACGGGCGCGGTGTTGGCGACGAGTGCGACGACCGCCGCCCGCACCGGATCGAAGCCGAGGGCCACGAGCATGACCGAGCAGATGGCGACGGGGGCCCCGAACCCGGCGAGGGCCTCCAGCAGGGCGCCGAAGCAGAAGGCGACGACGAGCGCCTGGATGCGCGGGTCGTCCGAGAGCCGGCCGAACGACCGCCGCAGGATGTCGAAGTGCCGGGTGCGGACCGTCATCCGGTACACCCACAGGGCGTTGACGACGATCCACAGGATGGGGAAGAGACCGAAGACGGCTCCCTGGGCGGCGCTGAAGAGCGTCTGGCCGAGCGGCATGCCGTAGGCGAGCCAGGCGACCAGGGCGGCGCTCAGGAGGCCCAGGAGCCCGGCCAGGTGCGCCTTCATGCGGACCGCGCCCAGCAGGACGAGGACGATCATCAGCGGCAGGGCCGCCACCAGGGCGGACAGACCGAGGGAGCCCCCGACGGGCTCGAGTTCCTGCACGTACACGGCGCCTCCCCGGATTCCGCCATGCGGAAAGCGATTTCTCGTCCCGGCCTAGGAATGGTCGTGTCCGCGACAAGCTGGCGTCAATGGGCGTGCAGCACTCGCGGCGAAGAGATCGCGGGAAACAGGGGGCAACACGGTGAACAGGGAGAGCAACCGAGAACACGGGGAACGCGAGAAGGGGGGCGGCCGGAGGACCGGGTGTCAGTTGCCGGGACGTCAGTTGTCGGGCGACCGCAGCACGCGCAGGTGACCTCGCCGCGCGACTTCCATCGGGTCGGCTCCGCGCCCTCCGCCACCGCCGGCCCCGGCGGCGCGCTCCTGCGGACGGGCGGCCTCGCGCACGGCGTTGGCGAGCGCTTCCAGGTCGTCCCCGCTCGGGCGGGCCGGAGCGGAACCGTCCAGCAGCCGTACGACCTCCCACCCGCGCGGGGCGGTCAGGCGCTCGGAGTGCTCGGCGCACAGGTCGTAGCAGTGGGGTTCGGCGTAGGTGGCGAGCGGGCCGAGAACCGCGGTCGAGTCGGCGTAGACGTACGTCAGCGTCGCTACGGCGGGACGGCCGCAAGCGGTGCGCGAACAGCGACGTACAGGGCTCACGACGTTGGACGGTACCGCACTCTTGAGCGGGCCGCGACGACTCTCCCCCAGGTCACCCCACCGTGTCGTGGCGTGAAACACCCCACACGCCCCATTCACCCCACCTCTGTGACCTGCGGAGACAGGAAGCGCCCCGAACCCGGTTCCGACCGGAAGCGGTCACCACTTACCACAAACCCTGTCAATCACCACGACGTCACCGGTCTCGGGGAGATACGGAAACGAGCCGAAGCTTGGCTGGAATGGTCATCTGCCGACATGCCGTACGGCCCGGTGCACACCGCCCCGGCCCGCACCCGGACATCCGGCGGGCGGCGGCCA
This sequence comes from Streptomyces sp. NPDC046859, assembly GCF_040645135.1. Lineage (NCBI taxonomy): Bacteria > Bacillati > Actinomycetota > Actinomycetes > Kitasatosporales > Streptomycetaceae > Streptomyces > Streptomyces sp. NPDC046859. The sequence goes on from NZ_JBEYXR010000003.1 coordinate 13,642, forward strand.
CGGGGACTACGCTTCGTCAGTGATGGACACCCCCGTACCGCCCCGTGCCGTCGGCCCCGGGCCCCGCCGCCGTGATCGTCATGGGCGGGGCATGCGCGGCCCGATCGCACCACCCCAGGTCCCCCTGGCCGCCAGTCGCGCCGACGCGTTCGCCGACCTGGTCCAGGACTCCGTGGAGCGCCTGGAACGCCGCTGGCCGCAGCTCGCCGACGTCGATTTCCTCGTCCTGGAGGTGCCGCGCCTGGACGGCACCGGCCCCTGGAACGACGAGGCGGTCCCGCTCGGCGGCACCGTCGCCGCCCGCGACGGCCGTCCGGCCCGCGTGGTCGTCTACCGCAGGCCGGTGGAGATCCGCACCAAGGGCCGGGACGAGCGCGCGGCCCTCGTGCACGAGGTGGTCGTGGAACAGGTCGCCGAGGTGCTGGGACTGACCCCGGAGACGGTGGACCCCCGGTACGGGGAGGACTGACCCCGGGGCCGGACCGGCACCGGGGCCGTCGCCTGCTTCTGGAGCGCCTACTGCTGGAGCACCGAGAGGTCCTGGTCGGCGTCCGGGACGGCCACCATGCCGCGGTCGTCGGGCAGGGTCTGCACGGTGAAGGCGGAGACGCCGTCCTTCCCCTCCGTGAGCGTCCGGGCCCCGTGGACCTCGCCGCCGGACACCGACTCCACCGTCAGGGCGTAGGTGCCCTTCAGGCCGCTCGGCACCGGTGCCTCGATCTGCTGGGTCGTCCCCGCCTTGATCGTGAACGACTTCGTCGCCGCCGTACCGCCCTCGCTGCCGGCGGACGCGGTGACCTTGACCTCCGCCGCGCCGAACGGCGCCGTCAGCGACAGCGTCGTGCCCTTCGCCCGGTTGTCCACGACGGTCGCCCGCGCGCCGACCGGCCGGGTCGCCGGTATGAACGCCGTCTCCTGCCCGGCGCCCTTGCCGCGCACCACCCGCACCGCGGCGACCACCGGCACCGAGCGGCCCGTCGGGGTCAGCACCAGCGAGCCCGGCTCGCCGCGCATGACGTCGCCGAGGTCCACCGCCCCGGTCATGCCCGCCTTCAGATGCAGCGTCTCGTGCCCGGCCGGGGTGATCTGCCCGGAGGGCGAGGCGAGCCGCACCTTCAGGTCCGCGTCCGCGTCACCCGGCGCGAACGCGATCAGGCGCACCGCCGTCGCGTCCTTCGGGATGCCGGGGATCACGACGCTCCCACTGGGGTCGACGGAGGCGCTCAGCCAGTCGCCGCCCAGCTTGTCGTCCAGGGCCTGCACCGAGGCCCCCACACGACCGCTGCGCACGCTCACGTGCACGGTCACGTTGTCCTGCTTCTCGGCGGTCAGCGTGGACAGCAGGACCGGATCGTCGGAGTGCGGCGGGACGGTGATGCCCTCGCCCGCGGTGGTCTCCAGGGCGCCGTCCCTGCCGTACAGCTCGATGTCGACGACGGCGGCGGAGTCGTCCGGGTTCACCAGGTGCACGTAGTCCGTGCGGTCGGCCGCCGTGCCGGCGCCCGGGAACCAGAAGTCGGTGTCCGGTGCCGTGCAGGTGACACCGAGCAGACCGCGGCCCGAGCCGGCGGCGACCTCGGTGGTCTGCTGCACCGTCCAGCCGGGCGCGAACTTCCCCTCGGCGGTCCCGACCAGCGCCGGCGACTCCGAGCCGGAGTCCTCCTCGCTGACCGGTTTGCCCGGCTCCTTGGCCGCCAGGACCGGCTCGGCGGCCGTGCCGGCCTCGTCCTTGCCGCCCTCGGCGTCCTTGCCCGACGCCTTCTTCCCGCCCTTGCCGGTCTTGCCGTCCGTCGACTCGGTGGCGGCCGGGCGCAGTTCGGCCCTGCCCGCGCCACCCGTCCCCTTGGTGACGGGCGTGAACGAGGTGTACGTCGTCTCCGCCAGGTCCGAGACGCTCGGCGTGGGGCACGTCAGGCTCGTGCGCTCCACGGGCAGTTCGGCGGCCGTGGCGGCGGTGCCGGGCCCGGACGTGTCCGGGGAGGTGACGGCCGCGAAACCGGTGACGGCGGCGAGGGCGGTGGCACCGGCGATCAGGGACAGGGTGGTGCGGTTCACTGCTGGCTCCCGTCGGAACGTCCGCTGCCGTGCGGGTCCTGCCGCGCCGGGTCGTACGCGGGGTCGTAGTCCTGCTGGTAGGTCTGGTCGTAGGAGGCGTCGTAGACCCCGGTCTGGTCCTGCCCGCCGTACGCGTACGGGTCGTACGGGGCGCCCTGGTACGGATCGGCCTGGTGCTGCTGGTCGTAGCCGCCGCCCGAGTACTGCTGGGCGTCCTGGTACTGCCGGCCGTCCTGGTACTGCGGGGCGTCCTGGTACTGCTCGCCCTGGTAGCCGCCGTACTCGGGGCTCGGGTGACCGGGTGTGTCCCACTCGCCGTAGGAACCCTGCTGGGGGATGTCCGCCGGGGCCGGCGGCTGTCCGGGCGGGGGCGGGAACCCGTCGGCCTCGAAGGCACCGGCCTCGGGGGCGTCCGTCTCCGGAGCGGCCCCCGCCGCCTCGGCCTCCGCCTGGGCGCGCAGCCTGCGGGCCCGCCGTCCTTCGCCGGCCACGGCCTCGGCGGGGACGGTCTCCTCCTCGGGCAGGTCGTCGTCGATGTCGCGGCGCCGGCCCGGGAGGGCCATCACGACGAGGACGACGGCCAGGAGTCCCTGCGCCCACAGCCAGGCGGTGTGGGTGAAGGGCTCGTCGTAGGTGACGTCCAGCGTGCCCCCGGCGGCGGGCAGTTCGAAGCCCTGCGCCCATCCGTCGACGGTCGTCGGGGGGAGCGGCCTGCCGTCCAGGGTGGCCGTCCAGCCGTCGTCGGCGGTGTCGGCGAGCCGCAGGACGCGGCCCTCGGCACCGGGCTCGATCGTGGTGTGGATGTCCACGGGTCCCGCGGCGACGGGCTGCGGCGCGGCGGACGCGGCCCCGGATCCGGCGACGATCGCCGCGCGGGACACCTGCCGGTCGATCCGCCACAGCGCGCTGCCCTTCTGCTCGCTGAGCCGCGACAGACCGGGCGTGGCGTCCAGCACGCGCGCGACCTCGCGCGGCGCGCCCTTGCGGACGAGGACGTAGCGCACGGCGAACGAGCCGAGCTGGTCGGCCTGGTCGGCGCCGGAGCCGGCGACGAGGTTCGCCACGATCTTGTCCAGCCGGGTGTTCTCCCCGTCGGCCAGGGCGAGTTCGGCGTCGCCGAGGCGGGCGCCGGAGCCGCGGACCAGCACATAGCCGACGCGGGCCGTGGAGTCGCTGTCGAGGACGAGGGTGCGGGCCTGGTCGCGGGTGCCGCTCTCCTCGGCGACGAACGCCGGGACCTGCACGGGGTCGCGTCGCTCCAGGGGTCCGTCGGCGCCGCGGATCATCCAGCCGGCGGCGAGCAGGAACGGGCCCGCCGCGGCGGCGAAGGCGACCAGCGCGGCGACGGGCTGACGCCAGCCGAAGCTCTGCTCGGCCACGCGGGCGCGTGCCCCGTCGGCGCCGAGCAGGGCGGCGGCCAGCAGGGCGAGGCCGTACACGAGGGTGGCGGGCCCGGCCCACGCCGAGCGGTTGGACAGGACCGCGAAGACGAGGCCGAGCAGCGCGACGGCCCACGCCGTCCGGATGGCCGGCTGCCGCTCGGAGCGCAGCAGGGCGGCCAGCGCGGCCAGCACGATCCCGACGAGCATGAGCCCCTCGACGGTGCCGGGGCCGCCGGGGCTGGCGCTGAGCAGGTCGAGGGCGGAGGCGGCCGAGGGGCCGAAGTCCAGGCCGGCCTCCTGGAAGAAGCCGAACGGCGGCAGCGACAGCGACCAGGGGGCGAGCACCAGCAGGGGCGCGCCGAGCTGGGCGACGAAGCGCAGTCCGTAGGCGGTGATGTCGGTGCGACGCACCGCGAGGAGGGCGACACCGAGGACCAGCGCGATCGGCCACACGATCGGCGTGAAGGCGGTGGTGAGGGTCAGCAGCAGGGCGTAGGCCCAGGTGGCGCGCCAGCTTCCGCGGGTGCCGGAGGGGTGTGCCAGGCCGCTGGCCGCGATGCCGGCGCGCGCGATCAGCGGCAGGAGGACGCTGAGGACGGCGGTGCCGATCCGGCCGCCGGCGAGGGCTCCGGTGGCGGCGGGCAGGAAGGCGTAGACGACGGCCGCCCACGCGCGCAGGAGACGGGACTCGACGAGCGGGCGGGACGCGAAGTACGCGGTGAGTCCGGCCAGCGGCACCGAGCCGACGAGCAGGACGGTGACGGCGAGCCCGGTGGAGCCGAGCAGGAGGGTGGCGAGCGCCGCGACGAGCGCGAGGTACGGCGGTGCGGACGCGGTGCCGCCGGCGCCGACGGGGTGCCAGGCGTCCACGTAGTGCGACCACAGCTCGCCGGCGTCGGCCGGGGCGGGCAGCAGGGCGCCGCCCGCCAGCGCGCCGCCGCCGAGGAGTTCACGGCAGGCGATCAGCGAGACGAGGAGCAGGACGACGAAGAGCACCGGGGCGGGCTTGCGGGCGATGCGCTTGAGGCGCGCGAACTGCTCGATCTCCAGGAAGTCGGCGTCGTCGCCGCCGGGTCCGGACTCGATCGCGCTGCCGTGCCGGCCCGCGCCGGTGACCGCCTCGGGGTCGGAGCGGCCGACGACGCTGCTCGCGATCTGTTCGACAGTGGCCCGCACGGTCGCACCCGGCGGGGGGAACAGGGCGCGCAGCTCGCCCTTGTCGATGACGGGGGCGCCGCGCCGGCGCCGGCCGGCGATGATCCGCTCGGGGCGCAGCAGGGTGCCCATGAGGCCGCGGATCTCGTCGAGGGCCTGGCCGGGGACCTTGCCCACGAGGTAGGCGAGGGTGCGCAGGACGGTGCCGAGGACGAGGCGCAGCAGCGCCCAGGGCAGGGCGGCGCCATGGGTGTTGACGAGGAGGGTGTAGACGGCGCCCGCCTTGTCGACCTTGTGCGGGGAGGCGGCGGTACGGCCCACGCAGTCGACGGCGCGGCGCTCGCGGGAGGCGGCCTCGGCGTGCCGGACGACGGCCTCGGGGGCGACGAGGACGCGGTGCCCGGCGGCGGTGGCGCGCCAGCACAGGTCGACGTCGTCCCGCATGAGGGGCAGGTGCCGGTCGAAGCCGCCGAGCTCCTCGAAGACGTCGCGGCGGATGAGCATGCCGGCGGTGGAGACGGACAGGACGGCGCGCACGTGGTCGTGCTGCCCCTGGTCCTGTTCGCGGCGGTCCAGACCGGTCCAGCGGCGGCCCGAGTTGGCGATGGTGACGCCGACCTCCAGGAGCGCCCGGCGGTCGTACCAGCCGCGCAGCTTCGGGCCGACCACGGCGACGTCGTCGCGGCCCAGCTCGTGTTCGTTCTCCACGACGCGCAGCAGCTGGGCCAGGGCGTCGGGTTCGGGGGCGCAGTCGTCGTGCAGGAGCCACAGCCACTGCACCGGCTCCCCGTGGGGGAGTTCGGGCAGGTCGTAGGCGTCGTCGCGCCAGGCGCGGGTGACGGGGTCCCAGCCGCTGGGCCGCTTGAGATAGGTGAGGTCGTCCGGGGTGAGGACGGGGGCCGTGCGGTTGGCCTCCTCGACGGCCTGGCCGAAGCCGGTGCGCCGGGCGAGGTGCAGGACGCGGTCGTCCCCGAGGGCGTCGGCGAGCAGCTGCGCGGAGTGGTCGGCGCTGCCGGTGTCCGCGGCGACGGCGGACTGGACGGGGCGCTCCTGGCCCAGCAGCCCGGCGAGCGCCTCGGGCAGCCAGCGGGCGCCGTCGTGGGAGACGAGGACCGCGGTCACCACATGACGCGGGAACTCAGGTGTGGCAGCGGCGTCGTGCGCGGCTGCCGTGTGGCTGTGCACGGACATCGAGGTACAGGCCCCGGTTCGATGGACTGCGGTGGACGCCTGTGTCCCCGGGGGACAGCGGGACGTCTCGGACGAGCGCCCACACTATCGGCTGGGCATCACAGCGGCCCGCCGCCTGTGGACAACCCACCCGCGACGGGCCGTTCGAGATCTGTTCGAGACGTTGGGAGATGCGGAGGTACGGACGGATTCGCGCCGGCGCGCCCCGCCGCCGTCGTCGGCGGCCGGCGTGACGGCCGGGCCGTCGGCGGTGCCGTCAGACGGCCGCCTTCTTCAGCCGGCGCCGCTCGCGCTCGGACAGGCCGCCCCAGATCCCGAAGCGCTCGTCGTTGGCGAGGGCGTACTCGAGGCACTCGGAGCGGACCTCGCAGGCGAGGCAGACCTTCTTGGCCTCTCTGGTCGAGCCGCCCTTCTCGGGGAAGAAGGACTCGGGGTCGGTCTGGGCGCACAGTGCGCGCTCCTGCCAGCCGAGCTCCTCGTCCGCTTCGTCGACCAGCAGTTGCTGCACCAGCTCCGTCATGTGCGCCCCTCGTCCGTCTTTCGCGTCCCCGTGATGTAGCCGTTACCGATTCCGGCTGAACGACACGAGTGAAATTACAAGTGTGCTGCTCCGGGCGAGTCAAGCCGAGATCTGCTATTGGGCCCCTTATTCACTCTGCGGAACCAAGGTCTAGCGGAAAGTGTTCAAATCGTCCTAAACCTTGACAACCGGACAGGGCCCGTACGGGAACGTCGCTCCGCACAGAGCCTGTACGGGAAGAGACGTCCTGCCGTTCGATCTCGTTGCACACACGCGCGGATGCGAACCGGATCACAGTCCGATCACAGGATCACAACGACGCCCGTGCGCCCGGATGTGCGCCATGTGTCCCGGCAACCCGGTGCACAAACCTTTCGCCAGACAGATGGACCGGATGGGGTGAAAGTTGTGCCACATCACCGGGCGTCGAGTTGACAGTGGAGGCATGAACCGCTGTCCTTGTGGGCATGTTCGCGAATCCGGCACTCACCTCGACCCGCACCGCCGGGTCCCTCGGTGCCGCCCGCGCGTTCTGCTGCTGTTGCTGTCCCAGCTGTTGAGCCCTTCCCGCTCCGGCTGAAGGCCGCGTCGTCCACGGCGCGGCTCTCGTTCCCTCTGACCTTCTTTCACCGAGGAACCACCGCACCCCATGAACAGCGACAGCGACCTCCAGATCGCCGGCGACATCCTCGAAGTCCCGCACCTCCTCCAGGCCCCCCGCGAGCACCCCTCCACCGTGGCGGAGTTCGTCGGCCTGGCCCGATCCCTGGCCGCAGACCGGTCGCAGTGGGAGCACCTGGTCCAGTACGACGCGACCACCCGCTGGTACCACCGGCTGCGCACCGGCCCCGGCTACGAGGTGTGGCTGCTGTCCTGGGTGCCCGGACAGGGCAGCGGCCCGCACGACCACGGCCCGTCCTCCGGCGTGCTGACGGTGCTGGACGGCACCCTGACCGAGCACACGGAACGCGGCACACGTGTGCTGCGCCCCGGTGACGAGCGGGTCTTCGCACCCGGCTACACCCACGACGTGCTGAACGACGCGCTGGAGCCCGCGGTCAGCCTGCACGTCTACTACCCGGGCCTGACCGAGATGCCGATGGTCCCGCGCTCCCACCTGCGTGCCACCCCGGCGCCCGCGGCCTGCGAGGCGCGCCCGGTGACCGCCTGACACGTTGCCGCACCCGGCTGACAGACTGCTTCCATGCGCATTGTGGTTCTGGCAGGCGGCATCGGCGGTGCCCGGTTCCTGCGTGGTCTGAAGCGGGCCGCGCCGGACGCGGACATCACGGTCATCGGCAACACCGGGGACGACATCCACCTCTTCGGGCTGAAGGTCTGCCCGGACCTCGACACGGTGATGTACACGCTCGGCGGCGGCATCGACGAGGAGCAGGGCTGGGGCCGGGCCGACGAGACCTTCCATCTGAAGGAGGAGCTCGCCGCCTACGGGGTGGGCCCGGAGTGGTTCGGCCTCGGCGACCGGGACTTCGCCACGCACATCGTGCGGACGCAGATGATCGGCGCCGGGTATCCGCTCAGCGCCGTGACACAGGCGCTGTGCGACCGCTGGCAGCCCGGCGTGCGGCTGATCCCCATGACCGACGACCGCGTCGAGACGCATGTCGCCGTCGAGGTCGACGGCGAGCGCAAGGCGGTCCACTTCCAGGAGTACTGGGTGCGGCTGCGCGCCTCGGTGCCCGCCGAGGCGATCGTCCCGGTCGGCGCCGAGCAGGCCAAGCCGGCGCCGGGTGTCCTGGAGGCGATCGGGCAGGCGGACCTCATCCTGTTCCCGCCGTCCAACCCGGTCGTCTCGGTCGGGACCATCCTGGCCGTGCCCGGCATCCGCGAGGCCATCGCCGACGCCGGCGTGCCGGTGGTGGGCCTCTCCCCCATCGTCGGGGGCGCGCCCGTGCGCGGGATGGCCGACAAGGTGCTCGCGGCGGTCGGTGTGGAGTCGACGGCGGCGGCGGTCGCCGAGCACTACGGCTCGGGCCTGCTGGACGGCTGGCTCGTCGACACCGAGGACGCGGAGGCCGTGGAGCGGGTCGAGGCGGCCGGGATCCGCTGCCGGGCCGTACCGCTGATGATGACCGACGTGGACGCGGCCGCCCGGATGGCCCGGGAGGCGCTGGCACTGGGCGAGGAGGTGCGGGGCGCGTGAGCGGACCGTCCGCCGGGGGGTTCCGTGTCTGGGCCGTGCCGGGGATGCCCGAGGTCCGGCCGGGCGACGACCTCGCCAAGCTGATCGCCGCGGCCGAGCCCGGCCTCGCCGACGGCGACGTCCTCCTGGTCACGTCGAAGATCGTTTCCAAGGCCGAGGGGCGGATCGTCGAGGCCGCCGACCGGGAGGCCGCGATCGACGCGGAGACCGTCCGGGTCGTGGCGCGCCGCGGCCCCCTGCGCATCGTGGAGAACCGGCAGGGGCTGGTGATGGCGGCCGCCGGGGTCGACGCCTCCAACACCCGCCCCGGGACCGTGCTGCTGCTGCCCGAGGACGCGGACGCCTCCGCGCGCGCGATCCGCGACGGGCTGCGCGACGCGCTCGGCGTCGACGTCGGCGTCCTCGTCACCGACACGTTCGGGAGGCCGTGGCGGACGGGGCTCACGGACGTCGCGATCGGCGCCGCCGGCGTGCGGGTGCTCGACGACCTGCGCGGCGGCGAGGACGCCCACGGCAACCCGCTGAGCGCGACCGTCGTGGCGACGGCGGACGAACTCGCCGCCGCCGGTGACCTGGTGAAGGGCAAGGCCGAGGGGCTGCCCGTGGCCGTGGTGCGCGGCCTCGCGCACACGGTGACCGAGGACGACGGGACGGGCGCGCGGGCCCTGGTGCGTGAGGCGCGGGACGACATGTTCCGGCTCGGGACCTCGGAGGCCGTCCGGGAGGCCGTCACCCAGCGCCGCACCGTGCGGGCGTTCACGGACGAGCCGGTCGACCCGGGGGCCGTGCGCCGGGCGGTCGCGGCGGCCGTCACCGCGCCGGCCCCGCACCACACGACGCCCTGGCGGTTCGTGCTGCTGGAGTCGGCCCGCGCGCGCACCCGGCTGCTCGACGCCATGAAGGAGGCGTGGATCACCGATCTGCGCCGGGACGGCAAGAGCGAGGAGTCGATCGCCAAGCGGGTGCGGCGCGGCGACGTGCTGCGCCACGCCCCGTACCTGGTGGTGCCGTGCCTGGTCATGGACGGTGCGCACACGTACGGCGACGCGCGCCGGGACGCCGCCGAGCGGGAGATGTTCGTCGTCGCCGCCGGCGCCGGTGTGCAGAACTTCCTGGTCGCGCTGGCCGGGGAGCGGCTCGGCTCGGCCTGGGTGTCGTCGACGATGTTCTGCCGGGACGTGGTGCGCGAGGTGCTCGGACTGCCCGCGGACTGGGACCCGATGGGGGCCGTGGCGGTCGGGCATCCGGCGCAGGAACCGCGGCCCCGCCCGGAGCGTGAGGCGTCGGCCTTCATCGAGGTGCGCTGACGCCCCCCGGTGAGCGCCCAGGGCCTTTCGTTCGGATCAGCCCGGCTGTGGCCGACGGGACATGGTGACGTGCCAGACCCCGCGACGCCGGGATGATCCAAACGAAAGGCCCTAGGCTCATAGGGCGCCCCCCCTTGGCGCGCGCCCCTCCCCCACCCCGAGGACACCGTGGCAGGACGATTCCCCCAGCGGCCCACGCGTACGACCGTGCGCGGCGGGCAGGCCGCCGTGCCCGCGGGCGTGCCGCGTCAGGCTCCGGCGCCCGCGCGTGTGCGGACGTGGACGCCGGACGGGCCGCTCGATCTCGGGCTGCTCCTGGGGCCGCTGCGGCGCGGGCCGGGCGACCCGACGTTCCGTGCGACACCGGACGGTTCCGTGTGGCGGGCCTCGCTGACTCCCGCCGGGCCCGGCACGCTGCGGGTCACCGCGCGGGGGGCCGAGGCGCGGGGCGAGGCGTGGGGGCCGGGCGCCGAGTGGCTGCTGGAGCAGCTGCCGGACATGCTCGGCGCGGCCGACGACCCGTCCGTCTTCGTGCCCCGGCACCGGGTGGTCGCCCAGGCCCGGCACCGGCGGCCCGGCCTGCGGCTGACCCGCACCGGTCTGGTGATGGAGTCGCTGATCCCGTCGATCCTGGAGCAGAAGGTCACGACCGACGAGGCGTACCGGGCGTGGCGGCTGCTGGTGCGCGCGTACGGCGAACCGGCGCCGCGGCCCGCGCCCGAGCGGATGTTCGTCATGCCCCACCCGCGGACCTGGGCGCTGATCCCGTCCTGGGAGTGGCACCGGGCCGGCGTGGACAACAAGCGGGCGTCCACGATCCTGCGGGCCGTGCGGGTCGCCGCCCGGATGGAGGAGGCGGTCCGGATGCCCCCGGCCGAGGCGCAGGCCCGGCTGGAGCTGGTGTCGGGGATCGGGCCGTGGACGTCGGCCGAGGTCGTGCAGCGCAGTCATGGCGCGGCGGACGCGGTGACCGTGGGGGACGTGCATCTGCCGGGGATCGTGGGGTTCGCGCTGGCCGGGGACCGGGACGCGGACGACGCCGTGATGCTGGAGTTGCTGGAGCCGTACGCGGGGCAGCGGCACCGGGCGGCCCGGCTGATCCTGCTCAGCGGGCGGGTGCCGGCGCGGCGGGTGCCGAAGATGCCGCGGGTGGACATCGGGCGCTGGTGACGGTGGGCCGCCGAGCCGGCCCACCGCCCCCGAACGGCCCGCCCTACATGTCCGGTGAGAAGCGCACCGCGCCCGCCGGGATACGGGCGTCGCACCAGATCCGAGCGCCCTCGCGCAGTTCGTTGTCGGCGCCGACCACCGCGCCGTCCCCGATGACCGTGCCGGTGAGGACCGAGCGCTCGCCCACCCGGGCGCGGGTGCCGATGAGCGAGTCGGTGATGACCGCGCCGGGCTCTATGACGGCGCCGGGCAGGATCGTGCTGCCGAAGACGCGGGCGCCCTCGGCGACGAACGCGCCCTCGCCGACCACCGTGCCACCGGTGAGCTTGGCGTCGGCGGCCACCATGGCCGTGGGCAGGACCAGCCGGTCGCCGCAGCGGCCCGGCACCGCCGGTGACGGGGCCCGGCCGAGGACGAGGTCCGCGGAGCCGCGGACGAAGGCGGCGGGCGTGCCCAGGTCGAGCCAGTAGGTGGAGTCGACCATGCCCTGCAGGTGGACGCCGGCCGACAGCAGCTCGGGGAAGGTCTCGCGCTCCACCGAGACGGGGCGTCCGGCCGGGATGGTGTCGATGACCGAGCGGCGGAACACGTAGGCGCCCGCGTTGATCTGGTCGGCGACGATCTCCTCGGGGGTCTGCGGCTTCTCCAGGAACGCCGTGACCCGGCCGGTGTCGTCGGTGGGGACCAGGCCGTACGCCCGGGGGTCGGTGACCTTCGTCAGGTGCAGGGAGACGTCCGCGCCCGTGGTCGCGTGCGTACGGACGAGGGCGGCGATGTCCAGGCCGGTCAGGATGTCGCCGTTGAAGATCAGGACCGGGTCGTCGGGCGCGGAGTGCAGCCGCGAGGCGACGTTGCGGATCGCGCCGCCGGTGCCGAGGGGCTCCTCCTCCGTCACGTACTCCAGATGCAGTCCGAGCGACGAGCCGTCACCGAAGTACGGCTCGAAGACCTCGGCCAGATAGGACGTCGCCAGCACGATGTGGTCGACGCCCGCCGCTCTCGCTCTCGCCAGCTGGTGCGTGAGGAACGGGACCCCGGCCGCCGGGACCATGGGCTTCGGCGTGTGCACGGTGAGCGGGCGCAGCCGAGTGCCCTTGCCGCCGACCAGGAGGATCGCTTCTGTCACCTGTCGTCTCTGCTTCCTGCCGGGACCGGCCCGAACGGTGTTTCGGCCGGCCAGTGTATGCAGACCGTTGTGCGGTGCCCTCGACGGCAGTGCGGTGCCAGGTGTCCCGCCCCTCGTCCCCCGACGGCGGTGAATGCGACCCCATGGCCCCCCATGAGTCCCCCTTCGACCGGACGACGTCCAGGGCCCCTGTCAGACCTCTACCGGCCGTGACGGGTTCCCCGGACGTCCTTCCCCGTTGACTCCTCCCGCGGTCAGCGGCCCTGGTAACGGGCGGCCGTGGAACGGGCCGAGCCGAGCTTGCGGTAGAGCTGGAGCCCCGGGCACTCCGTGGAGAAGCCGTCCCGGTGACCGGAGATCACATTCAGTCGTACGTTCTCTCCCTTTCGGTAGAGATTGCCACCGCCGGACGTCAGGTATGTCTTTCCGCGCGGATTGGCGCCGTAGAGGCCGAGCTTCCAGGCGGTGAGGCGGGCGACGGCCTTCACCGCGGCCTTGGACGGCTTGGTGGAGCCATAGGTGCCGAGGACGGCGATCCCCATGCTGTTCGTGTTGAAACCACGGGTGTGGGCGCCCAGGACCGCCTTCGCCACACCCCCGGCCCGGCCCTCGTAGATCCGCCCGCACTTGTCGATGAGGAAGTTGTAGCCGATGTCGCGCCAGCCCATGCTCACCACGTGGTAGCGGTAGATACCGCGGATGACCGAAGGCGCCTGCGCGCAGGTGTACTTGCTGCCCGTGGCCGTGTGGTGGACGAAGGCCGCCTTCACCTTCTTCGTGTAGACGAACCTGCTCTCCCGCCAGCGTTCGTTCGCCCCCCAGCCGCGCCGGGTGACGATGCCCGGCCGCGGCCCGATGTACGGCTTCGCCTTCTGGGCCGCCGTCAACTCGCTGCCGCGCAGGGTCAGCAGTTCCCGCTCGGTCTCGGCCCGGCCGAGGGCGGGGATCTCGACGGCGCCCGCGGCGGCGAGTTCGGCGTTGGCGGTGGCGGCGGCGACGGTCTCGGCGGTCTCCGGCTGCAGGGCGCCGGGGCGTGCCGCGCCGAGCGTGTCGTCCTGGGGGGCTGCCTCGCCGGGATCGACGAGTTCCAGGCGCAGGCCGGTGGGCAGGGGTGTCGCGGCGGAGGACGCGGGGGCGGCCGATGTGCCGTTGCCGGTGGCCGGGGTCTTCTCGGGTTCGGGTTCGGCGCCTTCCGGGGTCACCCGCAGTTCGACGCCGTTCGACTCACCGACCCAGAGGGGGGCCGTCGAGCCGCGCAGCCGTCCGGGGGCGCCCTCCGCGGTGTCCGGGTCGGCGGCGTGGTCGGCGTTGTGGGTCTCGACGTCCTGCCAGCCGGACCAGACGCCGGTGGCCGCGTCCCGGGTGCGGATCTGGACGCGGCCGTGGAGTTCGGCGGCCGGGTCGTCCCAGACGACACCGACCAGGGAGAACGGACGTACGGTCCGGCGGGACAGCCCCTGTTCGGCGGGGTCGTCCGTGGCAGGGTCACGGGTGAGGGGCAGGGACTGGGTGCTGCCGGCGGCGCCCGGGCCGGCGCTCTCCCGGCGCGCCGACGGGCCGGCCGTCAGGGCCGCGCTCGTGGCCGCTTCCGCGCCGGGCGCCGGTCTTCCGGTCGCGGCGACGGCGGGTGGGGTGAGCGGGAGAGCGAGAGCGGCCGCGCACGTGACACCGATCGAGGAAGCAAGGAATCCACGCATACCCCCGATGTTGAACATAGTCATACAAACCTGTCCATCGAGGACTTGAGGGGGGGGCGGTGGGTGTTCGGCCGAACCGGTGGCGGGGCACTGGTGCCGCCGGGGGGTGCGGGTCCGGGCGCCCGCGTACCCTTTCCCGGGTGAACGCCACCGATCGCACCCCTGCCGACCTGCTGCGTTCCGCGCTCGCCGCGGACCCCGGACGCCCCCTGGTGACCTTCTACGACGACGGCACCGGGGAGCGCGTCGAATTGTCCGTGGCCACCTTCGCCAATTGGGTGGCCAAGACCGCGAACCTGCTCCAGGGCGACCTGAACGCCGGTCCGGGCGACCGGGTCACCCTGCTGCTGCCCGCGCACTGGCAGACGGCCGTGTGGCTGCTTGCCTGCTCGTCGGTGGGCGCCGTCGCGGACGTGGGCGGGGACCCGGCCGCGGCGGACGTGGTGGTGAGCGGCCCGGACACGCTGGAGGCCGCGCGGGCCTGCCGCGGCGAGCGGGTGGCGCTGGCGCTGCGACCGCTCGGCGGCCGTTTCCCGCAGCCCCCGGAGGGCTTCACCGACTACGCGGTGGAGGTGCCGGGCCAGGGCGACCGCTTCGCGCCGTTCGCGCCGGTCGACCCCGACGAGCCGGCGCTGATCGTGGCCGGGCGGGAGTTCAGCGCCGCCGAGGTGGTGGAGCGGGCCCGGGCCGAGGCACCGGGGCTCGGGTTGACCGGACCGGGCTCGCGCATCCTGTCCACGCTGCCGTACGACACCTGGGAGGGCCTCGGCGCCGGGCTGTTCGGGGCGCTGGCGACGGGCGGCTCGGTCGTGCTGTGCCGCAACGCCGGGTCGCTGGACGAGGAGGCCCTCGCCAAGCGGATCGAGGCGGAACGGGTGACCGCGACCGCCCGCTGAGGCGGTCCCCGCGCCCGCACCACCCCCTTCCCGTCACCCGTCCGGCGCAGCACCATCCGCCCCCCGGACGGCATCGGCGCCATGGTCGTAGGAGCAGCCCACACCGCACGCGCCATGTCATGAGGGGTGGACCCAGCCGTGATCGAGACCGCACGCTCACGCCGGGGGGCGTCGGCCAGGAGGGCATGGGTGCGGCGGGGGACCGTCGGGGCCGGACTGCTGCTCCTCGCCGCCGCCGGGACCGGCTGGCTGGTGTACGCCAAGCTCGACGGGAACATCACCCCGGACGAGGCCGCCGCCGCCGAACTCGCCCGGTACGAGAAGGAACGCCCGAGCGCGGCCGTGCGGGGGGCGCAGAACGTCCTCGTGATCGGCTCGGACTCGCGGGCCGGTGACGGCAACCGGCGCTACGGGCGCGACGCGGGCACCGAGCGGTCCGACACCACGATCCTGCTGCACCTGTCCGCCGACCACCGCCGCGCGACCGCCGTGTCGATACCCCGCGACCTGATGGTCGACCTCCCCGGCTGCCGGCGTAAGGACGGCGGGCGCAGCCGGCCCGTGTTCGCGATGTTCAATCAGGCCTTCCAGGTGGGCGGGTCGGCCTGCACGATCCGCACCGTGGAGCGGATGACCAACATCCGGGTGGACCACCACGTGGTCGTCGACTTCCACGGCTTCAAGGAGATGGTGGACGCCGTCGACGGGGTGGAGATCTGCCTGGCGAAGCCCATCCACGACAAGGCGGCCAGGCTCCGCCTCCCGGCCGGGAAGGTGACGCTCGACGGCGAGCAGGCCCTCGGCTACGTCCGCGCCCGCAAGTCCCTCGGCAACGGCAGCGACACCGGCCGCATGGAGCGCCAGCAGCGCTTCCTCGCCGCACTGGTGCACAAGGTGCGGAGCAACGACGTGCTGCTGAACCCGGTGCGGCTCTACCCGGTGCTGGATGCCGCGACGTCCTCCCTCACCACCGACCCGGCACTGGCCAGTCTGCGCGGTCTGTACGACTTCGTTCGCAGTGTGCGTGACATCCCCACCGGACGCGTGCAATTCCTGACGGTCCCGCGTGAGTCCTACGTCTACAACGCCAATCGTGACCAGTTGGTGGAACCCGACGCGCAGCGGCTCTTCGAGCGGCTGCGCCTCGACCGGCCGGTGGTGGTCGCGGATTCCCGCGGGAAATCCCCGAGCGCCAGGGGCGAATCGGGGTACGAGGGCTCCGAGGAGAGCGACGCGAAATCCGGCGTGGAGCGTCCGGACGAACCCGCCGGACCCGCTTCGCCGGCCCCCACGTTCCGCGGCAGCACGGCCGCCGAGAGCGGCTGCGAGTAAAGCGCTTCTCAAGTCCCGGAGACCTGTCCAGTGGATTGGGCGGAATTGCCCAGTTGTAGGGACGTGGAATTTGTCACCGTTCTCGCTCGACGCTGAACTGGGCGGATAGTGTGAGCGATCTGGTGCACCCTGCCGTACTTAGGCTTGCGCACTGTTCGACCGAGAGACCCGAGCGCCTTGGAGGGGGTAGGCGCCGCGTGGCCCCGACGGAGGATTCAGACAACCGTGGACGCGCAAGGCCGTGGGCGGGCGGATGACATCGATCCCGCAGACCAGTGGGTGCTCAATCCGAACACCGGCGAATACGAACTGCGACTGAGCCCTTCCGGTCCGCAGTCATCGGTTCCCGGTCCGCGCAGGCCTGCTCCCCGTGCGGGCGGGCCCGCGGGACCCGGTGGCGCCGGGCGCCCGGGGGGTGCCGTCCGTGACCGCGCCGCCGCCCCCGAGCGCCGTCCCGCACCGGGCCGTGAGGTCCCCGCCCAGCGCAGGCGCAGGGGGGCGCCCGAGGAGCCGCCGGGGCGCCGTTCGCGCCGCCCGGTCAAGAAGAACAGCAAGGCCAAGAAGGCCGTGCTGTGGACCGGCGGCGTCATGGCGTTCGTGGTGGTCGCCGCCGCGACCGGGGCCTACCTCTATCTCGAGCACCTCAACGACAACATCCAGTCCGTCTCCGACGACGGCGCGAGCACCGGTGGCTTCAGCAAGGACAAGGCCATCAACATCCTGCTCATCGGCACGGACAAGCGCACCGGTGCGGGCAACGACAAGTACGGCGACTCCGGCAGCGCCGGCCACGCCGACACCACGATCCTGCTGCACGTCTCCAAGGACCGCTCGAACGCGACCGCGCTGAGCATCCCGCGCGACCTGATCGTCGACATCCCCGACTGCCCCACGGAGCAGGAGGACGGCAGCCAGAAGGTCATCCGGGGCGAGACCGGCGCCCGCTTCAACAAGAGCCTCGGCCAGTCGGGCCGTACGCCCAGCTGCACCATGCGCACGGTGACGGAGCTGACCGGGATCAAGCCGGACAACTTCATGGTCGCCGACTTCAACGCGGTGAAGACGCTGACGTCGGCCGTCGGCGGCGTCGAGGTGTGCCTGGGCAAGGACATCGACGACCCGGACTCCCACCTCGACCTGCCGAAGGGCAAGCACGTCATCGAGGGCGAGCAGGCGCTCGCCTTCGTCCGTACCCGGCACTCGGTCGGCCTGGGCGGCGACCTGAGCCGGATCGGGCTCCAGCAGCAGTTCCTGAGCGCGCTGATGCGCAAGCTGAAGTCGAACGACACGCTCAAGAGCCCCACGAAGATGTTCCAGCTGGCCGAGGCGGGCACCAAGGCGCTCACCGTCGACTCCCAGCTGGACAGCATCGACAAGCTGAAGGACCTCGGTCTGGAGCTGGGCAAGCTCAACGTCAAGAACCTGACCTTCACCACGGTCCCGGTGATCGACAACCCGGCCGAGAACGTCAAGGTGACCGTCGTCCTCAACCCGACGAAGGCGCCGGAGGTCTTCCAGGCGATCCAGAACGACGTCTCCTTCACCGACATCAAGCAGCAGAAGAAGGAAGAGGCCTCCGCGGTGGCGGCCCGGCTCAAGGGCTCCAAGGCCGACGCCTCGGAGGTGCGGGTGCGGATCCTCAACGGCGGGGCCCCGGGGGGCAGCGCGCAGGAGACCCTGTCCTGGCTGCAGACCGAGGAGAACGTGACCAAGTCGGAGAACGCGGGCAACGCGCCCGCGGCGCTGGCGAAGACGACGCTGGAGTACGCGCCGGACCAGGCGGACCAGGCACGCCGGCTCGCCGCCATCATGGGGCTGTCCGGGTCGGCGATGAAGCCCGGCAAGAGCGTCACCAACGCGCAGGGCCTGCCCACGATGACGCTGACGCTGGGCAAGGACTTCAAGGGGGCGGGGGTGCCCCTGACGGCTCCGACCAAGGCACCGGACGTGGAGAAGTCCACCGCCGACAAGGTGGAGTGCGCGAAGTGACCACGGTTTCCGGCCGGGAACGCAACTGTGCCGGGCTCTCGTTGGTCTGACACAGGACGTGGTCGTGCCGGGCGGCGTCGCCCGGCACGCCGTACGGCCGTGCCGGACGTGGATTTTGCCGACACATGGCGAACCCGGATCGGACCCCCGGTGGTCTGACAGATCGCGGACCGGTGTCGGACAGGTTGGCTTGATACGGAGTTCACTCCGCCGCGGACAGGGAGGTCCGGCGCGGAGCTCCGGTGTGCGGGCCAAGGGCGGGGAAGGGCAGAGAGTTGGCGCAGAGCGGTGTGCGGGGGGAGGTCCCCGCTGTGGACGACACGATGTCGCTCACCCGGCAGCCCGGTCAGGACACGCCGGCCGGCCAGGGAGGCGGGAGAGGCGAGGACGGCCAGGGGCCCGGCAACGGGCGCCGCAAGCGGCGTGCGCTGCGCTGGTCGGCGACGATCCTGGCGGTCGTCATACTCGGGACCTCCGGTGCCGGGTACCTGTACTACCGCCATCTCAACGGCAACATCGAGAAGGGCGAGCGCAGCAGCGGCGACTCCAAGGCGAAGAAGGCCGAGCCCAACGCCGCCGGCCAGACACCGATGAACATCCTGCTGATCGGCTCCGACAGCCGCAGCTCCGACGCGAACGTCGCGCTGGGCGGCAGCCGGGACAACCGGGACAACCCGCCGCTCGGCGACGTGCAGATGCTCATCCACCTGTCCGCGGACCGCGAGAGCGCCGCGGTGGTGAGCATCCCGCGGGACACCCGGGTCGACATCCCCAAATGCGCCGACCCCGAGACGGGCGACACCTACCCGGCCACCAACGACATCATCAACACGTCCCTGGCCCGCGGCGGGGCCGGCTGCACCCTGGCCACCTGGCAGAACCTCACCGGGGTCTACATCGACCACTGGATGACGATCGACTTCGCCGGCGTGGTGAGCATGGCGGACGCCATCGGCGGCGTCGAGGTCTGTGTGAGGCAGAACGTGTGGGACCGTCCGCTGCCGGGGGTGCCCGGCGGCTCCGGCCTGAAGATGAAGGCCGGCCGGAAGGACGTCGAGGGCAAGCAGGCGCTGCAGTGGCTGCGCACCCGGCACGCCTGGGGCAGCGACCCGCTGCGGGCGCGCGCCCAGCACATGTACCTGAACTCGATGATCCGGACGCTGAAGAATCAGAACGTCTTCACGGACACCGGGCGGCTGATGGCCCTGGCCGAGGCGGCGACGAAGTCGCTGACGGTGTCCGAGGAGATCGGCACCGTGAAGAAGCTGTACGACCTCGGTATGCAGCTCAAGTCGGTGCCCACGGACCGGATCACGATGACGACCATGCCGAACGTCCAGGACCCGCAGAACGCCAACCACCTCGTACCGGCGGCGAGCGCCGGCAAGATGTGGCAGATGCTCCGCGAGGACGTGCCGTTCGACAAGAACGGCAAGAGCAAGGACAAGGGCAGGGACGGCGACGCGGAGAAGGCGGCCACCGCGGACCCCACGTCCGCTCCGGACGGGATCGGCGTCTCGGTGGTGAACGGGACCAGGACGGCCACCCTCGCGCCCGTCTCCGGGCGGGCGCACACGATCGCGCAGGAGCTGGTGGACAAGGGCTTCACCCAGGCGCTGCAGGACTCCTCTCCGGCGGTCTCCGCGGAGCACACGGTGGTGCGGTACCCGAGCGAGGACCTCAAGGGCGACGCGCAGCAGGTCGCCAAGGCGCTGGGCATTCCGGAGAGTTCGGTGCGCCGGTCCACCGACGTCTCGGGGGTCACGGTCGTCGTGGGCTCCGACTGGCGGACCGGCACGGCGTATCCGAAGCAGTCCAAGCCGTCGGCGGGCAACCTGCCGAGCGACTCCGACGCCATCAACGGTTCGGACGAGGACCAGTGCATGGATGTGTACGCGCCCTACCGCTGGTAGTCACCGGACGCCGCACCCACCTGCGGGATCGCCCTCGACGCGAGGGCGATCCCGTTTTTTTATGGCCAATCGCCAGCGATCTTCAGTCATCGGCGAACACGAACGATCACTCCGTGACCCGGGCATGCCAGGCTCTTGAAGCCGTCCACGCGGGCCTCACGAAGGCGTCCGTGGGCTGTCCGATCCGTCGCGCAAGTGAGAGGTCTGCAACTGATGCACAAGAGCGTGAAGTTCAGAGCCACCCGCTGGATCACCACCGGGGCCATGGTCCTCGGCCTGGGCGTCGGGGTTCCCCTGGCGACCGCTCCCGCGGCGCAGGCCGCGGCCACCGCCGGCTGCAGCGGAACCCTGATCGACCAGATCAAGCACTACGACTACACGGTCAGTTCGCACCCGCTCGTCGCCACGACCTACCTGTACTGGGACGGCACCTACAACTGCGCGCGGTCCGTCAAGGCGGGCTCCTACTACGGCGTCAGCTCCCGGATGAACCTCGACCTGTGGACCAAGGCCGGCGGTCACGACAACGACAACGGCTACTTCAGCTACGAGGCCGGTCCGGTCAAGGTGAACGGCAAGAACACCTGTATCACCTTCGAGCTCGACATGTGGCGCCCCAACGGCGGCGCCAACTTCCTGCAGGACCACGTCCCGCCGTCCGGCTACTTCCACTGCGGCTGACGCCAGGAGAACGCGCGAGGGTTGCCGCGGTGCCGCGGCAACCCTCGCGCGCTCTGCGGGCGTTGTGTCAGGAAGCCGCTTCGACGCCGCGCACCGCCGGACGGCGCGAGGCGATGACCTTCCGCGCCAGCGAACGCGGACTGGTCAGGAAGCCGTAGCCCCAGGACATGTGCATGGTGGCCAGGGCCACCGGGATCTGGAGGCGGGCCTTCAACGGCAGCCCCTTGCCGGCCGGGACCGAGCCGGCGGTGATGGCCGCGAGGTAGCCACCGGGCACGACCAGCGCCCACGGCGTCACCGCGACGCCGAGCAGCAGACCCGCCGCGATCGCGCACACCGCCGCCGGCGGCGCCAGATAGCGCAGGTTGATGGAGCCGGCGTGGTAGCGGGCGACGACGTGCCGCCAGCGGCCGTAGTCCTTGTACTGCTTGGCGAGGGCCTTCACGCTCGGCCGCGGGCGGTACGACACCTTCAGCTCCGGCGAGAACCAGATCAGGCCGCCCGCCTCCCGGATACGGAAGTTCAGCTCCCAGTCCTGGGCGCGGATGAACTCCTCGTTGTAGCCGCCCTGCTGCTCCAGCGCCTCACGGCGGAACACCCCCAGGTACACGGTCTCCGCGGCCTGCGCCTCACCGCCCGTGTGGAAGGCGGCGTTGCCGACACCGATCTTCGACGTCATCGCGGCCGCGACCGCCTGCTCCCAGGCGTTCTCGCCCTCGGCGTGCATGATGCCGCCGACGTTCTGCGCGCCGGTCTCCGCCAGGAGCCGCACCGCGGTCGCGATGTAGTTCGGCGAGAGCATGCCGTGCCCGTCGACACGGACGACGATCGGGTGGCGGGACGCCTTGATCGCCGCGTTGAGGGCGGCGGGCGTACGGCCGGTGGGGTTCGGGACGGTGTGAACGCGCGGGTCTTCGGCCACGAGCTCGGCGGCGATCTCGTCCGTGCGGTCCGTGGACGGACCGAGGGCGATCACGACCTCCATCTCGCCGGCGTACTCCTGCGCGAGGATCGCATGGACGGCTCCGCGCAGATGCCGCTCCTCGTTGAGGACGGGCATGATGACGGACACGGCGGGGAGCTGCACGTCGGGATTGGCGTTCATAGGGGGCTCACGTTACCGCGAACGGGGGACACGGGTGCGCCCCGCCGTGTCCGGTGCACCGGGCCGCAGATCGTATGGGCCTACGGTGCTCACGGATCCCACGTACGGCCCCCAGGGGCACGCCCCAGCGGAGGTATCCCTACATGCCCACGCCGTCCCGTCGCTCCTCCGGCTCCCCGCAGCGCAGCCCGCAGCCGTCCCGCGGCGGGGCACGGACGGTCGCGCCCGTACGGCGGCGCAGGAGGCCGCGCTGGGCCATGCGGGCGGTGACCACGCTCTCCGTCGTCGTCCTGGCCTCCGCCGGGATCGGGCACGCGGTGGTGACCAGCCTGGACGCGAAGATCGCGCGCGTGGACCCGTTCCGCGACATGAAGAACCGGCCGCAGGGCGGCCACGGCATGAACGTCCTGCTGGTCGGCACCGACGGCCGCGACCGCATCACCCCGCAGGAGCGGCGCAGGTACCGGCTGGGCGGCGCGCCCTGCCACTGCACCGACACGATCATGCTCGTGCACATCTCGGAGGACCGGGAACGGGCGAGCGTGGTGAGCCTGCCCCGCGACTCCTACGCCGAGGTGCCCGCCGCCGACGGACGGCCCGCCCACCCCATCAAGATCAACGCGGCGTACGCGGAGGGCGGCCCCCGGCTCACCGTCCGCACGGTCGAGCACATGACCCACGTCAAGATCGACCACTATCTGGAGGTCGACTTCACCAGCTTCATGAAGACGGTCGACGTGCTCGGCGGCGTGCCGATCTGCACCTCCGCCCCGCTGAAGGACTCCTACACCGGTCTCGACCTGCCCGCCGGCGACCACAAGCTGAGGGGCGGCGAGGCCCTGCAGTTCGTCCGCGCCCGGCACATCGACGGCGACGCCGACCTGGGGCGGGTCCAGCGCCAGCAGCGCTTCATGGCGGCCCTGATCGAACGGGCGACCTCGTCCGGCATCCTGCTGAACCCCATCCGGTTCCGGGACGTGACCCGGGCCGTGCTCGGCTCGGTCCGGGCCGACAAGGGCTTCGGCACGGGCGAGCTGCTGGACCTGGGGCGGGCGATGCGGAACTTCTCCCCGTCGTCGTCGGAGTTCGCCACCGTGCCGATCGGGCAGCTCGGCTACCTGGTGAAGGGCATCGGCTCCACCGTGAAATGGGACACCGCGCGCGCCGAGCGGCTGTTCCGCGCCCTGCGCGAGGACCGCCCGCTGGCCCCGTACCGCACGAAGCGCAAGGCCGTCAGTGTCGAGGTCGCCCCGCAGGAGATCAGCGTCCAGGTGGAGAACGGCACCCACCGCACCGGCCTCGGCAAGCGCGCCGACGCGGCCCTGGCGGCCGTCGGGTTCCGTACGACGGAGCAGCCGGTGGACGCGGCCGACCGCTCGGTGAAGCGGACGGTCGTCGCCCACGACCCCGGCTGGGACCGCTCGGCGAAGTCGCTCGCCGCCGCCCTGCCCGGCAGCGAGCTGCGCGTGGTCAAGGGGCTGGGCTCCACCCTGAAGGTGATCGTGGGGACGGACTTCGGCACGGTCCGCAAGGTGCGCGCCGAGGACCCCACCCGGGACACGGTGGTGCTGCGGGGCGACGAGGCCGGCTGCGCCTGACGGGCCTCAGTCGTCGAAGCCCTCCGCCGCCCGCTTCGCGCGCAGCTCCATGATGGCGCGGCGGCGGGCCAGACGGTGGGTGCGGCGGATCTGCGCCTCCTGGTTGCGGCGCCGGTCACGGTCGGTCTCCGGTATGACCGGCGGGACCCGGCGCGGCTTGCCGTCGGCGTCCACCGCGGCGAAGACCAGATAGGCGCTGCCGACCTGGGTGGGCGGCGTCGACTCGTTCCAGCGCTCGGCCAGGACCCGTACGCCGACCTCCATCGAGGTCCGGCCGGTCCAGTTGACCTGGGCCTTCACATGGACGAGGTCGCCCACGCGGACCGGCTCGAGGAAGACCATCTCGTCCATCGAGGCCGTGACGGCGGGACCGCCGCTGTGCCGGCCGGCCACCGCTCCCGCCGCGTCGTCCACCAGTTTCATGATCACACCGCCGTGCACGGTGCCCAGGAGGTTGGTGTCGCTGTGGGTCATGATGTGGCTGAGCGTGGTGCGGGACGCGGAGATCGGCTTGCCCGGGATCTCCGCGCTGTCCGCTTCCGCAGTGGTGGCCTGGTCTGTCATGCCCTCCACCTTATGCCGAGACGCGAATCGCGGACTTTGTGTTGGGTTCGCAACAGCCGTGCCTCTATTTTCCTCCGAACCTTGTGGGGGACCCGGTCGTGCCCTGCACACTTGGGCGCATGAATGACTGGCCCCAGGGATGGGATGGCGACGACCGCGGCACCGGTTACGGACGCGGCAGCGCGAGCGCGCGGCCGGAGAGCGCCCGTGTGATGCGGCAGGTCCGCCGCGGTCAGGGTGCGCCGCCCGGGCAGGGCTACGGCGGTGTGCCCCGGCAGCCGTCGTACGTCAACGGCCAGGGCCACGGTGGACACGGCGGTGGCGGCTACGACGACGGGTACGACAGCGGCTTCAACACCGGTCAGGTGTACGGCGGCGGAGGCGGCGGCCACGGCGGCGCCGGGACCCGCGGCTCCCGGCCCGCGCCGAACTGGCGGCGCCGGATCAAGGTGACCGCGATCACCCTGGTCACGCTGCTGGTCGTGACGAGCGTCGCCACCTACTTCTGGGCCGACTCCAAGCTCAACCGCGAGGTCGACCTGTCCAAGGTCATCGACCGGCCGGAGGCGGGCGAGGGCACCAACTACCTGATCGTCGGCTCCGACAGCCGTGCCGGCATGACCGACGAGCAGAAGAAGAACCTGCACACCGGGTCCGCCGAGGGCAAGCGCACGGACTCGATGATGATCCTGCACACCGGAAGCGGCAGCCCCACGCTGATCTCGCTGCCCCGCGACTCGAACATCACGATCCCGTCGTACAAGGGCTCGGATTCCGGGAAGCTCTACCAGGGCACCGGACGCCAGACCAAGCTGAACGCGGCCTATGCGGAGGACGGCCCCGAGCTGCTGGTGCGCACCGTCGAGGCCAACACCGGGCTGCACATCGACCACTACGTCGAGATCGGCTTCGCCGGCTTCGCGAACATCGTGGACTCGGTCGGCGGCGTCGAGATCGACATCCCGCGGGACATCAAGGACAAGAAGTCCGGCGCCGACTTCAAGAAGGGCAAGCAGACCCTGAACGGCGAGGAGGCCCTGGCCTTCGTCCGCACCCGGTACGCGCTGCCCGGCTCCGACCTGGACCGCACCAAGAACCAGCAGAAGTTCCTGTCGGCCCTGGCGAACCAGGTGGCGACCCCGGGCACCGTCCTGAACCCCTTCAAGCTCTACCCGACGATGGGCGCGGGCCTGGACTCGCTGATCGTCGACGAGGACATGGGCCTGTGGGACCTGGCCTCCATGTTCTGGGCGATGAAGGGCGTCAGCGGCGGCGACGGCACGTCGATGAACATGCCGCTCTCGGGCAACGCCGCCAACGGCAACCTCCAGTGGGACACCGCGAAGGTGAAGAAGCTGGTGGAGGAGCTGAAGAACGACGAGACGGTGACCGTCTCGGGCAAGTAGCCCACCCGCACCCGTGCGAGGGCACCCCGGCCGGGGTGCCCTCGCACATCTGCCGGGGGGTGCTACATCGTGGCGCCGGCCATCGAGCGGCAGGTCGCGGCGCAGCGGCGACACGCCTCGGCGCAGCGCATCATCTGCGGATCGTTTGGCATGGACATGCACGCCTCCGCGCACATCTCGCACGCCTTGGCGCACATCGCGCACATGTCCGCCGACATGGGCGAGCGGCGCATCATCATGTCGGCGCACATGCGGGTCGTCTCGGCGCAGTCCATCAGCGCCCGCATGATCTGCATCTGGCCCTGGCCGTCCATCTGCATGCAGGAGCTCATGGTCTCCTCACAGATGCTGTGGCACGTCATGCAGGCGTCGACGCAGTCCTGCATCTCCTTGGTCATCGCGGACATGGTTCCGGGCTGGGTCATGACTCCTCCTGGGGACGCGGGAGCCCGGAGCGGGCCCCGTGCCCTTCCGTCCTACGCCCGCCCGGAGTGGGGCGCCATCGGACGGACGCCGTCAATTCCCTGCAGAACGCCCATACGGTGCACACTCCCTCACTCCACCGTCCTCACCGCCACGGGTCCGAACGAGTGAAGGGCGCCCGGAAGCACCCGGACGCCCTTGCTCGTCAAGTCCCGTCGGGTCACGGCAGGTTGCGCGCCATCACGATCCGCTGGACCTGGTTCGTGCCCTCGTAGATCTGGGTGATCTTGGCGTCGCGCATCATGCGCTCCACCGGGTAGTCGCGGGTGTAGCCGTAGCCGCCGAGGAGTTGGACGGCGTCGGTGGTGACCTCCATGGCGACGTCGGAGGCGAAGCACTTGGCCGCGGCGCCGAGGTAGGTGAGGTCGGCGTCGCCGCGCTCGGAGGCGGCGGCGGCCTGGTAGGTCAGGGCGCGGGCGGCCGAGATCTTCATGGCCATGTCGGCGAGCATGAACTGGATGCCCTGGAAGTCGGCGATGGCCTTGCCGAACTGCTTGCGCTCCTGGACGTAGCCCTTGGCGTAGTCGAGGGCGCCCTGGGCGATGCCGAGGGCCTGGGCGGCGATGGTGATGCGGGTGTGGTCCAGCGTCTTCATCGCGGTGGCGAAGCCGGTGCCCTCCTCGCCGATCATGCGGTCGGCGGGGACGCGGACGTTGTCGAGGTAGACCTCGCGGGTCGGGGAGCCCTTGATGCCGAGCTTCTTCTCGGGGGCGCCGAAGGAGACGCCCTCGTCGGACTTCTCGACGACGAAGGCGCTGATGCCCTTGGAGCGCTTGGTCGGGTCGGTGACCGCCATGACGGTGTAGAACTCGGAGACACCGGCGTTGGTGATCCAGCGCTTGACGCCGTTGAGTATCCAGTGGTCGCCGTCGCGGACGGCCTTGGTCTTCATGCCGGCCGCGTCGGAGCCCGCGTCGGGCTCGGAGAGGCAGTAGGAGAACATGCCGTCGCCCTTGGCGAGCGGGGTCATGTACTTCTTCTTCAGCTCCTCGGAGCCGGAGAGGATGACCGGCAGGGAACCGAGCTTGTTCACGGCGGGGATGAGGGAGGAGGACGCGCAGACGCGGGCCACCTCCTCGATCACGATGACCGTGGCGAGGGCGTCGGCGCCCGCGCCGCCGTACTCCTCGGGGACGTGCACGGCGTGCAGGTCGTTGCCCACGAGGGCGTCGTGTGCCTCCTGCGGGAAGCGCGCCTCCTCGTCCACCGCCGTGGCGTGCGGCGCGATCTTCGCCTCGGCCAGCGAGCGGATCGCGTCGCGGAGCATGTCGTGCTCCTCGGTCGGGCGGTACAGGTCGAAGTCAGCCGATCCGGCCAAGGTCTCTCACGCTCCAGGGACGCTCGTGTGGCAAGGGTGATGCCGACGCTAATTACCGTTAAGTAACTCAAATTTTAGAGGCCGCCCCACGGGACTGATACGTGAGGTTGGCGACAGCGGGGAAACTGCCCGCCGGGCCCGTTGACTATGCTCAAGCGCGCATCGCCCGTCCTCACTCCTGGAGTCCTCCCATGGCCCTCAAGATCACCGTGATCGGCACCGGCTATCTCGGCGCCACACACGCCGCGGCCATGGCCGAGCTCGGGTTCGAGGTGCTGGGCCTGGACGTGGTGCCGGAGAAGGTCGAGATGCTGGGGCGCGGCGAGGTGCCGATGTTCGAGCCGGGCCTGGAGGACCTGCTGCGCAAGCACGTCGCGGGGATCGAGGGTTCGACGGGGCGGCTGCGGTTCACGATGGACTGGGCGGAGGTCGCCGAGTTCGGCGATGTGCACTTCGTCTGCGTGAACACGCCCCAGAAGCACGGTGAGTACGCCTGCGACATGTCGTACGTCGACGCGGCGGTCGAGTCGCTCGCCAAGCATCTGAGCAGGCCGTGCCTGGTCGTGGGCAAGTCGACGGTGCCGGTGGGCAGCGCGGACCGGCTGGCGGCGCGGCTGCAGGAGCTGGCGCCCGGCGGGGGCGAGGTGGAGCTGGCCTGGAACCCGGAGTTCCTGCGGGAGGGCTTCGCCGTGCAGGACACCCTGCACCCGGACCGGGTCGTGGTGGGGGTGCGCAGCGAGCGGGCGGAGAAGCTGCTGCGCGAGGTGTACGCGACGCCGATCGCGGACGGCTCCCCCTTCGTGGTCACGGACTTCCCGACGGCGGAGCTGGTGAAGACCTCGGCGAACTCCTTCCTCGCCACGAAGATCTCCTTCATCAACGCGATGGCGGAGGTGTGCGAGGCGGCCGGCGGCGATGTCGCGAAGCTGGCGGAGGCCATCGGGCACGACGACCGGATCGGCCGGAAGTTCCTGCGGGCGGGCATCGGGTTCGGGGGCGGCTGTCTGCCGAAGGACATCCGGGCGTTCATGGCCCGCGCGGGCGAACTGGGCGCGGACCAGGCGCTGACGTTCCTGCGCGAGATCGACTCGATCAACATGCGGCAGCGCGGTCAGATGGTGGAGCTGGCGCGTCAGGCGCTGGGCGGTGGGCCGTTCCTGGGCAAGCGGGTGGCCGTGCTGGGTGCCACGTTCAAGCCGGACTCGGACGACGTGCGGGACTCGCCGGCGCTGAACGTCGCCGGGCAGATCCATCTGCAGGGCGGCCAGGTGACGGTGTACGACCCGAAGGGCATGGCGAACGCCCGGCGGCTGTTCCCGACGCTCGGGTACGCGGACAGCGCGACCGAGGCGGTGCGGGGTGCGGACGTGGTGCTGCATCTGACGGAGTGGCGGGAGTTCCGTGAGCTGGACCCGCGGGAGCTGGGCGAGGTGGCGGCGGTGCGTCTGATCCTGGACGGCCGCAACGCCCTGGACCCGGAGTTGTGGCGGGATGCGGGCTGGACGTACCGGGCGATGGGCCGGCCCACGGCCTAGCCACCTTTCCAGCGCTGTACGCAGGACGCCGTTTCGGCCGAGGCTCAGTCGGCCGAAACGGCGTCCTTCGCATTCTGCCGCACACCACCGCGCATTGCCGAATGAATCTTCAACAACCTTTCCAAAAGGTGCGTCCGGTGGCTCATCTCGCCCGGTACCGGCGCATCTTGGCGCGTGCTCCGCACACCTGCATCGAGCACCAGCGGCCGCGGCCGGCCGGACTGCGGTCGTAGTACGCCCAGTGGCAGTCGGCCGCCTCGCACGCCTTGAGGCGCATCCAGGTGCCGTCGACGAGGCCTTGCGCGACGGCGGCGGCGACCCGGGAGAGCAGGGGGGCGGTGCCGGCGGGGGTGAGAGCCGCCGAGCCGTCGGCGGGCTCGACGGCCACGACGAGGGGGGCGGCGGCGAGCAGGTCGCCGAGCGGGGTGACCGTGCGGTGCGGCGGGTGGCCGGCGTGGGCCAGGAGGGTCACGCGCAGGGACTCCCGCAGCTCGCGCGCGGCGGGCAGGTCCGGCTCGCCCAGCCCGAAGCGCGCCCTGCCCTCGGCCGTGTCGAGCGCGTCGGCGCCGGACTCCAGGTCCACCGTGTTCACCAGGGCCTGGACCAGTTCCAGGGCACCGGGCGCGGGCGATCTGTCACTCATGGCTGCCGCTGTCTCCGCTTCTCGTCCATCCCCTTGCGACGTTACCTCCTGTACGGGAGCATGAGGTAACGCCGTTACCGGTTGACCTGGTCTGCCGGTAACCCCGAGGCTTCGAGGAGGAAGTCATGGCCATCGCCGAAGTGGGCTCCGTCGTCCTGGACTGTCCCGACCCGCGCGCGCTCGCGGAGTTCTACGCCAGGGTGCTGGACGGCACGATCGTGGACGAGGGCGACTGGGTGGACGTGAAGGTGCCCGGTGGGCCGACGCTGGCCTTCCAGGCCGCGCCCGGCTACGTGCCGCCGCGGTGGCCCTCGCCGGAGCACTCGCAGCAGTTCCATCTGGACCTGACCGTCGAGGACTTGGACACGGCCGAGAAGGCGGTGCTGGAGCTGGGCGCGCGGCCGCTGGAGACCGACGACCGCGAGCGGACCTTCCGGGTTTACGCGGACCCGGCGGGGCACCCGTTCTGCCTCTGTGCCGGCTAGACGAGGAGGACTCCATGGCACCCGCGGCGCGTCTGCGTTCCGTCGTCGTCGACTGCCCCGATCCGCGCGCCCTGGCCCGCTTCTACGCGGGCGTCGGCGGCGGCACCCCCGAGGACGAGGACCCGGACTGGGTCGTGCTGCGGCTCCCGGACGGGCCGCGGCTGGCCTTCCAGCGGGCGCCCGGGTACACCCCGCCGGACTGGCCGCGGGCGGACCACGACTCCCAGCAGTTCCACCTCGACTTCGACGCCGGGTCCACCTGGGAGGAGGTCGACGTGGCGCAGGAGAAGGTGCTGAAGCTGGGCGCGCGGCTGCTCCAGGCCCAGGACGAGGAGGGCTTCCGGGTCTACGCCGACCCGGTGGGCCATCCGTTCTGCCTGTGCCGGATCGACGAGGGATGAGCCGGGCGGCGGTCAGCCGTCCAGGTCGGTGATCGTGGCCGTCGAGGGTTCCCTGCGGCGCTGTGCCTCGCGGGCGGCGAAGTCGGCCTCGCGCAGTACCCGTTGGACGTTCCCCCAGGTCAGCAGGGCGATGTCGGTCTCGGACCAGTCGCGGCGCAGCAGCTCGGCGACGAGCCGCGGGTAGCCGGAGACATCGGCCAGGTCCTGGGGGTGGGCGGTGCCCGTGTCGAAGGTGCCGGACAGGCCGACGCAGTCCGCCCCTGCCAGCGCCCGCACATGGTCGAGGTGGTCGGCGACGTCCCGGACGGACGGGCCGGTCTGCTCGGCGGCGAGCGGCACCATGCACAGCCCCTTGGCGGCGCCGAGCGCGGCCAGCAGGTCGTCGGGGAGGTTGGCCGCGTGCGGGCGCAGGGCACGGGCCGCGGAACGCGTGCAGAGCACGGGCGCCTTGGAGACCGCGCAGGCCCGGCGGACGGTGTCGGGGCCGGCGCCGGAGAGGTCGGCCAGCACGCCGAGCCGGTTCATCTCGCGCAGGACCTCCTCGCCGAACCGGCTGAGCCCCGCCTCGCCGGCCCAGGAGACCCCGGTGAGCGTCAGAGCGCGCAGCCCGAGGCCGTGCAGGGAGCGCAGGATGCCGAGGGAGTCGCCGAGGGCGACGGCCCCGGCGGGTCCGGGCAGGACGGCGGTACGGCCGCTGTGCCGGACGTCGGTGACCGGGCCGGGGGCGCAGGCCAGGCGCAGGCCGTCCGGGTGGGCGCGGACGACGGTCTTGACGAGGTCGAGCTGCTCCAGGGCGGCGCCGACGGCCCGGTCGCCGCTCAGGCCGTCCGCCAGGTGCAGCGCCCAGAACAGCGCGCCGACGCGGCCCTCGCGCAGACGCGGCACATCGGTGTCGACGGCGCTCTCGCCGAGTTCCAGGTCGAACCAGGACAGCCGGCGAAGCGCCCGGGGCAGGCCGCTGTATCCGTCGGCGACGGGGTGGGCGTCGAGCAGGGCGCGGGCGCGCGTGAGCAGGTCGGCCGCTGCGGGGTCCAGGACCGGTCCTGGGTGTTCCTCGATGAGCGGTGCGGGCAGATCGTCCGTCGCGCCGGCCTCGGCCCCGGCGTCGTACTTGAGCTCTGCCATGACGGTCTCCGTACGGGATCGGCGTCCTGATCAGCGGTCGTACGGTTCACCGTCGCACGTGGGCGCGGGGGCTTCTCGGTGAGTAGGGCGTTCGGGGGTAGGCGCGGCGCGGCCGGCCCAGCCCACCCCCGCTGGTCAGGCGTCCAGCTCCGCGAGGGTGGCGTTGGACGGTCCGCGGGTGGCCTGGAGGTCCCGGGCGACGTCCTCGGCCGCGCCGAGCACCCGGACGGCGTTGCGCCAGGTCAGCTTGGCCAGGTCGGTCCTCGACCAGCCGCGGTCCAGCAGTTCGGCGATCAGGTTCGGGTAGCCGGTGACGTCGTTCAGGCCGTCGGGCGTGAACGCGGTGCCGTCGTAGTCGCCGCCGATGCCGAGGTGGTCGATCCCGGCGACCTCGCGCATGTGGTCGAGGTGGTCGGCGACCGTGGCCACGGTGGCGACCGGACGCGGGTTGCCGTCCTCGAAGGCGCGGTGCACCTTCATCGCCTCGGCGGTGGTGTCGAGGTGGTGGAAGCCGTGGGCCCGCATGTTCTCGTCGGCCGCGGCGGTCCAGTCGACGGCCGCCTGGAGGACGAACTTCGGCACGAACGTGACCATCGCGACGCCGCCGTTGGCGGGGAGGCGTTCCAGCACGTCGTCGGGGATGTTGCGCGGGTGGTCGCAGACCGCGCGGGACGAGGAGTGGGAGAAGATCACCGGGGCGGCGGTGGTGTCGAGCGCGTCGCGCATCGTCGTGGCCGCCACGTGCGAGAGGTCCACCAGCATGCCCTCGCGGTTCATCTCCCGCACGACCTCGCGCCCGAAGGCGGACAGGCCGCCCACGCCGGGCTCGTCGGTCGCCGAGTCGGCCCACGCGATGTTGTCGTTGTGCGTGAGCGTCATATAACGGACGCCGAGCGCGTACAGCGCCCGCAGCGTCGCCAGGGACTCCGCGATCGAGTGGCCGCCCTCGGCGCCCATCAGGGAGGCGATACGGCCCTCGGCGCGGGCCGCCTCCATGTCGGCGGCCGTCAGCGCCGGGCGCAGGTCGGCCGGGTAGCGCGCCAGCAGCTGCCGTACGCAGTCGATCTGTTCCAGGGTGGCGCTGACCGCCTGGTCGCCGGCGTAGTCCGAGCGGACGTACACCGACCAGAACTGGGCGCCCACACCCCCGGCGCGCAGGCGCGGTATGTCGGTGTGCAGGTGGGCGCTCTGGTCGGCGGCGATGTCGCGGGCCGCTATGTCGTAGCGCACCTGTTCGCGCAGCGCCCAGGGCAGGTCGTTGTGGCCGTCGACGACCGGGAACTCGCGCAGCAGGTCCCGGGCGGCCTCCAGGGAGGTCACCGGCGTCACTTCCCGGCGCCGAAGCCGAAGCCGGCGGCGCCCTCGACCTTGGCCCGCAGCCGCTTGCCCTTCTCGGTCGCCTGGTCGTTCAGCTCCTGCTGGAACTCGCTCATCCGCTGCAGCAGCTCCTCGTCGTGCGCGGCGAGGATCCGGGCGGCGAGCAAGCCGGCGTTGCGGGCACCGGCGACGGAGACGGTGGCGACGGGCACGCCGGCCGGCATCTGCACGATGGACAGCAGGGAGTCCATGCCGTCGAGGTACTTCAGCGGGACGGGGACGCCGATGACGGGCAGCGGGGTGACGGAGGCGAGCATGCCCGGCAGGTGGGCGGCGCCGCCGGCGCCGGCGATGATCACCTTCAGTCCGCGCTCGGCCGCGTGCTCGCCGTAGGTGATCATCTCGCGGGGCATGCGGTGCGCGGAGACGACGTCGACCTCGTAGGCGATCTCGAACTCGTCGAGGGCCTTGGCGGCGGCCTCCATGACGGGCCAGTCGCTGTCCGACCCCATGACGATGCCAACAACGGGGCTCATTCGGTGATCGTGCCTCTCAGGTAGCCGGCAGCGTGACGGGCGCGTTCCAGCACGTCGTCGAGGTCGTCGCCGTAGGTGTTCACATGACCGACCTTGCGGCCGGGCTTCACGTCCTTGCCGTACATGTGGATCTTGAGCTGGGGGTCGCGGGCCATGCAGTGCAGGTACGCGGAGTACATGTCCGGGTAGTCGCCGCCGAGGACGTTGACCATGACGGTCCACGTGGCGCGGGGGCGCGGGTCGCCGAGGGGGAGGTCGAGGACGGCCCGGACGTGGTTGGCGAACTGGCTGGTGATCGCGCCGTCCTGGCTCCAGTGGCCGGAGTTGTGCGGGCGCATCGCGAGTTCGTTGACGAGGATGCGGCCGTCGCGGGTCTGGAACAGCTCGACGGCGAGGTGGCCGACGACGCCGAGTTCCTTCGCGATCCGCAGCGCCATCTCCTCGGCCTGCAGGGCGAGGGTCTCGTCCAGATCGGGGGCCGGGGCGATGACGGTGTCGCAGACGCCGTTCACCTGCCGGGACTCGACGACCGGGTAGGCGACGGCCTGGCCGTGCGGGGAGCGCACGACGTTGGCGGCGAGCTCGCGGACGTAGTCGACCTTCTCCTCGGCGAGGACCGGGACGCCGGCACGGAACGGCTCGGCGGCCTCCTCGACGGAGTCGACGACCCAGACGCCCTTGCCGTCGTAGCCGCCGCGGACCGTCTTCAGGACGACCGGGAAGCCGTCCCCCTCGGCGGCGAACGCGGCGACGTCCCGCGGGTCGCTCACGATGCGGTGCCGGGGGCAGGGCACCCCGATCGCATCGAGCCTCTTCCGCATCACGCCCTTGTCCTGGGCGTGCACCAGCGCGTCGGGGCCGGGGCGCACGGGGATGCCGTCCGCCTCCAGGGCCCTGAGGTGCTCGGTGGGTACATGTTCGTGATCGAAGGTGATCACATCGCACCCTTGCGCGAACGCGCGCAGCGTGTCGAGGTCGCGGTAGTCGCCTACGACGACATCACCGACGACCTGCGCCGCGGAATCCTGAGGAGTGTCACTGAGGAGCTTGAACCTGATGCCGAGCGGGATGCCCGCCTCGTGTGTCATACGAGCGAGCTGACCCCCGCCGACCATGCCGACTACCGGGAACGTCACGCCTCTAGGGTATCGGCCCCGCCGGGCACCCCTCTTACCGGACTTTTCCAGGGCTCTTCCCGACCCGGGACACCACACGCGGGCGATCACCGAGGGGGCTGGTTAGCATGGCGGAGTTGACGACCACCGACCGACAGGAGCCTTCACGACCATGGAACGTGGTTCCTCGGGGCTTCAGGAGGCGCCCGCTGCGCGCGGTACGGTGCGGCGGCGCCTGGACCGGCTGGTCCGCGAGGTCGCCAAGTTCGGTGCGGTGGGCGGGGTGGGGCTGCTGGTCAACCTGCTCGTGTTCAACCTCGTACGGCAGGTGACCGACCTGCAGGTGGTGCGGGCGAGCGTCATCGCGACCGTCGTCGCGATCATCTTCAACTACCTCGGCTTCCGCTACTTCACCTACCGCGACCGCGACAAGGGCCGGCGCACCAAGGAGATGACCCTGTTCCTGCTGTTCAGTGCGGCGGGCCTGGTCATCGAGAACGGGGTGCTCTACACGGCGACCTACGGGTTCGGCTGGGACAGCCCGCTGCAGAGCAACATCTTCAAGTTCCTCGGCATCGGCGTCGCCACGCTGTTCCGCTTCTGGTCCTACCGCACGTGGGTGTTCCGTGCGCTGCCGGTGCAGAAGGACCCGGTGGCCGGTGGGGAATCGTTCCTGGAGTCGCGCCGCGGCTCGGACAAGGCCACCCGCCAGCGGGTGGGCTGACCGCTCGCCGGACCCTCCGGGGCACCTCGCGAAACACGCCCTAGCGGACCGTGGGCTCCGTGTCCCCGGACGACTTCTTCGGCGGGGCCGTGCGGGACAGGAACAGGGCGAAGACCGGCGGGTTCGTCTGCAGCATCTCCAGCCGGCCCCCGTCCGCCTCGGCGAGGTCGCGGGCGACCGCCAGGCCGATCCCGGTGGAGTTGCGGCCGCTGATGGCGCGCTCGAAGATGCGGGCTCCCAGGTCGGCCGGGATGCCGGGCCCCTCGTCCGTGACCTCGATGACCGCCTGGTTGCCGGTGACGCGGGTGCGCAGCGCCACCGTGCCCCCGCCGTGCATGAGCGAGTTCTCGATCAGGGCGGCCAGCACCTGCGCGACCGCGCCCGGGGTGCCGACCGCCGTCAGGTGCCGTTTGCCCGAGCTGACGATGGCCCGGCCCGCGCTGCGGTACGCCGGGCGCCACTCCGCGAGCTGCTGCTGGATCACCTCGTCGAGGTCGAAGGTGACCGCGGAGCCGCTGCGGGGATCCCGCGAGTTGGTCAGCAGCCGCTCCACGACGTCCGTCAGCCGCTCCACCTGCGTCAGCGCGATGGTCGCCTCGTCCTTCACCGTGTCGGGGTCGTCGGTGAGGGTGATCTCCTCCAGCCGCATGGACAGCGCGGTCAGCGGGGTGCGCAGCTGGTGCGAGGCGTCGGCGGCCAGGCGCCGCTCCGCCGTCAGCATCCGCGCGATGCGCTCGGCGGAGGAGTCCAGTACGTCGGCGACCCGGTCCAGCTCCGGCACGCCGTAGCGCTTGTGGCGGGGGCGGGGGTCGCCCGAGCCGAGCCGTTCCGCCGTCTCGGCGAGGTCGGTGAGCGGTGAGGCCAGCCGGTTGGCCTGGCGCACCGCGAGCAGGACGGCCGCGATCACCGCGAGCAGGGCCACCGCGGCGATGATCAGCAGGGTCCGGCCGACCTCGCGGGTCACGGAGGAGCGCGGCTCCTGGACGGTGACCGTCTCGCCCTCCTCGCCCCGCTCGCGGGCGCTGATGACGTCCCCGCCGGGCCGGTCGCCGACCTCGATCACGGGCTTGCCGGGAATGCGGATCTCGGCGTAGCGGTCGCCCTGGATCTGATCGCGCAGCACGGCGGCGTCGACGGTCTCGTCGCCCAGCAGCCGGCTGTCGACGATGCTGGCCAGCCGCACCGCCTCGGTGTCCACCCGCTCCTGCGCGGTGTTGGTGATCGTCCGGGTCTCGACGATCACCAGGGACACCCCGAACACGGCGATCACGACGAGGACGACGGCGAGGGTGGACTGGATCAGTCGGCGGCGCATGGCGTGTTACTCACCTGTCGGGCTCGGGAACCGGTACGGGGCCCGCGGCTCAGCTCTTCTCGAAGCGGAAACCCACGCCCCGCACCGTCGCGATGTAGCGGGGGTTCGCCGCGTCGTCGCCCAACTTCTTACGCAGCCAGGAGATGTGCATGTCCAGGGTCTTGGTGGAGGACCACCAGGTGGTGTCCCAGACCTCGCGCATGAGCTGGTCGCGGGTGACCACCCGGCCCGCGTCGCGCACCAGCACCCGCAGCAGGTCGAACTCCTTGGCGGTGAGCTGGAGTTCCTCGTCGCCCATCCACGCCCGGTGCGACTCGACGTCGATCCGCACGCCGTGCGTGGCGGGCGGCTGCTGGGGTTCGGCGGAGCCGCGCCGCAGCAGGGCCCGGACGCGCGCGAGCAGCTCGGCGAGCCGGAACGGCTTGGTGACGTAGTCGTCGGCGCCCGCGTCCAGCCCCACGACGGTGTCGACCTCGTCGGCGCGCGCGGTCAGGATCAGGATGGGCACGGCGTGACCGTCGGCCCGCAGCCGGCGGGCCACCTCGAGCCCGTCCATGCCGGGCAGCCCGAGGTCCAGCACGACGAGGTCGATGCCGCCCTGCATCCCGGCGTCGAGGGCGGTGGGCCCGTCCTCGCGGACCTCGACCTCGTACCCTTCCCGGCGCAGTGCGCGGGCCAGCGGCTCCGAAATGGACGCGTCGTCCTCGGCGAGCAGTACTCGGGTCATGAGCTGATGGTAGTCCGCGCGCGTCGGGCGCCGGGGCGGGATCAACCCGTTGCTTCTTACCGTTCTCCGTCGTCCTTCTTACCTTCCTCCGGGTCTGGTACAGACCATGCGCGGAAGGTGCGACCCTGGAGGGGCCTTCGAATGGGTGTGCGCGGTTGCGTCAAAACCTGTGATTCGCGTCTCAAGACCTTCCATATGGGGCGGTGTCCTGACGTATGGTGAATCTACGCCTGTAGCACTGCGGGGACCTCCGGCCACTTGACGCCGGGGGTCTCTTCTTGCGTAGGGGTCGCTCCTGGCCCCGGAACGGCAATGACCTGTGGCCGGGCCTCCGATGGCGGGGGCGTGGATCCCGGCGGTCGCCGTCTTCCGTCCCTCATCCGGACGGACTCCCCGAGGACGTGGGGACGACGGTTTCGTCCGCCGGTGCCGGCCGCCCCCCACCGGGCGCGTGACCGCTCCATTCGACACGCGTCCCGACAGCAAGGAACGACCATGGCGTCCAGCCTGACGAAGGACTCGGCCCCCACCGGAATGCCCGGTTCCGATCGCACCTTCTTCGGCCACCCCCGCGGACTGGCCACCCTCTTCATGACCGAGATGTGGGAGCGCTTCTCCTACTACGGCATGAGGGCTCTGCTCCCGCTGTACCTCGTCGCTCCGGCCGGCCTGGGCCTCAGTGCCACCACGGCCACGGCGATCTACTCGGTCTACCTCTCGCTCGTCTACCTGCTCGCCCTGCCGGGCGGCTGGTTCGCCGACCGCGTGCTCGGCCCGCGCAAGACGGTGGCCGTGGCCGGTGCCGTGATCATGCTCGGCCACCTGACGCTCGCCCTCCCCTGGTCCGGCAGCTTCTTCGCCGGCCTCGGCCTGGTGGCGATCGGATCCGGCCTGCTCAAGGCCAACATCTCGACGATGGTCGGCCACCTCTACAACGGCCCGGAGGACCCGCGCCGCGACGGTGGCTTCACGATCTTCTACATCGGGATCAACCTGGGCGCCTTCGCCGCCCCGCTGGTCATCGGCACCGTCGGTGAGAGCGTCAACTGGCACCTGGGCTTCGCGCTCGCCGCGCTGGGCATGGCGCTGGGTCTGGCCCAGTTCCTGCTGGGCAGCCGCCACCTGAACTCCCGGTCGGACATCGTCCCCACGCCGCTGACCGCCGAGCAGAAGGCCGCGACCTTGCGCAAGGCCGGCTTCTGGGCCGCCGTGGCCCTGGTCTTCTACGCGATCGTCGGCTTCTCCGGCGTCTACACGCTGAACTGGCTGCTGGTCCCGATCACCCTCGCCGGTCTGATCATCCCCGTCATGGTCATCGGCCGGATGAAGCGCGACAAGCAGCTCGACCGCGGCGAGCAGTCCAAGCTGACCGCGTACATCTGGTTCTTCGTCGCCGCCGCCGTGTTCTGGATGATCTACGACCAGGGTGGCTCGACGCTCTCCCTGTTCGCCGAGTCCTCGGCCGACAACTCGGTCTTCGGCTGGGGCTTCCCGGTCTCCTGGTACCAGTCGGTCAACCCGGTCATGATCATGGCGCTGGCCCCGGTCTTCGCCTGGGCGTGGATCGCACTGGCCAAGCGGGGCAAGGAGCCGAGCACCGCGTCGAAGTTCGCCCTGGGCCTGATCCTGGTCGGCGCGTCCTTCTTCCTCTTCCTGGCCCCGCTGTCGATCGCCGACGGCGGCCACAAGGCGGCCGCGCTGTGGCTGGCGGCGATCTACTTCGTGCAGACCGTCGGTGAGCTGATGGTGTCCCCGGTCGGCCTGTCGGTCACCACGAAGATGGCCCCGGCCAAGTACGCCTCCCAGATGATGGGTGTCTGGTTCCTGGCCGTCACCGCCGGTGACGCCACCACCGGTCTGCTCTCCATCGCGGGCGTCGACCTGAACAAGACGGGCATCGTCGCCCTGGAGGCCACGCTCGCCGTGATCGCCGGGTTCGCGGTCTGGATGTACCGCAAGAAGGTCAAGGAGCTCATGGGCAGCGTCAACTGACGTCCGTCCCCGAGTCCGCCCGGAGGGCCACCGCACGCCACGCGCGCGGTGGCCCTCCGGCGTTCCCGGACGCCGTGGTCAGCGCGGACGCCCCGGAAGGAAGGTGAACACCGCGCCCCCCAGCAGCAGGATCGTTCCCCCCACCGCCCAGGTCGAGGATGTCCGGATTCTCCGACGCCGCCTGGACGAACGTCCAGACGGTCTCGACCTCGTCGCCGGTCCTGGCCCGCGCGGGCGCGCCGACCGCCACGGTCGTGGTGCCCTGGACCGGCGGCAGCCCCGAGACCGGAGGCGGTACGCACTCGGTCGCGTACGACACCTCGGCCGCCTGCGCCGGGGCGGCGGACACGCCCAGCGGCAGGCCGGCGCCCGCCGCGCCCGCTCTGCGGGCCCTGGGGGATGTGGCTCTCCTCGGCTCGCTCACGGGGGTCCCTTCCGGGTCGCAGGACTCGTGGGGCTGTCGTCACGCGATGCGCCGGGGTCGCGGTCCGGGGCGAACCACGGCAGGGCCGGGGACGGGCGCGAGGAGTGCCGTGCCCGCTCACGCGGCCTCAGGCCGACGAGACGCGGGGCCGGTCCGGGCAGACGTGTCCGGGGCCTGGGGGCGGTCCGCCGCGGCCGGACCCGGTCGACGAGCGCCATCCCGGCGCGGAACACCGCGGCCGGCACGACGACCGCCGCCAGGATCCAGAACAGCGTCACGCCCCACGGGCGGCCCACGTCCCAGGGCTGCTCGGCCAGCACCCGGCCGCCGTACTTCAGGGTCACCGTGTAGGCGCCGTGCGCCCCGGCGGCGAGCTCCACCGGCAGCTCGATGCGGGCCTTCCCGCCGGGCCGGACCGTGCCGCGCCACCGCTGCTCCTCCCACCGCGGGGCGAACACCCCGTGGGAGGTCCCCACCTGGAAGACCGGGTCGCGCACCGGCGAGGTGCCCACGTTGCCGACGGTGAGGACGAGCGTGCGCTCCGCCGGGGCGCCGAACCAGGTCAGCAGGCCGTCCGAGCCGTCCAGCCGGGTGTCCGTGAGCACCGACAGGCGTCCGCCCAGCGGTTCGGCGGGCAGCGGTTCCACGGCGTGTCCGGCGACCTGGAAGACGGCGTCGGCCTCGGCCCTCGGCCCGGTCGCCGTCGCCGCGTGCACCACACAGGGGCACGGCACCGGCGGCTCGGCCACCGGCAGCTTCCGCCGGAAGCGCCCCTCGGCGTCCGTCGTCACGGCCCTGCCGTCGGCGTTGGCGCAGGAGTCGGTGCCGCGCACCCCGGTCGTCGGTACGGCCTGACCGCACACGAGGAGCATCAGCAGGGCGCGGGGCCGCCAGCCGCTGCCGCTGACGGTGACCGAACCGCCCGTGCCCGCCTGGGACGCGGACAGCCGCACCGTGGGCCGGTCCGCCGCCGACGCCGTTCCCGCCGCCGGTGGCAGCAGCAGCGCGAGCACCGCCACCAGCACCATCCGTCGCGCCCCGCCGTTCATGTGCGCGCTCCCCTCGGCTCGGCCTGCCTTTCCGGTCCGCGCCGTCGTCGTACGGCGATCAGGGCGGCCCCCGCCGCCGGCGCCCCCGCGGTCCCCGTCACCGCGCCCCGGGGCACGAACCGGGCCGGCGTCCCCGCGGTGTCGCCCGCCCCGCCCGCCGCCGTCACCGTCAGGCGCACGTCGCCGGCGTCGAGCGCGGGCCGCCCGGGCCACGGCTCGGTGCGCCGTGTACGGCCGCCCGGCGGCAGATCGACGCCGAGGGCCCGGGCGCCTCGGTCGAGGAGGCGCCCGAAGAGCCCGTCGGGCCGGATCGCCGGCCGCGGGGCGAGCGGCACCGTCCCCCGGTTGACCAGCTCGTACGTGATGCCGTCGGCGCCCACGGCCACCCGCTCGACGGTCAGCGCGGTCGGTTCAGGGCCGGTCGCGCGCAGCCGGAGGGGGACGGTCCGGGTGTGGCCGTCCTGGTCCCGGGCGACGACCGCCCCGGAGCGGACGCCGGGGGCGGCGGCGACCGGGACTGCCACGGTGAACGGGACGTCGGCGCGGGTGCGGGCCGGGATCCGGACGGACCGCTCGGCGAAGGCGAGCCGGACGCCGTCACCGGTCAGCCGTACGGTGAGCGGCCGCCCGCCCGGGTCGGCCACGGACACTGTGTCCTCGAGGACCGTGCCGGGCGCGCCCTCGGCGTGGAAGAAGGGACGTCCGCCGCCGGAGGGCGCGGCCGACCAGGGCGCGTCGGCGGCGGCCGGCGGGGTGGCCGCCGTCAGCGCGAGCGGGGACAGGCACAGGACGCGGACGGCTGACGGCATCGGTGGCTCCGGCGGCTCGGGCGAGCGGTCAGCGGCCGGCCGGCCGGTGCCGCCGCGTCAGCCACAGCGCGCCCGCCGCGCCCGCCAGGAGGACGGTGCCGCCGAGCGTGCCGAGGGCGATCGCGGAGTCCTCGGGGCCGGTGCGCGGCAGCCCGGCCGCCGGGTCGCCGCCGGACGAGGAGGTGCCGCCCGCTCCCCCGCCGCCCGCCGCCGTCACGTCGAGGGTGAGCGAGGGGCCCGGATCGCCGGTGGGGGTGCAGGTGGTCGTGGTGCCGAGCGCCTTGATGGTGAGCACGCCCGCGGTGAAGGTGACCCTGCCGCTCTTCCCCGGGGTGTAAGTGCCCGTCAGATCACTGATCTTGATGGGGGTGTTGGCCGGTATCGCTTCCTGGTTGGCCGGGCCGGTCACGTTCAGGGTGCCGCTGTCCGCGCCGCCCACCTCGATGGTGGCGCTCGGGCTCATCGCGCCCTTGCCGAGCTCGACCGGGCTGGACGAGACGCCCTTCTGCCACGACATCGTGATCCTGTAACCGGCGCCGCTGCGGACGCCCTTGATGTCGATGGGCGAGACGGCGTTCTTGTCGCCGATCGGCGTCTTGCAGGCGTAGTCGACGTCGACGACCTCGGCCCGGGCCGCGGGGGCGGCCAGCAGCACCGCCGAACCGGCCAGGGCCGCGGCCGTACCGAGCGCGGCGGTTCGCTTCTGCTTCGACACGGTCCCCTCATTCCTGACGGCGTATCAGATCGGCCGTCAAGGTACGCCCGGGGCCCTGAGGAAGGAAGACGCGGCGCACGCCGGAGTGGTGGCGATCGTGAGTGCGCCGAAGGGAGGGGGTGGTGACCCCGGATGCCCCGAGGCCGGGCGCGTGGGCGCTTCGGCAGCGGCCCGCGCTGAGGCGAGGGGGCCGGAAAGGCGAGAGCCCGCAGGGGACGGAACGGAAAGGCCACGGGAAAACCGATTCTTCCCGCGGCCGGACGGGTCAGGCCGGAGCGCCCAGCTCCGCCCACACGGTCTTCCCGACCTGCCCCGCGCTACGGACGACGCCCCAGTCCAGGCACAGCCGCTGCACGATGAACATGCCGTGGCCGCCGGGGCGGCCCGCGCGGTGCGGTGTACGGGGGGAGGGCTGGCCGGTGCCCTTGTCGGACACCTCGACCCGGATCACCTTGTTGTCGTAGGCGATCAGCAGTGCGTCGGGGCCCTCGGCGTGCAGACAGGCGTTGGTGACGAGTTCGGAGACCACCAGCAGGACGTCCTCGGCGGCGGCCCTCCGGTCGGCGGAGGCGGCCGGCAGCCAGCCCCACGCGTACAGCGCCTGCCGGGCGAAGTCACGGGCGAGCGGGACGACGCCGCTCTGGTCCGTGAAGTCCAGCGTGCGGACCTGACGCGCCACGGACGGCTGCGCGGGCTCCACGGGCGCCAGGGAAGCCCTGGGGGGGCTCGCGGACGCCTCCACGGCCGGTGGGCCCTCCGTGGAGCCGTCCGGCGCCGGAGCAGCGGCCCCGGACGACCCGGAAGCGCCGCTGGGCTCCGGGCCGCGGTCGCCCGGCGAGAAAGGCCGGGTGGTGCTCATCAGCGCTTCACCTCACCGATTCACCAGTTGAACGTTCAACTCTTCAATGGATCTGTACGCAGAGTCAGTACACCAGTACACGACCCTTGCCCGGAGCGCCGGTCACGGCCCTGCCGGTGGCCGACGTCACAGCCGACGGTTCCAGGATCTCTCCTGCCCGACCCGAGCGGTGGAACACCCCTCTTCTTCGGCCGAAAGATGTGACGTCCGTTGCGCGGGCGACACAAGGGGTCAGCCGGAGCCGGCGCTTCCGTCGGCGAGGGCGGCCTCCAGGGTGTCGTGGACCGTGAAGACGGCCTCGGCCCCCGTGATCTCGAACACACGCGCGACGACGGGCTGCATTCCGGCCAGGTGAACCCCACCGCCGGCGGCCTCCGCCTTCAGACGCGCCCCGAGCAGCACGTTCAGGCCCGTGGAGTCGCAGAACTCCAGCCGGGAACAGTCGACCACCAGTCGGCTGAAACCCTTCGTGAGGCACTCGTCGAGTGGCTCACGCAACAGATCTGCGGTGTGGTGGTCCAACTCACCCACCGGGGTCACGACGGCACTGGAGCCCTCTTCGCGAACCTCCACCAGAAGTCGGCCAGACTGTGCGCTGCCGACCGTCCCGCGGTCCATGCCGTCTCTCACTCCCGACGTCGTGGCTGCTGACTGACGCTGTCGAACACTACGCCTTCCCTACGCCCTCCAACACCCGAACATCCACCCACAAACGGACATTTATGGACAGAGCGCACTTGCGGTGGGCTCTGCAAAGCCGATAGGGCTAGTAGAGACACGCAACCGACTCGGCCGGCTTTGGAGGCGCCGCACACCGCAGTGCACGCAACGGCTTCGGCAGCCATATGCCGAGAACGATGGAGGACATCATGTCACCCCGGCTCGACGCATCGCATACCCCCGTCGCGACGTCGGCACCCCGACCGGAGAACCCGGATCCCGTCGAGCGCGGCGGCGTATCCGCCGAACCGGCCCCCGGCCAGGACTTCGCTCAGTTCGACGCACTCGCCGGGCTTCCGGACATCCCCCCGTACGACGAGGTGGGGCCGGTGGACGCGCGGGCCCTGTCCAAGACCCTCTTCGAGCGGCTGGAGTCGCTGGAGGAAGGCACCCACGACTACTCGTACGTCCGCAACACCCTGGTCGAACTCAACCTCGCCCTCGTCAAGTTCGCCGCCTCCCGCTTCCGCTCGCGCAGCGAGCCGATGGAGGACATCATCC
The DNA here is from genome assembly GCF_040645135.1 of Streptomyces sp. NPDC046859. Classification (NCBI taxonomy): domain Bacteria; kingdom Bacillati; phylum Actinomycetota; class Actinomycetes; order Kitasatosporales; family Streptomycetaceae; genus Streptomyces; species Streptomyces sp. NPDC046859. The sequence continues at coordinate 57,686 of NZ_JBEYXR010000003.1, forward strand.
AGGTCGGCACGATCGGCCTGATCAAGGCGATCGACCGTTTCGAGCTCAGCCGCGGAGTGGAGTTCCCCACCTTCGCGATGCCGACCATCATCGGCGAGATCAAGCGCTTCTTCCGTGACACCTCGTGGTCCGTGCGGGTGCCGCGCCGCCTCCAGGAGCTCCGGCTCGACCTGGCCAAGGCCGGCGACGAACTCGCCCAGAAGCTCGACCGCGCCCCCACGGTGGCCGAGCTCGCCGAGCGCCTCGGCCTCACCCGTGACGAGGTCGTCGAGGGTATGGCCGCGTCGAACGCCTACACCGCCTCCTCGCTGGACGCCCAGCCCGAGGAGGACGACGCCGAGGGCGCGCTGGCCGACCGGATCGGCTACGAGGACAACGGCATCGAGGGCATCGAGTACGTCGCCTCCCTCAAGCCGCTCATCGCCGAACTCCCGCCGCGCGACCGCCAGATCCTGTCCCTGCGGTTCGTCGCCGGCATGACCCAGTCCGAGATCGGCGAGGAACTCGGCATCTCCCAGATGCATGTCTCACGCCTGCTGTCGCGGACGCTGGTCCGGCTCAGAAAGGGCCTGACGATCGAGGAGTGACGGGCCGTCGGAGGCCGACGACACCCCTCCGGACCCCGGGACTGTGCCCGGTGCCCCGCCGAAACCAGTCGGCCGGGCACCGGGCACAGTGCTGTGCGGGTCCCGTGGCGACCGTAGGGGTTACCGGCGGAAACCCTTTCCCCAGGGCTCCCCCTCCTCCACTATGAGCCGTCATACCCGCCGGTTGCCCGTCCGCGCGGGTCGAACGGCTGCGAGGAGGCGGCGGGATGACTGGGGCCGAGGAGACAGGCCACGACCATGAGGACACCGGTTCCCGGATCCACGCGGACACCTCCGACGCCCGGCTGACCGAACTGCTGCGCGGTCACACGACCACGGCGTACCCCGCCCTCCAGGAGCTGCGCGCCCGCCACCTCCCGCACGTCCTCGCCTACGCCCGGCTGTGCGCCCCCGACGACGCCCTGGCGCGTCAACTGGCCGCCGGGGCCGTCACATCGGCTGCCCGGCGGGCCGCGCGCGGCATCGACCCCGGCCTGCCCTGGCGGCACCACCTCCTGCTCCTCGCCGCCCGGACGGCCGGGACCTGGGCGACGGACGAACGGGCGGCGGGCCTCGACCCCGCCCTGCTGCTCCTGCTGCGCACGACCGGCCCCGACGGGCCGCTCCCGCCCATGCTCACCGCCTTCCAGTCCCTGCCGGACCGTGCCCAGGGCCTGGTCTGGTACGGGATCGTGGAGGGGGAGCCGCCCGAGCGCACGGCGACCCTGCTCGGCCTCACCCGCGAGGACGTCGCCTACGGCACCGGCCCGGCGCTCCAGCAGCTCGCCCGCGCCTGTCTGCACACCCGCCTCGCCGCCTCCGACGACCCGGACTGCCCGGACTTCGGCCGTCTCATCGAGGAGTCCGTACGGCCGGACAACCCGCGCGACAGCGCCGATCTGCAGGCCCACATGGCGCGCTGCGCGCACTGCGCCGCCGCCCACGACGAGCTGGCGGCGCTGCGGGACACCCCGCGCGCGGCCCTGGCGGAGGGGCTGCTGCCGTGGGGCGGTACGGCGTACACCGGGGGTGCGGCCCGGGAGACGCCGGCCTCCGGCCGGGGCACGCGGGTACGGCCCGTACGCGTGCGGGAGACACGGCCGGACCGCCGTCAGCTCGTCCTGGTGTCGGCGGCGCTCGGGGTGGCTCTGCTGCCGCTGGTGGTGTTCCTGGGGGCGCGGGGCGGATCGGAGGCGGGGGACTCGGCGGGCGCGGCGGTCAGCGTGCCTCCGACGGCGGTGACGAGTTCGGCGGCGACCGAACCGACCACGTCGTCGACGTCGTCGCCTCCGCCGTCACCGTCACCGTCACCCTCACGGACCTCGAAGTCACCCTCGCCGACTCCGAGTCCGACGCCCACGAGGACGGCGACGCCACGACCGCCGTCCTCCACCCCGCGCCCGCCGTCCTCCTCGTTCGCGCAGGTCGTGAACGCCGGTTCGGGACTGTGCCTGGACGTGGGCGGCGCCTTCTTCGACGGGACCGACGTGGTCACGGCCCGCTGCTCCGGGTCGCGCACCCAGCGCTGGCGGGTCGACGAGGACCGCGGGGTGCTGCAGTCGGCCGCCGACCCCGGCTTCTGCCTGGACAGCCGGGGCGACACGGACCGGGGCGTCGGGATCTGGGACTGCGACTCGGTGTCGGGCCGCAACGGGCGGAACCTGATGTTCGTGGTGGACGGGGACGGGCTGATCCGCCCCGTCATCGACTTCGGGACGGCCCTCACTCCCGACGGCGGCGCCGGCGACGGGCTGTCGCTGGAGCCCACGCGCGCCGGCGCCGGTCAGCGGTGGCGGGCGGGGGCCGCCTGATCAGGCCACGCGAACCCCGCGCCGCCACACCTCGCTCACCAGGGGCACACCGGGCCGGTAGGCCAGGTGCACATGGCTCGGGGCGTCGAGCAGCAGCAGGTCGGCGCGGGCGCCCGGGGTGAGCCGTCCGATGTCGTCCCGGCGCAGTGCCGCCGCGCCGCCCGCCGTGGCCGACCAGACCGCCTCGTCGGGCGTCATCCCCATGTCCCGTACGGCGAGCGCCACGCAGAACGGCACCGACGAGGTGTACGACGAGCCCGGGTTGCAGTCGGTGGACAGCGCCACGGTGACCCCGGCGTCGAGCAGCCGGCGGGCGTCGGGCCACCGCGCCCTGGTGGAGAACTCGGCGCCGGGCAGCAGGGTGGCGACGGTGCGGCTGTGGGCGAGCGCGTCGACGTCGGCGTCCGTGAGGTGGGTGCAGTGGTCGGCGCTGGCGGCGTCCAGTTCGACGGCCAGCTGCACACCGGGGCCGTAGGAGAGCTGGTTGGCGTGGATGCGCGGGTGCAGGCCCCGGGCCTTTCCGGCGGTGAGGATCGCGCGGGCCTGGTCGCCGTCGAAGGCACCCTTCTCGCAGAAGACGTCGATCCAGCGCGCGTACGGGGCGCAGGCGTCCAGCATCTCGCCGGTGACGAGCTCGACGTAGGCCGCCGGGTCGCCGGCGTGGTCCGGGGGGACGATGTGGGCGCCGAGGTAGGTGACCTCGTCGGTGTGGGCGGCGGCGATGCGCAGGGCGCGGGCCTCGTCCTGCACGGTCAGGCCGTAGCCGGACTTGGTCTCGAAGGTGGTGGTGCCCTGGCGCAGGGCCTCGGCGAGGTGCCGGGTGAGGGTGCGCTCGAGGTCGGCGTCGCTCGCCGCCCGGGTGGCGGCGACCGTGGTGCGGATGCCGCCCGCGCTGTACGGCCGGCCCGACATCCGGGCGTTGAACTCCTCGGTGCGGTCGCCCGCGAAGACGAGGTGCGAGTGGGAGTCGACGAAGCCCGGGATCACCGCCCGGCCACCGGCGTCGACCCGGTTGTCAGTGGCGGGTGCTTTCCTTTGATCACCGGTCCACACGACGCGGTCGCCCTCGACGGCGATCGCCGCGTCGTGGACCAGTCCGAGGGGGGAATTGTCACCGAGGGAGGGGTCGTTGGTGACCAGGGCGGCGATGTTGGTGATGAGCGTGCTGGCGGTGCTCGCTGAGTGGGCGGGGCTGACGGTCGTCGCGTTGCTCATGGCGTCCTTGGTTGCCTGGTCGGCGGTGGGGTCGGGGGCGGAGCGGCCCGGGGTCATCCGCGCAGGGCTGCGACGGCGTCCGCGAGGGCTCGCGGCACGTCCGGCACAAGGGTGTGGACCCCGTCCCGCACGACATGCCGGCCGGCCACGACCGTATGCGACACGTCCGCTGCCGACGCGGCGAATACGGCCGTCTCGGCCCCGAGCCGCGGAAGCGGCCCTGCCGTCCTGACGGAGTCCAGCGCGACGGTCGTGAAGTCGGCGAGCGCACCGGGCTCCAGCGTGCCCGCCCGGTCCCAGCCGAGGGCCGCGTGGCCGTCGGCGGACGCGGCCCGCAGGAGGGCGGCCGCCGTCCAGTGACCGCGGGTGCGGGTGCGCAGCCGCTCGTTCAGCTCCAGGGCGCGGGCCTCTTCGAGCAGGTCGATGACGGCGTGGCTGTCGGAGCCGAGACACAGCGGTGAGCCCTCGTTCTGGAGGGCGGCGGCCGGTCCGATGCCGTCGGCGAGGTCCCGTTCGGTGGTGGGGCACATGCAGGTGCCGGTGCCGCTGCCGCCGATCAGGGAGATGTCCTCGGGCGTGAGGTGGGTGTTGTGCACCCCGGTGGTGCGCGGGCCGAGGACCCCGTGCAGGGCCAGCAGCTGGGTCGGGGTGCAGCCGTGGGCCTCGCGGCAGGCGTCGTTCTCGGCGGTCTGCTCGGACAGGTGCACATGGAGCGGGGCGTGCCGCTCCTCGGCCCAGCGGGCGACGGTCGCCAGCTGCTCGGCGGGCACGGCCCGCACGGAGTGGACGGCCGCGCCGATCCGCGCGTGATCGTGTTCCTTGAGAAGTGAACAGCGTTCGGCCCAGGCGTCGGCGTCCCCGTCGGAGAAGCGCAGTTGGTGGGCGGTGGGCGGGCGGCCGAAGCCGGAGGAGAGGTAGGCGGTGTCGAGGAGGGTGATCCGGATGCCGGCCTCGGCGGCGGCCGCGATCAGGGCCTCGCCCATCGCGTTGGGGTCGGCGTAGGGGGTGCCGCCGGGCGCGTGGTGGACGTAGTGGAACTCGCCGACGGCGGTGATGCCGGCGAGCGCCATCTCGGCGTACACGGCGCGGGCCAGGGCGTGGTAGGTCTCCGGCGTCAGCCGCTCGGCGACGGCGTACATGACCTCGCGCCAGGTCCAGAAGGTGCCGGAGCCGACCTGGGCGGTGCCGCGCAGGGCGCGGTGGAAGGCGTGGCTGTGCGCGTTGGCGAGGCCGGGCAGGGTCAGTCCGCGCAGGGCCTCCGCGCCGGGCGGCGGGGTGGGGACGCCGGTGCGGACGGCGGTGACGCGGCCGTCGGCCACGTCGAGGGCGACGCCCGGCTCGACGGCGGTCCCCCCTGCTCGAGCGGAGCCGAGAGCCTGGGGGAGGGTGTCGAGCCAGGCGTGCTCCAGCCAGTACGTCTTCGCTGTCACCTGCGGGCCAGCCCTTCCAGTACGTCGGCGAGTGCGAGCACCCCGGCCACGCAGTCGTCCTCGGCGGCGAACTCGGCCGGGGAGTGCGAGACACCCGTGGGGTTGCGTACGAACAGCATGGCCGTCGGGATGCGCCCGGAGAGGATTCCGGCGTCGTGTCCGGCGCCCGTACCCAGGACGGGCACGCTGATGTCGGTGTCCTTGCCGAGGATGCGGGCCAGTTCGTCGCGCAGTCCGTGGTCGAACTCGACGACCGGCGTGAAGGACTCGCGGACGACGTCGAGTCCGACGCCGTGTGCGTCGGCGTGGGCGCGGGCCGCCTTCTCGATGCCGCCGACGACGGTGTCGAGCACCGCCTGGTCCCGGGCGCGGGAGTCGAGCCAGCCGCGCACCAGGGAGGGGACGGCGTTGACGCCGTTGGGCTCGACGGCGATCTTGCCGAAGGTGGCGACGGCTCCGGCGTGTCCGGCCTCCCGGCGGGCGGCGAGCACCGTCTCGGCGTAGGGGAGCATCGGGTCGCGCCGGTCGGTGAGCCGGGTGGTCCCGGCGTGGTTGGCCTCGCCCCGGAAGTCGAACCGCCAGCGGCCGTGCGGCCAGATGGCGCTGGCGATGCCGACCGGGTCGCCGGTCAGGTCCAGGGCACGGCCCTGCTCCACGTGCAGCTCGACGAAGGCGCCGATGCGGGCGAGCCGTTCTGGGTCGGCGCCGAGGGCGTCGGGGTCGTATCCGGCGGCCTCCATGGCGCGCGGCAGGCTGGTGCCGTCCGCGTCGGTCAGGCGGTGCGCGTCCTCGGTGCTGAGGGCTCCGGCGGTGAGCCGGGAGCCGACGCAGGCGAGCCCGAAGCGGGCGCCCTCCTCGTCGCCGAAGTTGACCACGGCGAGGGGCTTGGCGAGGTCCGTGCCGCGGGCACGCAGTTCGTCGAGCGCGGCGAAGGAGGACACCACGCCGAGGGGGCCGTCGAAGGCCCCGCCGTCGGGCACGGAGTCCAGGTGCGACCCGGTGACGACGGCGTCCCCGGCGGTGGGGTCGCCGAGCCAGGCCCACTGGTTTCCGTTGCGGTCCACCTCGTAGGCGAGGCCGCGGGTGCGTGCCTGCTCCTCGAACCAGGCCCGGCAGTCGAGGTCGGCGCCGGTCCAGGCGGAGCGGCGGTAGCCGTGGGAGTCGGGGTGCCGCCCGATGGGGTGCAGCTCGCGCCACATCTCGTGGAACGAGCTGCCGCCCGGCTGTGGGCCGTCGTTCCGCGGGGCGGCACGGGTGGGCGCAGCCGGACCCGTGGTCGGCGGCGGACCGCCCGCCCCCACCGGGGGGTTGCCGTTCCCGCTCACGCCGGGTCACCCTCGCGCATCGGCACGCGGACCTGCCGCTCGTCGGCGACCGACTCCGCGATGTCGTAGCCGGCGTCCACGTGCCGGATGACGCCCATGCCGGGGTCGTTGGTCAGCACGCGGCGGATCTTCTCCCCGCCGAGCTTCGTGCCGTCGGCGACCGTGACCTGGCCGGCGTGGATGGAGCGGCCCATGCCGACGCCGCCGCCGTGGTGCAGGGAGACCCAGGAGGCGCCGGAGGCCACGTTCACCATGGCGTTCAGCAGCGGCCAGTCGGCGATCGCGTCGGAGCCGTCGAGCATGGCCTCGGTCTCGCGGTACGGGGAGGCGACGGAGCCGCAGTCGAGGTGGTCGCGTCCGATGGCCAGCGGCGCGGCCAGCTCGCCGCTCGCGACCATGTCGTTGAAGCGCTCGCCGGCCTTGTCGCGTTCGCCGTAGCCGAGCCAGCAGATCCGGGCGGGCAGGCCCTGGAAGTGGACGCGCTCCCCGGCCAGCTTGATCCAGCGGGCGAGGGACTCGTTCTCCGGGAACAGGTCGAGGATCGCCTTGTCGGTCTTCGCGATGTCGGCCGGGTCGCCGGACAGGGCGGCCCAGCGGAAGGGTCCCTTGCCCTCGCAGAAGAGGGGGCGGATGTAGGCGGGGACGAAGCCGGGGAAGGCGAAGGCGCGGTCGTACCCGGCGAGCTGGGCCTCGCCGCGGATGGAGTTGCCGTAGTCGAAGACCTCGGCCCCGGCGTCCATGAAGCCGACCATGGCCTCGACGTGCCGGGCCATGGACTCGCGGGCCCGCTGGGTGAACCCGGCCGGGTCCTTGGCGGCGGCGTCGGCCATGTCCTCGAAGGCGACGCCGGCCGGCAGGTAGGCGAGCGGGTCGTGGGCGGAGGTCTGGTCGGTGACGATGTCGATGGGGGCGCCCTCGGCGAGCATCCGCGGGAGCAGCTCGGCCGCGTTCCCGAGAAGACCGATGGACAGCGGCCTGCGCGCGTCGCGGGCCTCGGTGGCCAGCTGGAGCGCGTGGGCGAGATCGTCGGCCTTCACGTCCAGGTAGCGGTGCTCGATGCGGCGCTCGATGGCGCGCGGGTCGCAGTCGACGCAGATCGCGACGCCGTCGTTCATGGTGACGGCGAGCGGCTGGGCGCCGCCCATGCCGCCGAGGCCGGCCGTGAGGGTGATCGTCCCGGCGAGGGTGCCGCCGAACTTCTTCGCGGCGACGGCGGCGAACGTCTCGTAGGTGCCCTGGAGGATGCCCTGGGTGCCGATGTAGATCCAGGAGCCGGCGGTCATCTGGCCGTACATGGTGAGGCCGAGGGCCTCCAGGCGGCGGAACTCCTCCCAGTTGGCCCAGTCGCCGACCAGGTTGGAGTTGGCGATGAGGACGCGCGGCGCCCACTCGTGGGTCTGCATGACGCCGACGGGGCGGCCGGACTGGACGAGCATCGTCTCGTCCTGCTTGAGGGTCCTCAGCGTGCGGACCATGGCGTCGAAGGAGCGCCAGTCGCGGGCGGCCTTGCCGGTGCCGCCGTAGACGACGAGCTTGTCGGGGTGCTCGGCGACCTCGGGGTCGAGGTTGTTCTGGAGCATCCGCAGGGCGGCTTCCTGCTGCCATCCCAGGGCACTCAGTTCCGTACCGCGCGGAGCTCGGACGGTGCGGGGTCCTGACATGGTCTGCCTCCCAGCGGACGGTGACGATGACTGTTGAGGTTGCTATTCACATCCTGGCTTCATGAATAGAGCTAGTCAATACATCCGTGCGCCAGCGGGGGCACCCGGTCGGTGTTTGGCTGGACGCGGTGGTGCGGACGACGACGGGACGGAGGACGCGGTGGACGCGGTGGACGAGGCGGCGGGGATCGAGGCGCACGACGGACGGCGGGCGGCACGGCGGGACGAGGCGGTGCGGGCAGCCGTGGAGCGGGGTCTGCTCGGCCCGGACTCCCCCGTCGTCGGCCTGCTCGACGTCACCGGCATACGGGAGTCGGCGGCGGCGCTGCGGGCGGCCTTCGACGCCGTGGTGGCGCCCGGCACCCCCGTGCTGCACGCCTTCGCCGTCAAGGCGTGCCCGCTGGTGCCGGTGCTGCGGCTGCTGCACGAGGAGGGGGTCGGCGCCGAGGTGGCCAGCCCCGGCGAGCTGGCGCTGGCCCGGGCGGCCGGCCTGCCCCCGGAGGCGACGGTCCTGGACTCGCCCGCGAAGACCCCGGCCGAGCTGCGCCAGGCGCTCGCCCTGGGCATCGCCGTGAACGCCGACAATCCGCAGGAGCTGGACCGCCTCGACACCCTGACGCGCTCGGCCGCCAGCCGCTCCCCGCTCGGGCTGCGGGTGAACCCGCAGGTCGGCGGGGGTTCCATCGGGGCGACGTCGACCGCCACGCCCACCTCGAAGTTCGGCGTGGCGCTGCGCGATCCAGGGGCCCGCGCGTGGGTCGTCCAGGCGTACCGGGACCGTCCGTGGCTGACCCGGCTGCACACGCACACCGGGTCGCAGGGCATCCCGCTGTCCCTGATGGCCCAGGGCGTGGCGGAGGCGTACGCGCTGGCGGAGGAGATCAACGAGGCGGTCGGACGGCGGCAGATCGACACCCTCGACCTCGGCGGCGGACTGCCCGTGAACTTCGCCTCGGACGCGACCACCCCGACCTACGCGCAGTACGCGCGCCTGCTCGCGGAGGCGGTGCCGGGGCTGTTCGACGGCCGCTACGGCCTGGTCACCGAGTTCGGCCGGTCCCTGCTCGCCAAGCACGGCACGATCGTGGCGCGGGTCGAGTACGCCAAGAGCGCGGGCGGGCGGCCGGTCGCGATCACGCACGCGGGGGTGCAGGTCGCCGCGCGGACGGTGTACATGCCGGGCAGCTGGCCGCTGCGGATCGCCGCGTACGACGCCAAAGGGCGCCCCAGGGAGGGGCCGGACGTGACCCAGGACGTGGCCGGGCCGGCCTGCTTCTCCGGCGACCTGCTGGCCGAGCGGGCCTCGCTGCCGCTGCTGGAGCAGGGGGACCACGCGGCGGCGCTCGACACCGGGGCGTACTACTTCGCGCACCACTACGCGTACAACTCCCTGGCCCGGCCCGGGGTCTACGGCTTCGCGGCCGGCGCGGACGGGGAGGTCGCGTTCGCGACGGTACGGGAGCCGCAGTCCGTCGAGGAGATCGTGGCCGAGTCCGGAGGGGCGCACGTCACCGCGCTCACCACTCTCGCCGAGCACGGGCGCCGTTGACGCACCCCGGGCAGCACTGCGAACAGGCGAGGTCAACTCACCTGCGGAGGTGGTCAGTCGACCCACCCTAGCCACTCGGCGCATGTTCCACCGGAAAATGCCCGAACGCTCACCCGCCGCACACACGTTGCGTAGTTTGGCGGTCACTCAGCCGGACCCCAGGCGGGAGGGGAGCGACGGTGCCCGGAATCGACGAGTGCTTGCTGGAGACGATGCGACTGCCAGGTGCCCGGGGCGCGGCACTCGTGGACTGGACGAGCGGGCTGGCCCTGGGCACGGTGGGCGACCCTCCGGGAGGTGACCACGAGACGGCGGCCGCCGAGGCGGCAGAACTGGCCCGGCTGGCCGCCGAGCAGCAGGCGTTCGGCCCGCAGGACGGCGGCGACCCCGCGGATCCCCCGGTCGAGGACGTGATCCTCAGCAACCGCGACAGCTACCACGTGCTGCGGTTCGTGCCGACGTCGTTCGACAGCAGCGTGTGCCTGTACCTGTGGCTGGCCCGCTCGGACGGCAATCTCGCGCTGGCCCGCATCCGGCTCGGCGAGATGGCCGAACGGCTGGTGCTGGGATGACCGTGATCGCCGACACCCCGCCGCCCCGGCTTCCGGTCCGGGACCGGCAGGCGGCCCTCCGGGAGAGCCGGGGTGTGGTCTCCCCGATGCTGACCCGGCTCGCGGACGAGCACGCCACCGGCGTCCTGCACCGCGAGCACGGCACGCTCCACCTCGTCGACGGCCGGGTGGTGCACGCGGAGAGCCCGCTCGCCCCCAGCCTCGGCACGCTGCTGACGGCCCACGGCGGTCTCGACGCCACCGCGTGGCAGGACGCCGAGGACACCGCCGACGAGGCCCATCTGCTGCGGCACGGCGTCACCGCCGGCGTGCTGGAGCTGGCCCAGGTCAGCGCCCTGTACGACGCGGCGTACTTCGCGCTCGCCCCGAGCAGCACGCCCGGCCGCTTCCGGTACGGCGGCGCCCACTGGCTCGCCGCCGTGCACCCGGTGCCGGTGGACGACCTGGAGCGCGAGACGCTGCGCCGCCGCGCCCTGCTGCGGCACATCTGGCCGGACCCGGCGATCGACGGCGCGCCGCTGGTGCGGGCCGACCCGGTCGCGGCGCCCGCGGTGCCGTCCCGGCAGGCGGCCGTACTGGCCCGGGTGGACGGCGTCCGCAAGGCCGTGGACATCGCGCGGGAGCTGGGCAGGCCCGCCTTCCACACCCTGGTGCACCTGCGGCGGCTGGCCGCGGCGGGCCTCGTCTGCGCGCGGACACCACTTCACCAGGACCATCCGTCCGACGCCGCCGGCGATCCCTATGTCGCGCTGCTGAAGAGGGTCAGGGATGCGCTGGAGGCCCTTTGACCGCAAGACCTTCGAGGACCGCGACACGGCGGACGGGCTGCCCCGCCCGCCCCAGCGGTCCCGTGCCGAGAGGAGAAAACTGATGGCGGCCGAGGCCGCACTGCTCGACGAGTTCCGCCGGCTCAGGGCCCGGGTTCCCCAGCTGACGGGGGCCCTGGCGGCCGGCGTCGACGGCCTCGTCCTCGCCCACGACACACCCGGCGTCGAGCCGGACGGCCTGGCCGCGCTCACCGCAGCGGCGCTCGGCGTCGCGACGCGCGTGACGGACGCGACCGGCCGGGGCGACTTCCGCGAGCTGCTCATGCGCGGCACCGGCGGCTATGTCGCCACCTACGCCGCCGGACGCACCGCCGTGCTGACGCTGCTCGCCGAGGACGGCGTCAACGTCGGCCGGCTGCACCTGGAGGGCCGCCGCGCCGGCGCCCGCATCGGCGAACTCGTCGACGCCGAGGCGGCGCTGCCGCGACGGAACCCGGCCGAGAGCTCCGCGAAGGAGCCCGCCAGACCCATGCCCACCCGTACGAGAAGCACGCGCGCCGCGCGGACCGCCGCGAACGCGCGCACCACTACCGAAAGTTGAGAGGACACCACGTCATGGCCAACACCGAGACCGCTCTGAAGGAATGCCTCGCGTCGATCGAGGGGGCGACCGGCGTCGCGCTCGTCGACTACACCAGCGGAATGGCCCTCGGCACCCTGGGCGGCAGCAAGACCTTCGACCTCAACGTCGCCGCCGCGGGCAACACCGACGTCATCCGGGCCAAGATGCGCACCATGGAGCACCTCGGCCTCAAGGGCGGCATCGAGGACATCCTGATCACCCTCAACGACCAGTACCACCTGATCCGGCTGCTCACCGGGCGCGGTGGCAACGGCCTCTTCATGTACCTGGTGCTCGACGCCAAGCGCGCCAACCTGGCCATGGCCCGGCACCAGCTGAAGAAGATCGAGGAGGAGCTGGAGGTGTAGGGCGCCGGCCTCACACCAGCGCCGCGGTGCGGCGGCGGGCCCCGCCCGGGACCGCGTCGCCCGCGGCGATGCCGGTGCTGCGGTAGCCCTTCACGGCCTTGCCGGCCGGGCGGCCCGACCGTGCGTCCAGCCAGTCGACCCGCACCCACAGCAGAACGCCCCCGGTCAGCTCACGGCGGCCCAGCCAGGCCGCCTTCAGCCACAGCCCCGCCCCGCAGCCCGCCAGCAGCAGCCCGCCCGCCACCGGCACCGCGAACGCGGAGGCCACGGCGGCGGCGAGGGCCACCAGCAGCCACCAGCGGTGGCCCCTGCGCCAGGCGCGCACGCTCACCGCCCGGTCCTGGAGCGCGTCCTGCTTGGCGGCCCGCGCGGCCGAAGCGATCAGCGCGGCGTACCGTCCGCGGCGGGCGTACGAGACGACGGCGAGGGCCACGAGGAACAGCGCCGCCCCGGCGAGCCCGCCGATCCGGCGCCCCGTCAGGCCCGGCACCAGCGCACCGACACCGGCCGCGCACACCCCGGTCCACCACAGCGGCGCGGCCCCGGCCCGTACGACGACGGCGACCCGAGCCAGCCCATGTCCTCCACCGCGCACCACGTTCAGCCTCCCGTCTCGTTGTCGTCCAGACACCTGTGGCGGGCAGGTTAGCCAGCCAACATGAGATGAGCATGAAGAGCGCACGGACCGGTTCACTCGACGAACAGCCCCCGTGCCGCCGCCCGTGCGTCGAACTCCTCCAGGCGCGCCTGGGCGTCCGGCAGGTCGTCGCACATGGCCTCCAGCAGGACCCGGCCCAGCAGCATCGGCGCGCACGCGGTGTCGAAGGCGAGACCGGTGCCGACGGCCGCGGGCAGCAGTAGGTCCGAGGCCCGGGCGACGGGTGCGAAGGCGGAGTCCGCCACGGTCACGACCGTCAGCCCGGCCTCCTTGGCGTAGACCAGGGTGTCCACGACCTCGCGCGGGTGCCGGGGCAGGGCGAAGCAGAGCAGGGCACTCGCCCCGGCCCGGACGGCGGCGTCGAGCCGGTCGTGGAGCATGCTGCCGCCCTCGTCCAGCAGCCGGACGTCCGGGTGCACCTTGGCGGCGAAGTAGGCGAAGCCGTACGCCTGGGCGGCCGCGGCGCGCAGCCCGAGGACGGGCAGCGGGCGGGAGGCGGCGAGGACGCGCCCGGCGCGCTGCACGGGACGCGGGTCGGCGAGCGCCTCGGCCAGGTGGCGCAGGTTCTCGATCTCCGCCTCGACGGCCTGCTGGTACTCGTTGTACGAGCCGGTGTCCGGGGCCGGTTCGGCGGGCGCGACCTCGCGCAGGTACCGGCGCAGCGCCGGGTAGCCGTCGAAGCCGAGGGCGACGGCGAAGCGGGTCACGGACGGCTGGCTGACGCCGGCCAGTTCGGCCAGCTCCACGCTGGACAGGAACGGCACGTCGGCGGCCCGGCGCACCATGCTGTGGGCGATGCGCCGCTGGGTCGGTGTCAGCCGGTGCCCCTCGAACAGCGTCTGGAGCCGCGCGGCGGGACCGTCCGTCCCGGTCGTGTTCCTGTCGGCGCTCATGCCGCGCTTCCCCTCCAGAGGTCGGTGAACCGGTCCAGCAGTGCCGCCGCCGCGGTGACGTCGCCGGTGAGCGGGCGGTCGGCCGGGTCGTCGTCGAGCACCGCCTCGGCCAGCTCCAGGGCCCGGCCCGCCGGCAGCGCGGGGTCCGGCCGCAGGTCGCGCTGGCGCAACGCCCGTACGGCGGAGACGAGTTCGCAGCCGACGACGAGACGGTACGCGTCGCACGCGCGCAGTGTCTGCCGCGCGGCGAGCGAGGCGAAGCTGGCCTGCTCCTCCACGCCCCGGGAGAGTACAGCGTGCCCGAGGGAGGCGGGGGCGGAGAACGCGCGCAGATCGCCGAGGGCGGCGCCGGCCGCGTACTCCAGGATCATCACGCCGGACGCGGCGGGCGCGGGGTCGGCGAGGAACGGCCGAAGGCGTGTGTAGGCCGGTTCGTTGAGGGTCGACAGCCGGGACGTCGACAGCCGGGCGACCTGCGTGAGCGCGAGCCGGAAGTGGTCGAGGGCCAGCGCGAGTTGGGCCTGGTAGAAGCCGCCGTGGTGGTAGGCGGCCATGTCCTCGGGGGAGATGAGGGGGTTCTCGGCGGCCGCGTTCATCTCCACCGTGAGCACGTGCTCCAGGGCGTCGGCGGCGTCGTGCGCGGGGCCGTGGATCTGGGGCAGGCAGCGGAAGCCGTACGGGTCCTGGATCCGGCCGAGCGGCGGGGTCGGCCGCTCGTCGGCGCCGATGAGCCGCCGCATCCGGCGGGCGGCCTCGGAGCTGCCCCGGTGCGGCCGGGCGGCGTGCACGGGAGCGGCGTACGCCTCGTGGGAGCCGTCGACGGCGAGCAGGGAGAGGGCGGCGACGACCTCGGTGGCGCCGACGAGCCCGCGCAGCTCGTGCAGGGCGAGAGCGGCCTGGCCGAGGGTGAGGGCGTTGCTGCTGATGAACGCGAGGGCGTCGTTGTTGTCCAGCGGCTGCGGCGCGGGCGCCCCGGGGCCGCGCCAGGGGTGCTCACCGGCGAGCGCGAGGCCGGCCTGGGCGAGGGCCGCGATGTCGCCGGTGCCGACGGAGCCGAACTCGTTGACGGCCGGGTGGGCGCCGCCCTCCAGCGCCTCGCACAGGGCGGTGACGACGCTGGGGCGCAGGCCGGAGCCGCCCGCGAGCAGCTGGTTGGCCCGTATGGCGAGCATGGCCCGCACCTGCCGGGCGGGCACCTCCGCGCCGATGGCGCCGGCGTGGCTGCGCAGCAGCCGCAGCCCGTGCCCGGCGGCGGCCTCGGTGGGCACCGGCTCGTTGCGGTTGGCGCCGACGCCGGTGGAACGGCCGTAGACCCGTCCGGTCGCGGCGATGAGGCGGGCGGCGTCCCAGGACACCTCGGTCCGCTTGAGCGCGTCGGGCGCGGGCACCGGCCGCGCGATGCCGTCGGCGAGGCGCACGACGTCCTCCACGCCGAGCCCGGCCCCGTCGAGGACGACCGGCCCGGTGTGCCCGGGAGACGGGACGCCCGGCAGGTCCACGCACCGCGACCCCATCGACCAGCACTCCCCTCACGCCGTTATTCAGCTAGAAAGAACTCTGCATGACGCTATGCAGCCGGGCAAGGGACGTCTTGCGTCCCGGCCCGTGCGCCCGGGTGGCGGGCGGGGCTTCCCCCGCCGTGAGAGGGGGGTTGTCCCCAGTGCGTGAGGCTCCCGCCGCTGCCTACCGTGGGCGTATGACCGCAATGGACGCGCAGGGCCCCGAGCTCAAGAAGGAACTCGACGCCACGCTGCAGGCCCGCAGGGAACTCGGCGAGGAGTACGAGTCCGCGCTGGTCGACTCGTTCCTGGAGAAGGTCGACCAGCGCATCGACGGCGCGGTCGAGCGCCGGCTCCGCCGGCAGCTGGCCGAGCAGCAGATGACGGCGGCCAGGGGCGCCCGGTCGTCCCGGCCCACGGACAGCTGGGGCGAGCGCTTCGGCTTCGGCATCGTCTCGCTGGTCCTGGCGATCCCGCTGTCGGCCATCGGCGGCGGCGTCGCCCAGCTGCCGGGGCTGCTGGTCGCCTGGGCCGGGATCGTCGGCGTGAACGTCGCCCAGGTCGCGCGCACCAGCCCGGGGCTGTTCCGGGGCGGGCGCCACGGGGCCGGCAAGGGCGACGACGCCTGGGAGGACTGAGAGGTTTGTGCGCGGGGACCGCCGCACCCCCGTCACCGGGGGGCGGGACGACGGCGGTCCCCGCGAGGGACGTCGACCGGGTCAGGGCCAGGTCTCACGTCCGGGCGTCCATGGAGGTCCGGGAGCCGCTCCGGAGGTCCTTGGACGTTCGGCGCCGGCTCGGGCGGGGAGCCGCTCCCGCCCGTCTGCCGACACCCATCAATGTGCCGGACGCGTGTTAAGCGTGTGCTGCGTCGACGTGACACGCTCGTACCACTTCGGCGACGGCCGGGACCGCCGGTCACCGCACGTTCGCCGCCGGCCCGGCCCGTTCGCCGTGGATCCGCCGCTACTTCCCGCCCTTGGCCAGGAAGGCCAGCAGGTCCTGCCGGCTGACGACCCCGGTCGGCTTGCCCTCGACGAGCACGATCGCGGCGTCCGCGGCGCCCAGCACCGACATCAGGTCGCCGACCGGCTCGCCGGAGCCGACCTGCGGCAGCGGGGCCGACATGTGCTTCTCCAGCGGGTCCTCCAGCGAGGCCCTCTTGGTGAACAGGGCGTCCAGGAGCTCGCGCTCCACGACGGAGCCCACGACCTCGGCGGCCATGACGTCGGGGTGACCGGCGCCCGGCTTGACGATCGGCATCTGCGAGACGCCGTACTCGCGCAGCACCTCGATGGCCTCGCCGACCGTCTCGTCGGGGTGCATGTGGACGAGGGACGGGATGGCGCCGTGCTCCTTGTCGTTGAGGACGTCGGCGACGCGGGCGCTGGGGCCCTCGTCCTCCAGGAAGCCGTAGTCGGCCATCCACTCGTCGTTGAAGATCTTGCTGAGGTAGCCGCGGCCGCTGTCCGGCAGCAGGACCACGACGACGTCGTCCGGGCCGAGCCGCTCGGCCACCCGCAGCGCGCCGACGACCGCCATGCCGCAGGAGCCGCCGACGAGCAGGCCCTCCTCCTTGGCGAGGCGCCGGGTCATCTGGAAGGAGTCCTTGTCGGACACCGGCACGATCTCGTCGGCCACCGTCCGGTCGTAGGCGCTCGGCCAGAAGTCCTCACCGACGCCCTCGACCAGGTACGGCCGGCCGGAGCCGCCGGAGTACACCGAGCCCTCGGGGTCGGCGCCGATGACCTTGACCTTGCCGTCGCTGGCGTCCTTCAGGTAGCGGCCGGTGCCGGAGATGGTGCCGCCGGTGCCGACGCCCGCCACGAAGTGGGTGATCTTCCCCTCGGTCTGCTCCCACAGCTCGGGGCCGGTCGAGTGGTAGTGGGAGAGCGGGTTGTTCGGGTTGGAGTACTGGTCCGGCTTCCACGCCCCGGGCGTCTCGCGCACCAGCCGGTCGGAGACGTTGTAGTACGAGTCGGGGTGCTCGGGATCGACGGCGGTCGGGCAGACGACGACCTCGGCGCCGTACGCGCGCAGCACGTTGATCTTGTCGGTGCTCACCTTGTCGGGGCACACGAAGATGCACTTGTACCCCTTCTGCTGGGCAACGATGGCCAGCCCGACCCCGGTGTTGCCGCTGGTGGGCTCGACGATGGTCCCCCCGGGCTTCAGCTCCCCGCACTGCTCCGCCGCCTCGATCATGCGCAGGGCGATGCGGTCCTTCACGGAGCCGCCCGGGTTGAAGTACTCGACCTTGGCCAGGACGGTGGCCTGGATGCCCTTGGTCACGTGGTTGAGCCTCACCAGCGGGGTGTTGCCGACGAGGCTGATCATCGAGTCGTGGAAATGCACCGTTGTCTCCGGATGCTGCAAAAGATGCGGTCGTAGTGGTTCCGCCAGCCTATGGCCTGCACGAGACCCGTGAAGGTCGTTCACTCGCCGTGGGGATTGGGCCACCGTCCGTGCGGGGCAATCAGTTGATGTACGGCTATGAGGAGGTGGCGGCGACGCATGACGAGCATGTCCAGGGCACGGGTGGCCCGACGGATCGCGGCGGGCGCCGCGTACGGCGGGGGCGGTATCGGTCTGGCGGGCGCGGCGACCGTCGGCCTGCTGCTCGCCGAGGTGCGGATGGCCAGGCGCCACGTCGGCAACGGCACGACCGACCACGTCCCGAACGCCGACGGCCGCTACGGCCGCCACTACGACGCCCCGGGTGAGACCGCGCTGCGCCTGACGCTGCTGGGCGACTCGACCGCCGCCGGGCAGGGCGTGCACCGGGCGGGGCAGACCCCGGGGGCGCTGCTGGCCTCGGGGCTGGCCGCGGTGGCGGAACGCCCGGTGGTGCTGCGCAACGTGGCGCTGCCGGGGGCCCGGTCCGACGATCTGGACCGCCAGGTGGCCCTGGTGCTCGCGGACTCCGCCGCGCCGCCCGACGTCTGCGTGATCATGGTCGGCGCCAACGACGTCACCCACCGGATGCCGCCGACGCGTTCCGTCCGGCACCTGTCCTCGGCGGTCCGGCGGCTGCGCACGGCCGGCGCGGAGGTCGTCGTCGGCACCTGTCCGGACCTGGGCACGATCGAGCCGGTGCAGCAGCCGCTGCGGTGGCTCGCCCGGCGGGCCTCGCGTCAGCTGGCGGCCGCCCAGACCATCGGCGTGGTCGAGCAGGGCGGGCGCACGGTGTCGCTGGGCGATCTGCTGGGCCCGGAGTTCGAGGCGAACCCGCGCGAGCTGTTCGGCCCCGACCACTACCACCCCTCCGCGGAGGGGTACGCGACCGCCGCGATGGCGGTCCTGCCGACGGTGTGCGCGGCGCTCGGCCTGTGGCCGGCGGAGGAGGAGCGCCCCGATGTCACCCGCCGCGAGGGCTTCCTGCCGGTCGCCCGGGCCGCCGCCGAGGCCGCTTCGGAGGCCGGCACGGAGGTCACGGCGGCGATGCCGACCGGCCCGAAGGGGCCCTGGGCGCTGCTCAAGCGCCGGCGCAGGCGCAGGCTGGGAGAGGCGGAGCCGTCGCCGGCCGGCTCGTCCGGCGTACGCGAGGCCCCGTGAGCCAAGCAAGCGCTTAGACAATTGCGGTCAGGGTCACACCCCGATACCCGTGACCCTCCGGGTACGGACGGGTAACTTCCCTCACAGCCCTGCCCGACCCACCGGTATGCGCACCCTCCGCCGACGCCCCCGCAAGGAGGCGCCGCGCGCCGCGCCCTTCGACTGGAGCCGTGATGCCCGAAGCCGTCATCGTCTCGACCGCCCGCTCCCCCATCGGCCGCGCCTTCAAGGGCTCCCTGAAGGACCTCCGTCCCGACGACCTCACCGCCACGATCATCCAGGCCGCCCTCGCCAAGGTGCCCGAGCTGGACCCGCGCGACATCGACGACCTGATGCTCGGCTGCGGCCTGCCCGGCGGCGAGCAGGGCAACAACCTCGGCCGGATCGTCGCCGTGCAGATGGGAATGGACCACCTGCCTGGCTGCACGGTCACCCGTTACTGTTCCTCGTCGCTGCAGACGAGCCGGATGGCCCTGCACGCCATCAAGGCCGGCGAGGGCGACGTCTTCATCTCGGCCGGCGTCGAGACGGTCTCCCGCTTCACCAAGGGCAACTCCGACTCCCTGCCCGACACGCACAACCCGTTCTTCGCCGAGGCGGAGGCCCGCACCGCCGAGGTCGCCCAGCAGGAGGGCACCACCTGGCACGACCCGCGTGAGGACGGCCTGGTGCCGGACGCCTACATCGCGATGGGCCAGACCGCCGAGAACCTCGCCCGCTGGAAGGGCGTCAC
Organism: Streptomyces sp. NPDC046859; assembly: GCF_040645135.1. Taxonomy (NCBI): domain Bacteria; kingdom Bacillati; phylum Actinomycetota; class Actinomycetes; order Kitasatosporales; family Streptomycetaceae; genus Streptomyces; species Streptomyces sp. NPDC046859. The sequence goes on from NZ_JBEYXR010000003.1 coordinate 76,931, forward strand.
CCGGCAGGACATGGACGAGTTCGGCGTCCGCTCGCAGAACCTCGCCGAGGAAGCCATCAAGAACGGCTTCTGGGAGCGCGAGATCACCCCGGTGACCCTCCCCGACGGCACCGTGGTCAGCAAGGACGACGGCCCCCGCGCGGGCGTCACCCTGGAGGGCGTGCAGGGCCTCAAGCCCGTCTTCCGCCCCGACGGCCTCGTCACCGCCGCCAACTGCTGCCCGCTGAACGACGGCGCCGCCGCCGTCGTCGTCATGTCGGACACCAAGGCCCGCGAGCTCGGCCTCACCCCGCTCGCCCGCATCGTCTCCACCGGTGTCTCGGGCCTGTCCCCCGAGATCATGGGCCTCGGCCCGGTCGAGGCGTCCCAGCAGGCGCTGCGCCGCGCCGGCCTGACCATCGACGACATCGACCTGGTCGAGATCAACGAGGCGTTCGCCGCGCAGGTGATCCCCTCCTACCGCGACCTCGGCATCCCGCTGGAGAAGCTGAACGTCAACGGCGGTGCCATCGCGGTCGGCCACCCCTTCGGCATGACCGGCGCCCGCATCACCGGCACGCTCATCAACTCCCTCCAGTTCCACGACAAGCAGTTCGGTCTGGAGACGATGTGCGTGGGCGGCGGCCAGGGCATGGCCATGGTCATCGAGCGCCTCAGCTGACCCCGTCGGCGACCCCTGCGTAGTCGCCTCACGACCGAGTGTGAGCCGTCGGCCCAGAACCCGGGAAACCCCTTGGTTCTGGGCCGATTTGTGATCCAATCTCCCCCAGGATGTGACCTATCTCCTTCGCTGGGGGTATTCACGCAGCTCAGAGCCGTTGCACCACCCGTCCCCCGACCCAAAGGCCTGTCCGGTTCGTGACGTTACGCACTGACAGCTGGATGGTCCGCCCTTCAAGCTGATGTAGGAAGTCGGGGGTCGACTTTGAACCGGGAGTACGTCAGTGAGCGCCATGCCGATCGCCCTGCTGCTCATCACGGCCGCCACCGGCGCCGTGGGCGTCGCCGTCCTGCGCACCCTCATGGTGCTGCGTCGACAGGTCGCGGCCCTGCACACCGAGCTCGCCCGGGGCAACGCCGCGCGGACCGCCGGCCGCGTCCCGCAGGCCCGGCTCTCCGCCGACGCGGAGGAGATACGCGCCGCCGTCGCCGAGGCCCTCGCCGAGGAGCGGGAGCGTGAACTGGCCGAGGCGCGTGCCTTCTGGGCCGCGCAGGAGGCCCGGGACGGCTCCGACGGCCCCACGCTGCTGGGCCTGGCCGACAGTGAGCTGTTCCTGCCCCGGCAGGCCGACCTCGCGGGCCTCGACCACCTGGAACCGGTCGCCGAGCCGGCCGCGGACGCCGACGAGCTCACCCCCAAGGACCTCGTGCAGCCGGGCACCCCGACGGAGTCGCCCGAGCTGGCCGCCGCCCGCCGCCGGCACCCCTCCCACCCGGACTTCGTGCCGGTGCAGTCGCCGGTCGTGAACGACCATGAGCGCACCGTGGCCACCCTGGAGGACCTGGCCGCCTCGGCCATCGGGCTGACGGACGTCCGTCCCGGCCCGCTGGGCACGCTGGACGTGTACGTGTTCGCCGACGGCACCACGCTGTGCATGACGCCGGGTCACCGGGAGACGGCCGAGCGGCTGGCGGCGGCCCTGCGCGCCGGCGAGACGCCGGTCCTGCTCGGCGGCTCGGGTGTCTCCGGGGCGTACACCCTGACCTTCGCCTGCGGTGACGACAACGTCTACATCCTGGCCGACCGGGTCATAGCGTCCCTGTAGGCCGGGTGGTCCGGGTGGTCCGGGCCCGCTCTCAGACCCCCGCGCGCTTCTGCGCCTCCTCCACCAGCCGCACCGCGTCCTCGACCTCGTCGTCGGCGCTCAGGACGACGGCCAGATCGTGCACGGCGACGGTGATCTGGTCCGCCGCGGCGAACATGCCGGCGTCCGGCATCTCCCGGGGCTCGGCCTCCGGGTCCTCCAGCAGCTGCGCCCGCCGGGACAACTCCCGCGCCAGGCCCAGGGCTTCGCTCGCCGCCCCGCGCTGCAGCCGGCTCTGCGGAGCGGCCCTCAGACGATCGGCGAAGTGATCCACGGCACGGGTCAGGGGCGTCGTATCAACCACGACCCCAACCTACGCGCCGCGGCGGCACTGTTGCCAACGGGCCGACGCTCAGGCACGGTGACCTGAAGGACCGGCTTACATCCCCTGCGTTCGGAGGCGCCGATGTCCCAAGTCTTCTCCGAGGAGACCCATCGCAACCTGCTCGCCCGTATCCCCCATTGCACCGGTCGTGAAGTGTCCGACTGGCTCCGTGCCGTCGAAGAAGGCCCCGCTCTCTTCAACTTCGAGGAGAAGGTCAGCTGGCTCCGCCACGAGCACAACCTCGCGTACGGCCACGCGAAGGCGATCATCCACGAGTACGACCTGAGGAGGGCCGCGCGCAATCTGCTCTGAGGCCGCCGGCCAGGGCAGGTACACGCGCCACGACCACGCGAAGGGCCCCGGGTGGGAACCCGGGGCCCTTCCGCGTACGACCGTCGGCGACTAGTCGTTGCTGTTGAGGATCGCGATGATGCGCAGGAACTCCATGTAGATCCAGACCAGCGTCAGCGTCAGGCCGAAGGCCGCCAGCCAGGACTCCTCGCGCGGCGCGCCGTAGGCGATGCCGTCCTCGACCTGCTTGAAGTCCAGGGCGAGGAAGCAGGCGCCGAGCAGGATGCCGATGACGCCGAAGAGGATGCCGAGCGGGCCGCTGCGGAAGCCGAGGCCGTCACCGCCGCCGAACACCGCGAACAGCAGGTTGATCGCCATCAGCACGATGAAGCCGAGCGCGGCCGCCATCACGAAGCCGACGAAGCGCCGGTTCACCCGGATCCAGCCGGCCTTGTAGGCCACCAGGACCGCGACGAAGACCGCCATGGTGCCGAGCACCGCCTGCATGGCCGCACCGCTGGCGATGCGGTTGTCCACGACGCTGGACACGACGCCGAGGAACACGCCCTCGAACGCGGCGTAGGCCAGGATCAGCGCGGGCGAGGCCTTGCGCTTGAAGGACTGGACGAGCCCCAGCACCATGCCGATGAGGCCGGCGCCGATGGCGATGCCGTAGGACCGGCTGATGTTCGCGTCGTCGACGGGCAGCGTGGCCCAGGCGAGGGCCGCCGTGACGATCAGAACACCGAGCGTGGTGCCGGTGCGCATGAGGACGTCGTCCATCGTCATGCGGCCGGTGGTGGCGGGGGCCTGCGGCGGCGCCCCGTGCTGAAGGTCCTGCTGCGCGTAAGGGTTCTGCGCGTACGGGTTGCCGGCCTGCGGCTGGGCGTAGGGGTTGCCCTGCGTGCCGACAGCGGCGCCCCCGGCCTGCGGCGCGGCGTTGAAGCCCGCGTAGCCGTTGTCGCGGCTGAACCCCCGTCGCGAGAAGACCGGGTTGCTGCTCCTCATTTCACTCCTCCATGGCCACCGTGCGCGGCCTTGGCTCAAGAGTAATGGATTGGCAAAGGATCGACCCTAATACCTGGGGAGGATCTTTCCCTCTTCGTGCTGGCCAACACGCTACGCGTCCGGGTGATTCCCGGCCATGACCGGGCGCCTTCATGACCAGACTGGAACGTGCCCGGAACCTGACGGAGATCACCCGGGCGACGGACACCCGTCCGGGGGTTCACGGCGGGACGCGCCTCACCCGGCGCGGTGTGCCGCCGGGACCGGAGACGGGGACGAGGAAGATCGGAAAGTGCCCAGAGCCGGACTTGAACCGGCACGCCCGCGAAGGGGCAGCGAGGTTTAAGCTCGCCGTGTCTGCATTCCACCATCTGGGCAGGCCATGGGCTCCGCATCGAAGTCCTGAGCCTATCGGGAGCCGTCTCCCGAACAGGGCCCGGGCGGGCCGATGTTGTCTTGTTTTATTGGCGTCTGAGGGAGCATCAGCCCGCGGACCGGGCCATCCGCACTTGCCAATAGCGTTGCGTGCGGGCACCGGCGCCGTATGCGGAATGACGGAATTTCACCGTCCGAACAAGGACGCCCCACCTGTTCTCGCGCGGCCCGCTCCCTGCGGGCGCCCGTCATCCTCAGGTATGACGCGGCCGCCTCCGGTCCGTCCGCAGGCTGCCCCCGGAACCGGAACAGCGATGGACTACACGCCCCGATACGGCCGGGAGGATGGACGTGTCCTTCGTACACACCGTCACCCCCCAGGAGCGTCCCTCTCGTGACCACCGCATCCATCGCCGGCCGCGCCACCGCCGTGGCCGCACGCGCCACGGATCTGTCGAAGATCTACGGACAGGGCGAGACCCAGGTGGTCGCCCTCGACCGGGTCTCCGTCGAGTTCCGGCGGGCCGAGTTCACCGCGATCATGGGCCCGTCCGGTTCCGGCAAGTCGACGCTGATGCACTGCGTGGCGGGCCTGGACACCTTCTCCTCCGGATCGGTGCGCATCGGCGACACCGAGCTGGGCTCCCTGAAGGACAAGCAGCTCACCCAGCTGCGCCGGGACAAGATCGGCTTCATCTTCCAGGCCTTCAACCTGCTGCCGACGCTCACGGCGCTGGAGAACATCACGCTCCCCATGGACATCGCGGGCCGCAAGCCGGACAAGGAGTGGCTGGACCGGGTGATCGGCATGGTCGGCCTCTCCGACCGGCTCCGGCACCGCCCCGCCCAGCTCTCCGGCGGCCAGCAGCAGCGCGTCGCCGTGGCCCGCGCCCTCGCCTCCCGGCCCGAGATCATCTTCGGTGACGAGCCGACCGGCAACCTCGACTCGCGCTCGGGCGCCGAGGTGCTCGGCTTCCTGCGCAACTCCGTGCGCGAGATGGGCCAGACGGTGGTCATGGTGACCCACGACCCGGTCGCCGCCTCCTACGCCGACCGTGTGGTCTTCCTCGCCGACGGCCGGATCGTCGACGAGATGCACAGGCCCACCGCGGACAACGTCCTGGACTTCATGAAGCAGTTCGACGCGAAGGGCCGCACCTCCTGATGTTCCGCACCGCCCTGCGCAACGTACTGGCGCACAAGGCCCGCCTGCTGATGACCGTGCTCGCCGTCATGCTCGGCGTCGCGTTCGTCTCCGGCACGCTGGTCTTCGCCGACACGCTCTCCAACGCCTTCCGCAACCAGTCGGCGAAGAGCTACGACGACGTCGCCGTCGCCGTCACCTCGCACGCCGACCCGGACAACCCCGAGGAGGAGCCCGGTCTCTCCCAGAAGACGCTCGACCGGCTGACCGCCGTCGACGGCGTCGCCGCCGCCCACGGCCGCGTCGAGGGCTTCGCCGGGGTCGCCGACCCCGACGGGAAGCTGATCGGCGTCGGCTGGTCCAACAAGGGCTCCAACTTCGCCCCCGGCAAGGACGGCGAGGACGCCGCCTACACCTTCACCGAGGGTTCGGGACCGGTGAAGGACGACCAGGTCGCCCTGGACGAGGAGTCCGCGACCAAGGGTGAGTACCAGGTCGGCGACCGGGTGCGCGTCGCGACCAACGGCCCGGTGAAGGAGTTCACCCTCAGCGGGGTCTTCACCACCGAGGACGGCGCCGTGAACGCCGGCGGCAGCCTCGTCCTCTTCGACACGGCCGTCGCCCAGAAGCAGTACCTCCAGCCCGGCTACTTCGAGAGCGTCACCCTCACCGCCGCCCCCGGCGCGTCCGACGCGAAGATCCTGGACGCCGTGAAGCCGCTGCTGCCGGACAACGCCGAGGCCCGTACCGGCCAGGCGCTCGCCGACGAGCAGGCCGATCAGATCGAGCAGGGCATGGGAAACCTCAAGCAGGTCCTGCTGGGCTTCGCCGGCATCGCGCTGTTCGTCGGGATCTTCCTGATCTCGAACACCTTCACGATGCTGGTCGCCCAGCGCACGAAGGAGATCGCCCTGATGCGCGCCGTCGGCGCCTCCCGGCGGCAGATCAGCCGCTCGGTGCTCGCCGAGGCCGCGCTCGTGGGTCTGGTCGCCTCCCTGATCGGTTTCGCCCTCGGCGTCGGGCTGGCGGTCGGGCTGCGCTCCGGCATGGCCGCGTTCGAGATGAAGATCCCCGACGGTCCGCTGATCCTGTCCGCCACTCCGGTGATCGCCGCGGTCGCCGTCGGTGTGCTGATCACGATGCTCGCCGCCTGGCTGCCCGGCCGCCGAGCCGCGAAGATCCCGCCGGTGGCCGCCATGAACAGCGTCCACGCCGTGGCCACCACCAAGTCGCTCGTGCTGCGCAACTCCATCGGCGCGGCCATCACCGCACTCGGGGCCACCGGCATCGTGCTGGGCGCCTCGACCGGCGGCGACGACGGCCGCATGTACATCGGGGCGGGCGCGTTCCTCGCGCTGATCGGCGTGATCATCCTGATCCCGCTGCTCTCCCGGCCCGTGATCGCGCTCGTCCGCCCGCTGCTCGCCGGCCCGTTCGGGGTGGCCGGCAAGCTGGCCGGCCAGAACGCGGTCCGCAACCCGCGCCGCACCGGGGCCACCGCCTCGGCGCTGGCGATCGGGCTGACGCTGGTGACCGGTCTGTCGGTGCTCGGCATCACGGTCGGCACGGCCATCGACAAGATGACCACGGACAACATCAAGGCCGACTACATGGTCTCGATGGCCAACGGCGGGGACCTCGACCGGTCCGCGCTGGCGGCGCTGGAGAAGGCCGAGGGCGTCTCGGCGGTCTCGCCCCAGCAGAGCGTGTACTTCCAGGCCGACGGCGACGACTTCGTCTCCGCCTCGGCGGTGACGCCGGGCGACATCGGGCGGGTCCTGAAGGTCGACGTGGTCAGCGGTGACATCGGCACCCTCGCCGACGGGCAGATCGCCGTCGCCGAGAAGACGGCCAGGAGCAAGGGCTGGAAGCCCGGCGAGAGCGTCCCCGTCACCTTCGGCGACGACAAGAAGGACACCCTGACCGTCGGTGCCGTCTTCAAGGACAGCGAGTTCCTCTCGCCCGTCCTCGTGGACACCGAGGTCGTGGAACCGCACGAGACCCGCCCGTCCATCCAGCAGATCTTCGTGAAGATCGACGGCGGGCAGACCTCGGCGAACGAGAAGGTCCTCATCGACGCGCTGGGCGACAACCCGGCGATCACGGTCATGGACCGGCAGGACATCCGCGACGAGTTCGGCGGCGCCATCAACACCCTGCTGAACATCATGTACGGCCTGCTGGCGATGGCGCTGATCATCGCGGTGCTGGGCGTCGTCAACACCCTGGCGATGTCGGTGTTCGAGCGGCAGCAGGAGATCGGCATGCTCCGCGCGATCGGTCTCGACCGGCGCCGGGTGAAGCGGATGGTGCGTCTGGAGGCCGTCGTCATCTCGGTGTTCGGCGCGGTGGTCGGCGTCGGTCTCGGCGCGTTCCTCGGCTGGGCGATCGGCGAGACCTTCGCGGACCAGGTGCCGGGGTACGCCCTGGTCCTGCCCTGGGACCGGATCGGGATCTTCCTGGTGCTGGCCGGCCTGGTCGGCGTCCTGGCCGCGATGTGGCCGGCCCGCAACGCGGCACGGCTGAACATGCTCAACGCGATCAAGGCCGAGTAGCCGTACGTGACCGGCCGGCACGGAAGAGGGCCGGGCCCCCGCCACGGGGCCCGGCCCTTCGTCGTCGGTGTCCGGCTCAGCCGCCCCACACGCGGGCGCGCAGCGGCATACCGGAGGCACCGGAGTCGGGCGTGCGCACGGCCAGCACCTGGTTGACCCCGATGCGGTTGCGCTCGAACGCCAGCGCGGACGCGGCCATGTAGAGCCGCCAGACACGGGCCCGCCCCGGACTGGTGAGCCGGACCGCCCGGTCCCAGTGGTCCTCCAGGTTGGCGACCCACCGGCGCAGCGTCAGGGCGTAGTGCTCGCGCAGCGCCTCGACGTCCCGCACCTCGAACCCGGCGCGTTCCAACTGCGCGACGGTCACGCCGACCGGCTGGAGCTCGCCGTCCGGGAAGACGTAGGCGTCGATGAACTCGTCGACCTCGTAGGAGGATTCGTCGCGATGCGGGCGGCGCCCGATCTGGTGGTTGAGCAGCCGTCCGCCGGGCTTGAGCAGCGCGTGCAGCACGTCGGCGTACTCCAGGTACCGCTCGGCGCCGACGTGCTCGGCCATGCCGATGGAGGAGACGGCGTCGTACGGGCCGTCGGCGACGTCCCGGTAGTCCTGGACGCGGATCTCCACCTTGTCCGTCAGGCCCTCGTCGGCGACGCGCTTGCGGGCGTACGCCGCCTGCTCCTGGGAGAGGGTGATGCCGACGACGTCCACCCCGTACTCGCGGGCGGCGTGCACGGCCATCGAGCCCCAGCCGCAACCGACGTCGAGCAGCCGCATGCCGGCTTTCAGGCCGAGCTTGCGGCAGACCAGGTCGAGCTTGTCGCGCTGGGCGTCCTCGAGGGTGCCCTCGGGGGGCGGGGCCTGCCAGTAGGCGCAGGAGTACACCATGGACGGGCCGAGGACGAGTTCGTAGAAGTCGTTGCCCACGTCGTAGTGGTGGCTGATGGCCCGTTTGTCGGTGCGTCTGGTGTGCAGGTGCCGGGGCCGGCGCACCTCCTCCGGCGGGAGCGCGGGCGGCAGCGGGAGCCCGCCGAGCCGCACCAGCCCCCGGACGGCGGCGCGCGCCTCGGGGTCGCGCAGGATCTCCAGCGGGCCCCGCGCGTCGTCGTCGCGCTCCCACACCAGTCCGGCGAGCAGCTCGAGCGTGGTGTAGAGGTCGCCCTCGATGTCCAGGTCCCCGGCCACCCAGGCGCGTGCCAGGCCGAGTTCGCCGGGCCTGTAGAGCAGGCGGCGCACGGCACGGCGGTTGTGGACGACGAGCGCCGGGGCCCCCGGCGGCCCCGCAAGGGAGCCGTCCCAGGCGCGGATGCGCACCGGGAGGGGCGTTCCCAGCAGTTTTTCGAGAAGGACCTGCAGCCGCAGCGCGGCGTCAGCCATGGCGCACACCTCCGAATCCCGGAATGTCCAACACCACGTAAACACCTGAGGGGGGCGTGCGCAGTCCCCCACGCTCGTCACGGCTGGGCAAACAACCGTTACGGAGTCCGCAAACACCGAAGGACCTCCCGCACCACGGATGGCGGGAGGTCCTTCGGCCGGCCCGGAGGCCGGTGGGGAACCGGGAGGGTCAGGAGGCCTTGGCCTTCTCGCCCTTGTCGGCTGCGCTCGCGGCGGGCACCGGAGCGGGCTTGGCGGCCTCGTAGAACTCCTCGCGCGGAGTCTCCAGGGCGCCGAGCGACACGACCTCGCGCTTGAGGAACATGCCGAGGGTCCAGTCGGCGAAGACGCGGATCTTGCGGTTGAACGTCGGCATCGCCAGACCGTGGTAGCCACGGTGCATGTACCAGGCGAGACGTCCCTTGAGCTTGATCTTCATCTTGCCCATGACGATCATCGCCACGCCCTTGTGCAGGCCGAGGCCCGCGACCGCGCCCTTGTTGGCGTGGCTGTACTCCTTCTGCGGGAAGCCCCGCATACCGGAGATCACGTTGTCGCCGAGGACCTTGGCCTGGCGCAGCGCGTGCTGGGCGTTCGGCGGGCACCAGGCGTTGGGGTTGCCGGCCTTGCGGCCGACGAGGTCAGGGACCTGGGCGTTGTCGCCGGCGGCCCAGATGTAGTCGGTGCCGGTGACCTGGAGGGTCGGCTCGCAGTCGACGTGGCCGCGCGGGCCGAGGGGCAGGCCGAAGCGGGAGAGCGCCGGGTTGGGCTTGACGCCGGCCGTCCAGACGATCGTGTTGGAGTCGACCTCGAGCCCGTTCTTCAGCACGACGTGGCCGTCGACGCAGGAGTCCATGGAGGTGGAGAGGTAGACCTCGACCCCGCGGGCCTCCAGGTGCTCCTTGCCGTACTGGCCGAGCTTGGGGCCGACCTCGGGGAGGATCTTGTCGGCGGCGTCGACGAGGATGAACCGCATGTCCTCGCGCTTGACGCTGGAGTAGTACTTGGCCGCGTCGCGGGCCATGTCCTCGACCTCGCCGATCGTCTCGGCACCGGCGAAGCCGCCGCCGACGAAGACGAAGGTGAGCGCCTTGCGGCGGATCTCCTCGTCGGTGGTGGAGTCGGCCTTGTCCAGCTGCTCCAGCACGTGGTTGCGCAGGCCGATGGCCTCCTCGATGCCCTTCATGCCGATGCCCTGCTCGGCGAGGCCGGGGATCGGGAAGGTGCGGGAGACCGCGCCCATCGCGATGACCAGGTAGTCGAAGGGCAGCTCGTACGCCTCGCCGACCAGCGGGGCGATCGTGGCGACCTTGCGGTCCTGATCGATGGTGGTGACCCGGCCGGTGAGGACCTCCGCCTTCGGCAACACGCGTCGCAGCGGGACGACGACGTGGCGCGGGGAGATGCTGCCGGCGGCGGTTTCGGGGAGGAAGGGCTGGTAGGTCATGTACGACCGGGGGTCGACGACCGTGACGGTCGCCTCGCCGTAGCGCATCTTCTTGAGAATGCGCCGAGCTGCGTACAGGCCTACGTACCCACCGCCTACTACGAGGATCCTGGGACGCTCCGTGGTGCTCATGGCATCGAGTATCCACCCGCCTCAGGGGGGTCGCTCGTGCGCCCCTTCACAAGCTCTTGCAGGGGCTGTGCTACACTCCCCGGCCCGCGTGACGCAGGTCATGGTCCCGATCGGGAACCCGGTTCCGGCACGACCCGTTGTCCATGCCGCGTGAGCTGCCTCTCTGCCTCGGGAAGCCTCGCGTGAGGGGGTCGGAACAGCGTGCGGGACGGCCCGTCGAAGACCTGCTTACACCGATCATCTGAACATGTTCAAGGGCCTGTTCACCCCTCGGAACGGCCATCCGGCCCCTCCTCACCCCCGGACTTGGCGGAATTCCTTGTGAAGAACTTCACGAACTTTCTCCGCGCCCGTGCCCGGACCGGCCCGCGAGCCCCCCTCGGACCCGCTCACCCGTGCCGCCGTCCGCTCAGCGGAGGCTGTTGACCAGCGCCGTTCACCGACGGGGGATCGAGTCCCGGTGCTCCGGGGGGCGGCCGGAAGAGGTGGGCGCGGAGCGCCCAGGAGCGGACCGCGGCCGGGCGCCTCGACTCGGGCGCGTCACACCCGAGCGCGCGAGCGGATCACACCAGCGACCACGCGATGCCGTCCAGGATGTCGTGCTCGCTGACCACGACCTCCTCGGCGTCGACGCGTTCCATGATCGCCAGCAGCACCAGGGCGCCCGCCGCGATGACGTCCACCCGGCCCGGGTGCATGGACGGCACGGCCGCCCGTTCCGCGTGCGTGGAGCGCAGCAGCCACTCGGTGATCTCCCGGACCCGGTCCCGGCTGACCCGGGAGTGGTGGATGCGGGCCGAGTCGTACTCCGGCAGGTCCTGCGCGATCGCCGCCACCGTGGTCACCGAACCGGCCAGCCCGACCAGCGTCCGCGCCTCGCGCAGCGGCACCGTCTCCTCGACGAGGTCCAGGGCCGCCTCGATGTCGGCCCGTATGGCCGCGATCTGCGCGGCGGAGGGCGGGTCGGAGACGACGCCGTCCCGGACCAGATGACGCTCCGTCATCCGGACGCAGCCCACGTCCACGGAGCGCGCGGCGCGCACGTGCTCCTCGCCGACGACGAACTCGGTCGAGCCGCCGCCGATGTCCACGACCAGGTACGGCCGCTTCAGGTCGGCCCGTCCGGTCAGTTCGCGCGTCGCGCCGGTGAAGGAGAACTCGGCCTCCTGGTCGCCGCTGACGACCTCGGGCTCGACCCCCAGGATGTCCACGACCCCGCGGACGAACTCGTCGCGGTTCTCGGCGTCCCGGGACGCGGAAGTGGCGACGAAGCGCACCCGCTCGGCGCCGTGCTCCGCGATGACCGCCGCGTACTCGCGGCAGGCGGCGAAGGTGCGCTCCAGCGCCTCGGGCGCCAGTCGGCCCGTGCGGTCGACGCCCTGGCCGAGCCGCACGATCGTCATCCGCCGGTCCAGCTCGGCGAGTTCACCGGTGTCCGGGTGCACGTCGGCCACGAGGAGCCGGATGGAGTTGGTGCCGCAGTCGACGGCCGCGACCCGGGTCACCGGTCCTCCTCCTTCGCGGGAAGCGTCACGCAGGCGCCCTTGCGCCACCACTCCGGCAGCATCGCCAGGGCCTCGTCGCCCAGCGGGTTGACGCCGGGTCCGGCGGCCAGCGAGTGCGCCACCAGCACGTGCAGGCACTTCACGCGGTCGGGCATGCCGCCCGCGCTGGGGAAGCCCGTCAGCTCCTCGATCTCGTCCCGCCGCCGGATGTAGTCCTCGTGCGCCGCGCGGTACGCGGCGGCCAGCTCGGGGTCGCTCTCCAGACGCGCCGTCATCTCCTTCATCACGCCGTTGGCCTCCAGCGTGCCGATCGCCGACGACGCCTTCGGGCACGTCAGGTAGTACAGCGTCGGGAAGGGGGTGCCGTCGGGCAGCCGCGGGGCCGTCTCGACCACGTCCGGCTGACCGCAGGGGCACCGGTGCGCGATCGCGCGCAGCCCGCGCGGGGGGCGGCCGAGCTGCTGCTTGAATGCCTCGACGTCCGCGTCGGTGGGCTCGGTGCGCGGGGTGGGCGGCGGGGGCGTTTCCATGCCTGTCTTTCTATCGGTTCTGTTCACTGCGGGCGGCGTCGGCCTTGTCGACGCCCTCCCAGAGGTTCGTGTACCAGGGGCGGTGGGCCGCGCCCAGGTCGGTCCGCGACTGCTTGGCCGCGTCCGGGTCGACGACGATGTAGCCGGTCTCCCCGGGCATCACGTAGTGCAGGCGCAGCCGGATCTGCTGCTCGGCGTAGGCGTCGTCCTGCCAGCGGGCCTTGAGGTCGCGCAGCTCCTCGACGCGCCGGGCGGTCGCGGCCTTCTCGCGCTGGAGGTCGGCGATCTCGGCGCGCTGGGAGACGTACTGCCTTATCGGGTACGCCATGGCCACGACGAGGGTGCACACGACCAGGGCGAGCAGCGCGGCGCGTCCGGTGAGCCGGGAGCGCCGGGCCTGCCGCTTGGTCTGGGAGCGGTAGACACGGGCCGCCGTCTGCTCCCCGAGCAACCGGATCCTGGTCGCGGTGGAGAACCGGTCCCGGTCCCTCACGGCCATGTCCCGCCTCCCGTCTCAACGCGCGTACGTCCCCGCACACGGTACGGGACCGAGTACGGGGACGTACGTACGACGCTTCCTACGGGTGCGTGCCTCAGCCCTTGAAGCGCGGGAACGCGCTGCGGCCTGCGTACACCGCGGCGTCGTCGAGGATCTCCTCGATGCGCAGCAGCTGGTTGTACTTGGCGACGCGCTCGGAGCGGGCCGGGGCGCCGGTCTTGATCTGGCCGCAGTTGGTGGCGACGGCCAGGTCGGCGATGGTGACGTCCTCGGTCTCGCCGGAGCGGTGGGACATCATGCACTTGAAGCCGTTGCGCTGGGCCAGCTCGACGGCGTCCAGGGTCTCGGTGAGCGAGCCGATCTGGTTCACCTTCACGAGCAGCGCGTTGGCGGCGCCCTCCTCGATGCCGCGGGCGAGGCGCTCGGGGTTGGTGACGAACAGGTCGTCGCCGACGAGCTGGACCTTGTCACCGAGCTTGTCGGTGATGGTCTTCCAGCCCTCCCAGTCGTCCTCGAACAGCGGGTCCTCGATGGAGACGAGCGGGTACGCGTCGACGAGTTCCGCGTAGTACTCGGTCATCTCGGCCGCCGAGCGCTCCTTGCCCTCGAAGGTGTAGACGCCGTCCTTGTAGAACTCGGAGGCGGCCACGTCGAGGGCGAGGGCGATCTGCTCGCCGGGGGCGTAGCCGGCCTCGTTGATCGCCTCGAGGATGAGGTCGAGGGCCTCGCGGTTGGAGCCCAGGTTCGGGGCGAAGCCGCCCTCGTCGCCGAGGCCGGTGGCCAGGCCCTTGCTCTTCAGGACCTTCTTCAGCGTGTGGTAGACCTCGGCGCCCCAGCGCAGCGCCTCGGAGAAGGACTCCGCGCCGATCGGGGCGATCATGAACTCCTGGATGTCCACGTTGGAGTCGGCGTGCGAGCCGCCGTTCAGGATGTTCATCATCGGCACCGGCAGCAGGTGCGCGTTCGGGCCGCCCAGGTAGCGGAACAGCGGCAGGTCGCTGGCCTCGGAGGCGGCGTGGGCCACGGCGAGCGAGACGCCGAGGATGGCGTTGGCGCCGAGGGAGCTCTTGTTGTCGGTGGCGTCCAGGTCGAACATGGCCTGGTCGATCAGGCGCTGCTCGGTGGCGTCGTAGCCGACGAGCTCCGGGCCGATCTGCTCGATGACGGCGAGGACGGCCTTCTCGACACCCTTGCCGAGGTAGCGGTTGGGGTCACCGTCGCGCAGCTCGACGGCCTCGAAGGCGCCGGTGGAGGCGCCGGACGGGACGGCGGCACGACCCGTGCTGCCGTCGTCGAGGCCGACCTCGACCTCGACCGTGGGATTGCCTCGGGAGTCCAGGATTTCCCGGGCTACGACGACGTCGATGGACGGCACGAGCATCTCCTTCGTGATGTGAAGCCTGTACGCAGCCCGCGATGGGTGCTGCGAGACGAGCCTAACCGGCTCGGGGGCTTCGGCCAGCGGTCGACCGCTCTATGGACGGAACCGAGAGCGAATTGTTTCCGAACGGAACAAAGACCGGGCCCCTGCACGCACAGAACCCCGCCCCGGTGCGTACGGGGGAACGCGCACCGGGGCGGGGAGCCTGTGGGGGGTCCTACTTGAGGTGGAGCTGCTGACCCGGGTAGATCAGGTCGGCGTCCTGGACGATGTCCTTGTTCAGCTTGAAGAGCTTCTCCCAGCCGCCCTTGACGTCCTGGTCGGCGGCGATCGTGCTGAGGGTGTCGCCCTTGACGACCTTGTACTCGCCGTCGCCCTTCTTGACCTTCTTGCCGGTCGGGGTGGTGACGGTCTTGGTGCTCTTCTCGGCGGCCGGACGCTCGGCGGAGCGGGAGGCCGGCTTCTCCTCGGTGGAGCGGGTGCTCTGCTCGCCGCCGGTGGCGGAGGAGCCGTTGTAGGCCGCGCCCGACAGGCCGGTGCCGCAGTTCGGCCAGGCGCCCTTGCCCTGGCTGGCGAGGACCTTCTCGGCTATCGCGATCTGCTGGGCCTTGGTGGCCTGGTCGGCGGTGGAGGCGTACTGGGTGCCGCCATAGGCCGCCCAGGTCGAGGCGGAGAACTGCAGACCGCCGTAGTAGCCGTTGCCGGTGTTGATCGACCAGTTGCCGCCGGACTCGCACTGGGCGACGGCGTCCCACTCGGAGGCGGTGGCGGCCGAGGCGCTGCCGGCGGCCATCAGCGGGCCGGCGACGGCGGCGGCGCCGGTGACGCCGACGACGGCGATGGCGCGGGCCGCCTTGGACGGACGACGGTGCTTGCTCTTGCTGGAGAACAGCATGGAGAGATCCCCTCACCGACGCCTACGAGGTGAGCTGTCGGGTTCGGGCCGGTTGAGTTGCCCGGTCGCGCACCACTGGTGCGTGCTGCGCGACTTCACCCCAAGCCGGTTCCGGCCGTCCGGCCCCGAAGGGCCTCGACTTCCGGACCCGGCGCTTACCTTGGGTCCCCCGCTCCTGCCTACGGCGCTTGACGCGACGACTGTTCCCGTACGGCCGCCGGCAGGATTCGGCGTGACGGCTGACGGGGCTCGCTGTGGTGGCGAGCGATCACGACCGTAGACACGCCGCTCGGGGATTTTCAAAGACGATCACGGCTTCTGAGATCTATCTCTCAGTCCATTCAAAACGGACATTACCCACGAAAGCCGGGCGTGAACTGCCGCTTCATTTGGCCCTGTTCGGCCGCTATTCGGTGGGGACGTCCAGCGTCTGACCGGCGGAGATGCTGTTCGCGTCGGCACCGATGGCCGCCTTGTTCGCCTCGTACAGCGCGCGCCATCCGCCGTGGACGTCAAGGGAGTCGGCGATGGAGGCGAGCGTGTCGCCCGCACGGACCCGGTAGGAGGCGTGGCGGCCGGAGGAGCCGGCGGCGGCGTCCGCGGCCGCGGACTCCTTGGCGCTGGCGCCGCGGTGACGGCCGGAACCGGTCGGCACGTCCTCGATCGAGGCGGTGTCGACGAGACTCCAGGACCCCGCGCTCTGCCCGGAGTTGTCCCGGTTGCCGCTCTCGAACGTCTCCACGGGGGAGCTGTCCGGCGACTCCGAGACCGTCGCTCCGCCGGACGCGCCGGCCCTCTCGGACTTACCGGACTTATCGGCCTTGGAGGCCGAAGAGGGCGAAGAAGTGGAGCTGCCGGGTGATTCGGATGAGTCGTCCGCCGAAGCGCTCGGCGTGCCCGACGCGTCGCCGGAGGGGGCCGAATCGCCGGAGGAGTCAGAGGATTCGGATGAATCGAGCAAGCCGGACGACCCGGACACCTCGCTCGGGGAGTCCCCCGCGACCCCGGTGTCGAGGTCGATGGCTCCCGACTTCTTCGTGAGCCCGTTGAGCACGGCGCAGGTGCCCCAGGGACCCGTCCCGCGCTCAGCGAGGACGTCCTGCGCCACGGCGATCTGCTGGGAGCGGCTCGCCAGGTCCGGGCTGGCGGCGAAGTCGAGACCGCCGAACTTCTCCCAGTCCGCCTGGGTCAACTGGAGTCCGCCGTAGTGCCCGTTGCCCGTGTCCGCGCTCCAGGAGCCGCCGCTCTCGCAGTCGGCGACCTTGTCCCACACATTGCCGTCCGCCGCGCTCGCACCCGTGGCGCCGAGGAGCGGGATGGCGATGGCGGAGCCGGTCACACCGGCCGCGACGAGAAGAGCCGGAGCCTGGCGGGGGCGACGGTGACGACCGTTCCCGGAGAGCATGCGTGGACCTTTCGCGAGACAGCGCTGACCAAGGCGCGCAGAACCCGCGCGCCTTCGTTGATGGGTGAACGTATAGGCAGACGATCACTTGTCACAAGTTAATGCCGCGCAGATCACGTGAAGATCACAGAGGTGAGCGCGCGTCACGTTTGCGGAGCGGAACGGTCGCCTCCGACCGGGGTGAACTCCACCGGCAGGGTGCGCAGGCCCCGCATGATGAGCCCGCCACGCCACCTCAACTCGGCCGGGTCGGTGGCCAGTCGGAGGTCCGGGAGCCGGGTCAGGAGGGTGGCGAGGGCCGTCTGTCCCTCCAGCCGGGCCAGCGGCGCGCCGAGGCAGTAGTGGATGCCGTGGCCGTAGCCGAGGTGCTGGTTGTCACGCCGGCCGAGGTCGAGGACGTCGGGGTCGGCGAACCGCTCCGGGTCCCGGTCGGCGGCGGCCAGGACGACCAGGACGGGGTCCCCGGCCGCGATGTCCTGCCCGCCGATGGTCAGCGGCTCGGTGGCGAACCGCCAGGTGGCGAGCTCCACCGGCCCGTCGTAGCGCAGCAGTTCCTCGACGCCGGTCTCCAGCAGGGCGGTGTCGTGGGCGGCCAGGGACGCCTGGAGCCGGGCGCGCTGGGCGGGGTGGGTGAGCAGCGCGTAGGTGCCGTTCCCGATGAGGTTGACGGTGGTCTCGAAGCCGGCGAACAGCAGGATGAAGGCCATGGCGGCGGCCTCGTTCTCGGTGAGGTGCTCGCCGTGGTCGGAGGCGCGGATGAGACCGGAGATGAGGTCCTCGTCCGGGGTGGGCGCGTCGGGGAGGGCTTCGCGCTTGCGGTGGATCAGATCGGCCAGATATCCGCGCATCTTCTTCACGGACCGGGCGACCCCGCCGCGGGGCCCGCCCTGGTGCCGGATCATCATGCCCGCCCAGTCCCGGAAGTCGTCCTGGTCCTCGCGGGGGACGCCGAGCAGGTCGCAGATGGCGTAGATGGGCAGCGGGAAGGCGAACTCGTGGATGAGGTCGGCCTCCCCCTTCCCGGCGAACCCGTCGATGAGGTGGTCGGTCAGCTCCCGCACCCGGGGCGCGAACGCGGCGACGCGACGCGGGGTGAACGCCTTGCTGACCAGCCGCCGCAGCCGGGTGTGGTCCGGCGGGTCGATGTTCAGCAGATGCGTCATCAGCTCGGCCTTGCGCTCACCGGGGATGCCGGTCCGGCCCTTGGCGTGGGCCGGTTCGGCGTGGTGGGCCGGGTTCTTGGAGAGCCGGTTGTCGGCGAGCGTCTGCTTGGCGTCGGCGTACCGGGTGACCAGCCAGGCCTCCACTCCGCTGGGCAGCCGGGCGCGGTGCACGGGCGCGTGCTCGCGCAGCCACGCGTACGCCGGGTACGGATCGGTGGCGAACTCCCAGGTGAACAGCTCGGGAGCGGAGGCGGGGCAGCGGGGCTGGTCGGTCACGCCTCGACCGTATAGGCCGTACCGGCCTAGGCCGACACGCCCTCCGCGGCCCGGACCGCGTCCCGGTAGGCCCGGGCGGCGACCCGCAGGGCGGCCTCCGGGTCGACGCCCGCCTCCGCCGCCCGCACGGCCGTGGCGAGCAGGTCGTACCCGACGCCCTCCCCCGCCGGCAGCGGCACGTCCAGGCCGGCCGTGCGGACCCGGGACGCCAGCTTCGCCGCGAGGGCCAGGCCCGGCTGGCCGAGCGGGATGCCGTCGGTCACCGACTCCCGCCGCTTCTCCTCGGCCTTCGTCCGCAGCCAGTGCTCGCGGACCTCCTCGGGGGTCGTCGCGGTCGCGTCGCCGAAGACATGGGGGTGGCGGTGGATGAGCTTGGCCACGATGCCGCCGGCGACGTCGTCGACGGAGAAGGGGGCGTCGGGGTGCTCCTCGGCGATACGGGCGTGGAAGACGACCTGGAGCAGGACGTCGCCCAGTTCCTCGCGCAGCTCGTCGCGGTCGCCGTCCTCGATCGCCTCGACCAGTTCGTACGCCTCCTCGATGCCGTACTTGGCCAGGCCCTCGTGGGTCTGCCGGGAGGACCAGGGGCATTCGGCGCGGATGCGGTCCATGACCTGGACGAGGTCGAGGAGGCGGGCGCCGGGCAGGTCGTACGAGGCGGGCAGCAGTTCCAGCTCGGGCATCCGCACCCGGCCGGTGCCGGCCAGCCGGGCCAGGCCGTCGGTGAGCGCGGGCTCGCCCTCGCCGGTGGCGACGACCACGGCGGTCCGGCCGCCGGAGCACGCCTCGACCAGTTGCTCGGCGGTCGGGGCGGCCTCGTCGACGGTGATCCCGGCCTCGCGCAGATACGGCAGCTGCGGGTGCGCGCCGTCCGCGCACAGCACCCGGTCGGCCGTGCGCAGTGCCTGCCAGGCCGGCCAGGACAGCAGGCCGGGCGCGACACGGTGGCTGGTGGTGAGCAGGACGATACGGCCGGGGGCGGCTTCGGGACTGGTTGCGTTCACGCTCCGAACGTAACCCACGCCCCGGGTGCGGCCCTTCGGCCGTCCCCGGACCGGCCGGCTACGCCGGCTGCCGCGGTGCGGTCACCTCGCGCAGCCAGGGGGTCTTGGCGTCGGTGCGGGCGCTCTGGCGGGCGTCCCACGTGCCGTAGCGGGGGTTGAGGTCGATGTCGAGCTTCTTGGAGGCCACCGCCAGCGCGTCCCAGAAGGCGGGCTTGCCGGTGTCGGTGCCGAGCGCGGTGGCGAGCTTCTGGGCCTCCAGCTGGAGCCGGAGGTTGTCGTCGAGGCGCTGCGGCGGGACGCCGTACTGCTGGAGCCAGGACGTCTCGAGCGCCTTCGCGCCGCCGACCTGCTTCTGCAGGCCGTCCCGCATCTCCTGGACCTCCTTGCGGGTGACGCTCACGCCGTGGTCGCGGGCGGCCCGGTGCAGCACCCGGTCGAGGACCATGGTGTGCAGCACGTCGCGCGGGAGGGTGCCGGACTTGGCGACGACCTGGGCGTAGGCGGCCTCGTCGGGGACGGCCGCGCGCTGGGCGTCGCGCACCTCGCTCACCCGGTTCTCCAGTTGGGCGACGGTGATCCGCTGGTCTCCGACGACGGCGGCCGCGCCCGGATGCGCGTCGCTTCCGCACGCGGTGAGCAGAGGTGCCGCGGCGAGCGCGGCGGAGAGCAGGAGCGCGGTACGACGGCGGCGGTGCAAGGAGACCTCCCGAGGGGCGCTTGTGCGACGGTGCACAAAGTCTTGCGGTGATCGATGGTAGGCAGTGGGCAAGCTCTGGCCAACCCATTCGACCAACGATTCGCGCGGGCTTCGGGCACCCGTCACACGGCGCGCCACCGTCTCCGCGCGGTCAGCCGCGCACCTGGCCCAGCCACTGCAGGGTGCGGCGGACCTCCGCGGCGAGGGGGTGGGCGGGGCCGTGCAGGCGCTCGACGTCCATCAGGAGCCGGGCGAGGGTCTCGTGGGCGGCGGGCCGGTCGCCGAGGGCGAGCAGCAGGTGCCCGATGCGGCGGCGCACGTCGTGGGCGAGCACGGGGTCGCCGGAGACGTACTGGTTCTCGTAGTACGGCAGCAGCGCGCGGTACTCGGCGAGGGCGGCCGCCGGTTCGCCGAGCTGTTCCAGGCACTGGGCGACGTCGTAGCGGAAGCGCAGGGACTGCGGGTCGGCCTGGCCGGCCTCGGAGGCCCGTTCGTCGGCGAGGCGGCGCAGTTCGGGCAGGGCGCGCCGGTACTGGCCGTCGTCCATGAGCGTGGCCGCGTACTGCTTGCGCAGGGTACGCACGACCGGTGAGTGGGTGCCGTGCTGTTCGGCCGCGACGGGCAGGATGGCGCCGAGGATGTCGACGGCCTGGGTGATCCGGCCCTCGCCGAGGAGCCGCTTGACCTCGTCGACGGCGCGCGCGACGTCGGCCTTCTCGTCGGCAGGCGGTGCCGGGGCGGCGGGTGCCGGCTGGGGCGCGGGGGTGCGGGCGCGGTCCGGCCAGGGCGCGTGGGGGCGCAGGAAGGGGCGGGTGGGGTCGAGGGGTTCCCCGGTGGGCGTGCCGCGCCCGGGCAGCAGTGGCGCCAGGGCCTCGTAGACCTCCTGGGCGGAGGCCGGGCGGTGCTGGGGGTCCTTGGCCAGCAGGCGCAGGACCAGCGCCTCCAGTGCCTCGGGGACCTCCGGGCGGGCCCGGCGCACCGGCTGCGGCGTCTCGTACAGGTGCCGGTGCAGCACGCCGAGCGCGGTCGAGCCGGAGAACGGCACGTCGCCGCTGAGCAGTTCGTGCATCAGGACGCCGAGCGCGTACAGGTCGGTGTACGGGCCGACGGCGCCGCCCATCGCCTGCTCGGGGGCCATGTAGGCGGGCGAGCCGATCGGGGAGCCGGTGTGGGTGAGGCGGGTGGTGTCGGTGTCCATGACGGAGGCGACGCCCAGGTCGAGGACGGTGACGGTGCCGTCCTGCTTCACCATCACGTTGCGCGGCTTGAGGTCGCGGTGGACGATCGGCACCGCGTGCACGGCGCTGAGCACGGCGCACAGTTGCGCGGCGACCGCGACCGCCCAGGGCCACGGGTACGGTTCCCGTTCGGCGAGATGGGCGGAGAGGTCGACGCCGTCGACGTACTGCATGACGAGGAACAGCTCCTCGCCCTCGCTGCCGGCGTCGTGCACGGTGACCAGGCCGGGGTGGTCGACCTGCGCGGTCACCCGGCACTCCCGCACGAAGCGGCGGCGCAGTTCGTCCGCCTCCTGCCCGGCCACCTTGTCGGGGCGCAGCAGCTTCACCGCCACCCGCCGGTCGAGCCGCTGGTCGTAGGCCGTCCAGACCTGGCCCATGCCGCCCTGCCCGATGAGGGTGGACAGCTCGTAGCGGCCGGAGACGACGCCTCCCGCCGTCGCGGTCACAGCCCGCCCTCACGGCTGCCGTCGGGCCGGCCGTCCTGGCGGCGCAGATAGTCGCTGAGCTCGTCGAGTTCGGCGCGCACCTGGTCGATGCGGGCGGGCGCGGGGCGCTGCGGGGGCGGCGGCACGGGCGTGGAGTCGCCGGGGGCCGGCGGCATCGAGGTGGGGGCCGGGGTCGACGGCACGGTCGTCGCGGTGTACGGCGACGGAGGCGGCGGGTAGCCGTACGCCGGGCCGGGGTGCTGCCGCGGGGCGTATCCGGCGGTGAGGTGCGCCTGGTGGAAGTGGCGGATGTCGGCGGCGAGGTAGTACGCGATCGCGGCGACGATGCCGCCCAGCAGCAGGACGAGGCCCAGCCAGCCGCCGGTGGTGTGGATCTCGTCGCCGGGCTCGGAGCCGATCAGGTAGAGCCCGAAGTAGGGCACCAGGATCGACGCCCCGAACAGCCACCAGTCGGCCGCCCGGCGGGTCACTATGGCCAGGCGCAGCATCATCGCCCAGGTCAGCAGGCCGAAGCTCACGAGGGAGACCACGACGAACAGCACGCGCAGGAAGACCAGCGTCCCGGTGGACGGCGGCCGCTTCACCGGCTGTCGGTAGCCGTGGCCTTGCATGAGTGCTCCTGATGCCTGACGAGGTGGACGGACCCGGCCGGTCCTGCACGCTCGGGGCAACCTCGGTCGCGCGACGGCCGCTTCGAGCGTATAGGTCGACACCGACGTCCGGTCACCGGTTGTACCGGATCGTTGCCGTGCCGATCACCTGGTACGACGCCGCAGGCGGCGGAGGCCGGGCTTCCGGGCGCCGCCGTCAGAGCGGGTGGCGCATCCACACGTTGGGTTCGACGTACACCGCCAGGTCCCTCTCGGGCTCGCAGCGCACCGGCACCAGCGCCCCGGGCACCTCGACGTCCCCCGCGGTGTCGAAGGGCAGCCCGGTCCAGCCGCGCCACATCTCCAGCGAGCCGACGACGGTCATGGAGGCGGGGGCGACGGAGTCGACGGTGGCTCCGGCACGGACGTGGACCCGCATCCACGGGTCGTACGGCAGCCCGTCGGGGCGTACGCGGTGGGCGTACTCCTCGATGGGGGTGGCCGGTTCGAGGTGCTTCGCGCTGGGCCGGACTGGCGCGACGACCTCGGTGAAGCCGTGCGCGCGGGCGTTGCCGCGCATCGCGCCGAGCATCCGGGCGGACAGGCCGCCGCCCTGGGCGTGCGGGGCGACGACGACGGAGATGGCGCTGACCGTGTCGGGCCGGGTGCCGGACCGCAGGTCGGCGAAGGCCCAGGCCAGCACCTGGTCCCAGCCGCGGGCGGGCAGGGTGCCGCGGCCCTCGGCGTTCAGCGCGAACGGCACGCTGAAGGCGTGGGCGACGACCTCGCCCCGCTCGTCCTCGGCGAACAGCACGTACTCGGGGAGTTCGGCGGGGATACGGCCGTAGTGGCTGTTCCCCACGAGGTCGTGCAGGACGACCTCCGGCCAGCTGTCCGCCATGCCCAGCACCGCGCCGGCCCGCTCGGGCCGCTCGGCCAGACTCCACACCTTCGTCTCCATGCCGGTCACGGTAGGGCGGCCGGTGGGGGGAGCAAAGTCCTTTTCCGCGGGGCGGTCTCAGCCGCCGCACTGCCGCAGCATCATCTCCTTGTCGGCCTTGGTGACCGGCAGTTCGTACTTGAGGGAGACCTGGGCGAAGCGGACCGCGTAGGAGCAGCGGATCGCCTTGCTGGGGGGCAGCCAGGCCGCGGGGCCGGAGTCGCCCTTGGAACTGTTGGTGGGGCCGTCGACCGGGAGCAGGTTCAGCGGGTCGTTGGCGATGTCCTGCCGTTTGCCCTTGGGCCAGCGCGAGGCGCCCATCTGCCAGTCGTAGGACAGCGGCATGACGTGGTCGATCTGCACGGTGGTGGCGCGGGACTTGGTCCACCCGATGGTCCGGCCCGTGTACGGGTCGTCCAGCGTCATCGAGGTCACCACGCAGTTCGAGCCGGAGCGGAAGCGGACGTCCTGGCCGTCGCGCTTGAGCAGGTCGTTGCGGGTGTCGCAGCCGTTGCGGGAGAACGGGACGCCGCCGGGCGCCGAGTCCATCCAGGCGTAGCCGAACGCGTCCCGGTCGTAACCGGTCTTCGGGCCGCGGCCCTTCGTGGCGACCTTCTCGATGAGGGCGCGCGCCTCGGCCCGGTCGGCGTCCGAGGTGAGGGGCGCGAGGCCCGGCTCGGTGCCGTCGGGGTTGTCCAGCGGGCTCGCCGCGTGTCCGGAGCCCGCCGCCGGACCGGCGCCGGTCGCCCCGTCCGGTGCGGGCAGTTCGACGTTCTCGCAGCCTCCCAGCAGCAGTGCCGTGCCGAGCACGGCCGCGGCGGCCGCCGCCCCACCCCTCAGACGCCTCACGGTGCCGTCCCTCCCCTGGCCTGCCCCGATGCCCCGTGGCTCGGACTGTGTCTTCCCCGGTACCCGGTCGCGCACACGGTAGCCGCCCGGCGCACGGGGGCAACCAGCAGGTCCAGACCAGAAACCGGCCCAAGTGCGCATAGCACGCAAGTCGGGCGTATCGTCGGTCATGAGTCACTCGGGAAGGAGCTCTGGATGGGCATCTTCGACAGGTTCAAGAGCAACCGCCACGCGCAGGACAAGGCCAGGGACATGTCCGACGCCGCGGAGCGAAAGGTCAACGAGAGGACGGGCGACAAGTACGGCAGCCGCGTCGACGACGCTCAGCAGCGGATCGAGCGCCAGGCCGGCATGGAGCGTGACAAGCCCGACCAGCCGTGAGGCCGTAGACCACGCCCAGCCCGAGAGAGGCCGCCCGCGCGGACAGAGGCCCCGCGGACGGCTTCGGGCTGTTCCCGGCCGGAGGCCGGGTCCCCTCCGTGGGTCAGGACCCCAGGACCGAGGTCAGGAACTCCCCGACCCAGCCCAGCAACTCCCGGCCGACCAGCGGCTTCCCGCCCACCTTCGCGGTCTTCGGACGCGGCACCAGCACCTGGTGGTTCGACGGCTTGATGACGGTGCCCGGATACAGGCGCTTGAGCCGCAGCTCCTGCGACTCGCGCAACTCCACCGGCGCGAACCGGATGTTGCTGCCCTGCAGCACGACCTCGCCGACGCCGCACGCCCGGGCCAGCATCCGCAGCCCGGCCACCAGCAGCAGGTTCTCCACGGGTTCGGGCAACTTGCCGTAGCGGTCGACGAGTTCCTCGCGGACGGCCTTGACGTCCTCCTCCGTGTTGGCGGAGGCGATGGCGCGGTAGGCCTGCAGGCG
This sequence comes from Streptomyces sp. NPDC046859, assembly GCF_040645135.1. NCBI lineage: Bacteria > Bacillati > Actinomycetota > Actinomycetes > Kitasatosporales > Streptomycetaceae > Streptomyces > Streptomyces sp. NPDC046859. The sequence goes on from NZ_JBEYXR010000003.1 coordinate 101,680, forward strand.
CAGCCCCTCGCCCGGGGCGTAGTCGTGCGGGACGTGCGCGTCGACCGGGAGCTCGATCCTGACCTCCAGCGGCGGCTCCTCCTCCACGCCGCCCTCCACCGAGGCGCGGTAGTCGGCCACCGCCTCGCCGACCATGCGGACGTACAGGTCGAAGCCGACGCCCGCGATGTGACCGGACTGCTCGCCGCCCAGCAGATTGCCGGCGCCGCGGATCTCCAGGTCCTTCATGGCCACGTACATGCCCGCGCCCATCTCGGTGTGCTGGGCGATGGTGGCGAGCCGCTCGTGCGCGGTCTCCGTGAGCGGCTTCTCCGGCGGGTACAGGAAGTAGGCGTAGCCGCGCTCGCGGCCCCGGCCGACGCGGCCGCGCAGCTGGTGCAGCTGCGAGAGACCGAAGTTGTCGCCGCGCTCCACGATCAGGGTGTTGGCGTTGGAGATGTCGATGCCCGACTCGACGATCGTCGTCGAGACCAGCACGTCGAACTTCTTCTCCCAGAAGTCGACGACGACCTGCTCCAGCGCCTGCTCCGACATCTGGCCGTGGGCCGTCGCGATCCGGGCCTCGGGGACGATCTCGCGCAGCCGGGCGGCCGCCCGGTCGATCGACTCGACGCGGTTGTGGATGTAGAAGACCTGGCCCTCGCGCAGCAGCTCGCGGCGGATCGCCGCGCCGATCTGCTTCTCCTCGTACGGCCCGACGAAGGTGAGGACCGGGTGCCGCTCCTCCGGCGGGGTGGTGATCGTGGACATCTCGCGGATGCCGGTGACCGCCATCTCCAGGGTCCTCGGGATCGGGGTCGCGGACATCGTCAGGACGTCGACGTTCGCGCGCAGCTTCTTCAGCTGCTCCTTGTGCTCCACGCCGAAGCGCTGCTCCTCGTCGACGACGACCAGGCCCAGGTCCTTGAACTTGGTCTCGGAGGAGAACAGCCGGTGGGTGCCGATGACGACGTCGACGGAGCCGTCGCGCAGCCCCTCCAGGACCGCCTTCGCCTCGGCGTCGGTCTGGAAGCGGGACAGCGCGCGCACGTTCACCGGGAACTGCGAGTAGCGCTCGGAGAACGTCCCGTAGTGCTGCTGCACGAGCAGGGTCGTCGGCACGAGCACGGCCACCTGCTTGCCGTCCTGGACGGCCTTGAAGGCGGCGCGCACCGCGATCTCCGTCTTGCCGTAGCCGACGTCGCCGCAGATCAGGCGGTCCATCGGGATCGACTTCTCCATGTCCTCCTTGACCTCGGCGATGGTCGTCAGCTGGTCCGGGGTCTCGGCGTACGGGAAGGCGTCCTCCAGCTCGCGCTGCCAGGGGGTGTCGCCGCCGAAGGCGTGCCCCGGCGCGGCCATGCGCGCGCTGTAGAGCTTGATCAGGTCGGCGGCGATCTCCTTGACGGCCTTCTTGGCGCGCGCCTTGGTCTTGGTCCAGTCGGCGCCGCCGAGCCGGTGCAGGGTGGGCGCCTCGCCGCCGACGTACTTGGTGATCTGCTCCAGCTGGTCGGTGGGGATGTACAGCCGGTCGCCGGGCTGGCCGCGCTTGGCCGGGGCGTACTCCACGACCAGGTACTCGCGGGTGGCGCCCTGCACGGTGCGCTGCACCATCTCGATGTAGCGGCCGACGCCGTGCTGCTCGTGGACGATGTAGTCGCCCGCCTCCAGGGTGAGCGGGTCGATGGTCTTGCGGCGGCGGGCCGGCAGACGGGCGCCGTCCCTGCCGGCCGCCTTCTGCCCGGTCAGGTCGGTCTCGGTGAGGACGGCCAGGCGGAGCGCGGGGTCCATGAAGCCGTAGTCGATGCAGCCGCAGGCGACATGCACGACCGACGGGGAGATCTCCTCCAGGTCGACGGTCAGCCGGGCCGGGACGCCCTCGCCGCCGAGCACCTCGACGGTGCGGGCAGCCGGGCCGTGGCCCTCGGTGACGAAGACCGTGCGCCAGCCGTCGGCGAGCCAGCCCTTGGTGTCGGCGAGCGCCTTCGCGGTGTCGCCCCGGTAGGACTCGGGGGCGCGCATGCCCAGCTTGAGGGTGTCCGCGTCGAGCTCGTCGTCGGCGGCGAACGGCGACACCGACCACCACATCATGTCCAGCTCGCGCGCCCGGTCCCGGACGTCCGCGATGGACCACAGGGAGGCCGCGCCGACGTCGATGGGGGCCTCGCCGCCGCCCGCGGTGGCGGCCCAGGACGCCTGCAGGAACTCCTGCGAGGTCGCCACCAGGTCGGCCGCGCGGGTGCGGACCCGCTCCGGGTCGGCGACGACGGCCATCGCGCCCTTGGGCAGGACGTCGAGCAGCAGCTCCATGTCGTCGACCAGGACCGGCGCCAGAGACTCCATGCCCTCGACGGCGATGCCCTCGGCGATCTTGCCGAGCAGTTCACCGAGCTCGGGGTGTTCCTCGGCGAGCACCCGCGCCCGCTCGCGCACCTCGTCGGTGAGCAGCAGCTCCCGGCAGGGCGGCGCCCACAGGCCGTGCTCGGCGACCTCCAGGGAGCGCTGGTCGGCGACCTTGAAGTAGCGGATCTCCTCGACGTCGTCGCCCCAGAACTCGATGCGCAGGGGGTGTTCCTCGGTGGGCGGGAAGACGTCGAGGATGCCGCCGCGGACGGCGAACTCGCCGCGCTTCTCGACGAGCTCCACGCGCGAGTACGCGGCGGCCGCGAGGGCGTCCACCACGGCGTTCAGATCGGCGGTCTCCCCGCTGCGCAGGGCGACCGGCTCCAGGTCGCCGAGGCCCTTGACCTGCGGCTGGAGGACGGAGCGCACGGGCGCCACCACCACGGACACCGGTCCGGTCTCCGGGTCGTCGGGCCGGGGGTGGGCGAGCCGGCGCAGCACGGCCAGGCGGCGTCCCACGGTGTCGCTGCGGGGGCTGAGGCGCTCGTGCGGCAGGGTCTCCCAGGACGGGTACTCCACGACGCCCTGCTCGGGCAGCAGGGAGCGCAGCGCCGCCGCCAGGTCCTCGGCCTCCCGGCCGGTCGCCGTGACGGCGAGGACGGTGCGGCCGGTCTCGCGGGCGAGCGCCGCGATCGCGAAGGGGCGGGCCGCCGGGGGGCCGACCAGGTCGACGTGCATGCGGTTGCCGTCCGCGGCCGCCGCGACCGCTTCCGCCAGGGCGGCGTCCTTGACTAGGGCGTCGAGCAGACCGTGCAGACTCATGGAGAGGGCTTTCCGTCCAAAGGGATGGGCAACACGAAGGGCCCGACACGGGGGACGGGCCGGGGGTTCCAGCGTACGTCGCCGCAGGGGCGGACGCCGGGGCCTGTGGATGACGCCGGCCACTCCGTGCGGCTCCCGTGACACGCGGCGGCGCCGGACGCCCCGCGCCCCCGCCCGGCCCACGGGGCCCCGGGTCCTCTCCTGCCCCGGCCCCGGCGAAGGCGCGGGGGCCGGGACAGGCCGTGCGCACGGCTCACAGGGCGCCGCGGACCCCCGCGGGCCCGCCCGGCCGGGCGCCGGACCCGTGGACGGGACGCCCCCGGCACCGGTCGCGCGGCCCGGGGAACGGGCGGGAGCCCGGAGGGCCACGCACGGGCCCGGCGCTCCGAGCCCCCGCCCCGGGCGGGCGCGGCCCCGCGCCGGCGGTCCCGGCCGCCCCCGGGGGCGGCCCCCGGTCTCCCGCGCCCGTCCACGTAAAGTCCCCCCATGCCCACCCGAGCCGCCTCCGCGACACCGGACGCCTCCCCGGACCCTGCGATACCGGGGACCGCTCCGCGTGCCGGCGAGTCGTCGCCGGCCGGGGCGGGGCGGTGGGACCCCTGGGTGCTGGCCGTCGTGCTGTTCGCCGGGTACGCCGTCGTCTCCGTGGGCCGGTACCGCCATCTGGGACAGCGCTCGTGGGACCTCGGCATCTTCGAGCAGGTCGTGCGCTCCTACGCGCACCTCCAGGCGCCGGTGGCCGATCTCAAGGGCCCGGGGTTCAACATCCTGGGCGACCACTTCAGCCCGGTGACCGTGCTGCTCGCGCCGCTCTACCGGCTGTTCCCGTCCTCCGTCACCCTGCTCGTCGCCCAGGCCGCGCTGTTCGCGCTGTCCGCCGTCCCGGTCGCCCGGGCCGCCGCCCGGCTGCTGGGCCGGGGGCGCGGGCTGGCGGTCGGCGTCTCCTACGGGCTGTCCTGGGGCGTCCAGCAGGCCGTCGACTTCGACTTCCACGAGATCTGCTTCGCCGTGCCGCTGCTCGCCTTCGCGCTGGAGGCGGTCCTGGCCCGGCGCTGGCGGGCCGCCCTGCTGTGGGCGCTGCCGCTGGTCCTCGTGAAGGAGGACCTGGGGTGCACGCTGAGCGCGCTCGCCGTGGTCGTCGCCTGGCGGGCGCGCGGCACCTCCCCGCGCGCGGCCCGGTACGCGGCCGGGGTCGCCGTGTTCGGGGCCGTGGCCGTCGCCGTCACCCTGCTCGTGCTGATACCGGCGTTCAACACGGCGGGCTCCTACGACTACTGGAACAAGGTGGGCGAATCGGGCGGCGGGGGGCCGCTGGACGGCCTGGACACCAAGCTGCGCACCCTCGGCTGGATCCTCATACCGACGACCGGCCTGCTCGCCCTGCGCTCCCCGCTGCTGCTCGTGGCGCTGCCCACCGTCGGGTGGCGGTTCGTCTCCTCCTACCCGCAGTACTGGGGGACGGACTGGCACTACAGCGCCGTCCTGATGCCGGTCGTCGCCCTCGCGCTCGTCGACGCCCTGCGCACCGCCGGGCACAGCCCCCGCCCATGGCTGCGGTCGTACGCCCGGCACCTGCCGGCCGCCGTCGCGGGTGCCGCCCTGGCGCTGACGACCTCGCTGCCGCTGGCCGCCGTGACCGAGACCGAGATCTACCGCAAGCCGGAGCGGGTCACCGCGATCGAGCGCCTGCTCGCCGAGGTGCCGGACGGCGCCTCCGTGGAGGCGAACATCGCCCCGATCAGCCGCCTCACCGCCCGCTGCCGGGTGTTCTGGGTCAGCAACACCCAGGGCGTCGAGCCGGACTACATCGCCCTGGACAACTCCCGCAAGCGCTACCGCGACGTCGAGGGCTACGCCCGCACCCTGCACCCGGGCGCCCGCTACACCGTCCAGGGCACGGCCTACGGGGTCGTCCTGCTGGAGCGGCAGGGCGGGTGATGAGCGGCGGCCCGGCCCGGAGGGTCGTCCCCTCCGGGCCGGGCCGGTCCTCCGCAACCCCCGTGTGCGGTGGCTACTCGGTCGCGATCGCGTTGAGCACGTTCATCCGGCCCGCCCGGAACGCCGGCACGAGGGCGGCGAACAGGCCCACGAAGGCCGATCCGATGAAGACCCCGGCGATCGTCGGCCACGGGATGTCGAGGACGCCCAGGCCCTCCAGGGCCAGCAGCCGCTGGGCGGTCGCGCCCCAGCCCATGCCCAGTCCGAGGCCCAGCAGGGCGCCGAAGAGGGCGATCACCACGGACTCCAGGCGGATCATGCGGCGCAGCTGCCGGCGGGACAGGCCGACGGCGCGCAGCAGGCCGATCTCCCGGGTCCGCTCGACCACCGACAGGGCCAGGGTGTTCACCACACCGAGGACCGCCACGATGATCGCCAGGGCCAGCAGGCCGTAGACCATGTTCAGGAGCTGGCCGACCTGGTCCTTCAGCTCCTCCTTGTAGTCGGTCTGGTCACGGACCTGGTACTGCGGGTACGGGTCGAGCGCCTTCTTCAGGGCCGCGTAGGCGGCGTCCTGCTTGCCGTCCTCCGCCTTGGCGAACATGATCACGTCCTGCGGGATCCGGTCCGCGGGCAGGTACGTCCGGAGCGTGTCGATGCTCAGGTACCGGGCGCCCTGGTCGATGGCGGTGTCGTCGTCGGTGATGGCGGCGACCTTCAGCTCGGCCGTCTCACCGCCCTTGAAGGCGACGGTGATCGTGTCGCCGACGTGCACGCCGTGCTTCTTCGCGTAGTCGCTGCCGACCGACATGGCGTCCTTGCCGTAGGCGGCGGACAGGGTGCCCTCCGTGGTCGTACGGCGCAGGTCCTCGGCGTACGTCGGGTCGGCGGCCGTGACCCCGGTGTCGTCGGTCCTGCCGTCCGGCGAGGTCAGGGTGGCGTCGACGCTCTTGTAGTGGGTGACGTGGGCGAGGCCGGGCGTGCGCTCCATGGCCTTCTCGGCCTGCGGCACGATCGGCTGCTGCTGGCTCATCACGATGAAGTCCGCGCCGACCGACTTGTCGAGCTCGCTCGTCGCCGAGGCGACCATCGAGGAGCCGACCACCGACAGGCACGCCACCAGGGCGAGGCCGATCATCAGGGCGGCACCGGTGGCGCCGGTGCGGCGCGGGTTGCGCAGGGCGTTGCGCTCGGCCATGCGGCCCACGGGCCCGAACGCCCGCAGCAGCACCGCGCTGATCACCCGGACCACACCGCCCGCGAGGAGCGGGCCGATGACGACGAAGCCGATCAGGGACAGCACCACACCGCCGCCCAGCATCAGCGCGCCGTCGCTCGCCTTGTCGGCGGTGGCCGCCGCGTACAGGGCGACCGCGCCCGCGCCGGTGAGCACCACTCCGACCAGGCCCCGCACCCGGCCGGCCTTGCCGTCGGCGGGGGTGCCGGCGTCGCGCAGGGCGGCCATCGGGGAGACCTTCCCGGCGCGGCGGGCCGGCAGGTAGGCGGCCAGCACGGTCACCACGACACCGAGGATCAGGCCGACCACGGGGGTCGTCGTCCGCACGGTGAGGTCGTCGGTGGACAGGCTCATGCCGGCCATCGACATCAGCTTCATCAGGCCGACGGCGATCCCGACGCCCGCGCCGACGCCGAGGACGGACCCGACGAAGCCGAGCAGCAGCGCCTCGACCAGCACCGACCGGTTGACCTGGCGGCGCGAGGAGCCGATGGCCCGCATCAGGCCGATCTCGCGGGTCCGCTGGGCGACCAGCATCGAGAAGGTGTTGATGATCAGGAAGATGCCGACCAGGAACGCGATCCCGGCGAAGCCGAGCATGGCGTACTTGATGATGTCCATGAACTCGCCGACGTCCTTGCGGTTCTCGTCGGCGTTCTCCTTGGCCGTCTGGATCTTGTACGAGCCGTCCAGGGCCTGTGCCACGTTCCGCTTGAGCCGGGTGTCGCTCACGCCGTCCGCGGCGGTGACGGAGACCTGGGTGAACCGGCCGGTGGCGCCGAGCAGGGCGCGCTGGCTGGTCGCGGTGTCGAAGTAGACGACGGCCGCGCCCGGGTTGGTCACCTTCCAGGAGGCGATGCCGACGATCTTCGCGCGGATGTCGCCGGTGGCGGCGATGGTGCGCAGTTCGTCACCGAGCTTCAGGTCGTGCTTGTCGGCGGTGTCGGCGTCGACCATGACCTCGGTGGGCCCGCGCGGGGCGTGCCCGGAGGTGATCTCCATGGACCGCAGGTCGTTCTCGGTCCAGTTGCCGGCGATGGTGGGCGCCCCGGTGGACGACCCCATGTTCTTGTTGTCGGCGTCGACGACGGTCACGTTCAGCGAGGTGACCGCGCCCTCCGCCTTCTTGACGCCGTCGACCGACGCGACCTGCTCGACGACCGACGCCGGCAGTGAGGCGGGCCGGCCCGTGCCGGCGCCGTCGTCCTCGTCCTCGGCGTCCTTGGGGCTGACGCTGACGTCGGAGGCGGTGACCGCGAAGAGCTTGTCGAAGGTGGTGTTCATCGTGTCGGTGAACACGAGCGTGCCGCACACGAACGCCACGGACAGCAGCACCGCCACCGCGGACAGCGTCATCCGGCCCTTGTGCGCGAAGAAGTTGCGCAGCGAGGTCTTCACGACGGTCATGACGTGCGCCCCCGGGCGTCGAAGTCCTTCATGCGGTCCAGGACCGCTTCCGCCGTCGGCTTGTGCATCTCGTCGACGATGCGTCCGTCGGCGAGGTACAGCACCCGGTCCGCGTAGGACGCGGCGACCGGGTCGTGGGTGACCATCACGATGGTCTGCCCGAGCTCGTCCACGGAACGGCGCAGGAAGCCCAGCACCTCGGCACCGGCGCGGGAGTCCAGGTTGCCGGTGGGCTCGTCACCGAAGATGATCTCCGGGCGGGCGGCGAGGGCGCGGGCGACCGCGACGCGCTGCTGCTGGCCGCCGGAGAGCTGGGTGGGCCGGTGCTTGAGCCGCTCGGACAGGCCCACGGTGTCCACGACCCGCCCGAGCCACGCCTTGTCCGGCTTGCGGCCGGCGATGTCCATCGGCAGCGTGATGTTCTCCAGGGCGTTCAGCGTGGGCAGCAGGTTGAACGCCTGGAAGATGAACCCGATGCGGTCGCGCCGCAGCCGGGTGAGCTTCTTGTCCTTCAGGCCGGTGATCTCGGTCTCGTCGAGGTAGATCTGCCCGCTGGTGACGGTGTCGAGCCCGGCGAGGCAGTGCATCAGGGTGGACTTGCCGGACCCCGAGGGGCCCATGATCGCGGTGAACTGCCCGCGGGCGATGTCCACGTCCACGTGGTCGAGGGCGACGACGCGGGTCTCCCCCGACCCGTACGCCTTCACGACCTGCCGCGCCCGCGCGGCAACGGCCGTACTCCCTCCCGTCACCCGGTCACCACCCCTCAACGAGGCGCTGCGCGGCGCACCTTCAGAATCGCCCCCGTGCCCGGGAATGGTCACAGCCGATGTCACGGTATGTCTCCTAAGTCGGTTCAGCAGGCGCGTCACGCCATCTCGTTATGGCGTCAGTCTCGGGTCGGGAGGGGGTCCGGCGCGCTGGTGCCCGGCCCCGTCTTCTGCGGGGGTAAACCCCACCCCCACCGGTTCGGTCAGCCACCCCCCGGCGGCGTAAAGCCAGGTTAAGGACGCGGCCCCCGCCGTCTCGTCCTCCGCCGGTACCAACCCTCCCCGAGACCTGGTACGGAGGTACCCCTAGGGGCTCTCCCCCCTGGGGTGGACGCCGCATCAGGGTCGCTGCGCCCTTCGGCCCATGCAGCCTCCACCCTGCCGCCGCGTGAGGGTCAAGTGCGGAGCCGTCCCCGGACGGACGGATGCACGGGGAACACATTCGGTCGTCGCGGTGTCCTGCCCCGGCGCTGGGGGACGCACTATCCCACCGCGCATCCCTGGCGTTGCTCAGGTCGGTCGCGGAGGATTACCGGCATGAAGCGGATCGAGACCAGCATCCCTGACGCATCGGCACTGACCGGCCGGCGCAGGTCGAGCTACAGCGGCGAGAGCGGCGGCAACTGCCTCGAAGTCGCCGACACGGCACACCCCTCCGTCCCCGTCCGTGACAGCAAACTCCCCACCGGTCCGGCCCTCGTCTTCTCCGCGTCCGCCTGGACCGCGTTCGTCGGCAACGTGTATCGCGGGCGTATCGAAAACCGCGTACACCGCCGCAACAGCCCCGCCTCTGTCATGGAGGCATGACCCACACCCCGTCCCCATCCCCTCGGAAGCCGTCCCGCGCGCTCGTCCCCGCCGGGACGGCCGTGCTCGGCGTGGCGGCCGTCCTGTTCCTCCTGCGGCGGCCGCTGACGATGGCCGCGCCGACCTGCGTGGCCGGGCGGTGGCACGGCTGCTTCGACACGTTCAACGGCGTGGTGCTGATGACCCTGCTCACCGTTCCGTCGGCCGTCCTGGTGGCGGGGGCGCTGGCGTGGTGGCGGCGCTCCCGCGGGGTCCCGGCGGCATGGCGGCTGTCGCTGGCCGAGGTCGGCATGGTGCACGGCACGGTGCCGTTCGTCTGGCTGGTCCTCATGCCCGGCGCGGCGGCGGGCCGGGTCCCCGGCCGGGTCAGCCTCGTACCGCTGCGCGACCTGGTCACGATGGGCCCGCTCGGGATCACCGGCAATCTGCTCGTCTTCGCGGCCCTCGGCTTCTTCGCACCGATGCGGTGCGCGGCGCTGGCGTCCGTGCCGCGTGCGCTGGCGCTCGGGGCGGCCTGTTCGGTCGTGGTCGAGACGGCGCAGTACGTGCTGCGCCTGGACCGCGTGTCGTCGGTGGACGACGTCCTGGTGAACGCCGCCGGTGCCGCGCTCGCCGCGCTGGCGTCGCGCCGCTGGTGGCGCGTCCCGGTGCGGCCGTCCTCGCATACGCCGGCGGTACGCACCGCTGCCTAGGCTGCGGACATGCGCGTACTGATCGTGGAGGACGAGCCCTATCTGGCCGAGGCCGTCCGGGACGGCCTGCGGCTGGAGGCGATCGCCGCCGACATCGCCGGTGACGGCGACACGGCCCTGGAGATGCTGAGCGTCCACTCCTACGACATCGCCGTCCTGGACCGTGACATCCCCGGCCCGTCCGGCGACGAGGTGGCCCGGCACATCGTGGCGTCCGGCAGCGGCGTCCCGATCCTCATGCTGACCGCTGCCGACCGGATCGACGACAAGGCGTCCGGGTTCGAGCTGGGCGCCGACGACTACCTCACCAAGCCGTTCGACCTGCGGGAACTCGTCCTGCGGCTACGGGCGCTGGACCGCAGGCGCGCGCACGCCCGGCCCCCGGTGCGGGAGATCGCGGGTCTGCGCCTGGACCCGTTCCGCCGGGAGGTGTTCCGCGACGGACGCCATGTGGCGCTGACCCGCAAGCAGTTCGCGGTGCTGGAGGTGCTGGTCTGCGCCGAGGGCGGCGTGGTCGGCGCGGAGGAACTGCTGGAGCGGGCCTGGGACGAGAACGCCGACCCGTTCACCAACGCCGTCCGCATCACCGTCTCCGCATTGCGCAAACGGCTGGGCGAGCCGTGGGTCATCGCGACCGTTCCGGGCGTCGGCTACCGCATCGACACCGGCGGCGACGCCCGTGCCTAGGGCCGGCCCGAGCACCCGGCTGAAGCTCACGCTCAGCTATGCCGGTGTCGTCCTCGTCACCGGGGCGGTGCTGCTGGCCGTGGTGTGGGTGTTCCTGCTGCGCTATGTGCCGGACAACTCGCAGGGCCTGCTGGGGGTCTCCCCCAACCGGTACCTGCTGTCGCGGATCTTCGGGCGCGCGGCGGCCGTCACGATGGGGGTGCTGCTGGTGGCCGGCCTCGGCGGCGGGTGGATCCTCGCCGGGCGGATGCTGGCGCCGCTCACCCGGATCACGGCCGCCGCCCGGACGGCGGGGAGCGGATCGCTGGCGCACCGCATCCGCATGGAGGGCCGCCGGGACGAGTTCCGTGAACTGGCGGACGCCTTCGACGGCATGCTGGAACGGCTGGAGTCGCACGTGGCCGAGCAGCAGCGGTTCGCCGCGAACGCCTCCCACGAGCTGCGCACCCCGCTGGCCATCTCGCAGGCCCTGCTCGACGTCGCCCGCCGGGACCCGGACGGCGACCACGACGAGGTGTTCGCCCGCCTCCAGGCCGTCAACGCCCGAGCGATCGACCTGACGGAGGCCCTGCTGCTGCTCGGCCGCAGCGACCGGGGCGACTTCGCCCGGGAGACGGTCGACCTGTCCTTGCTCGCCGAGGAGGCCGCAGAGGTGCTGCTGCCCCGGGCCGAGGAGCGCGGGATCACGCTGGACGTCTCGGGCGGGGCCGCCCCGGTCGCCGGCTCGGCGGAACTGCTGCTGCGGATGGTGACGAACCTCGTCCAGAACGCGGTCGTCCACAACCTTCCCGACGGCGGCACCGTCACCGTGCGGACCGGGACGCGGGGGGACCTGGGCGAGCTGCGGGTGGAGAACACCGGCCCGCCGGTGCCGCCCGGCGTCGTGCCGACGCTGACCGAGCCGTTCCGGCGCGGCACCGAGCGCGTCCGCACCGACGGGCACGCGGGCGCCGGTCTGGGCCTGGCCATCGTGCACAGCGTCGTCCGCGCGCACGGCGGGACCCTCGATCTGGCGCCCCGTCACGGCGGCGGCCTGCTGGTCACGGTGCGTCTGCCGGGCGCCGGGCGGACACCTGCCGGACAAGCGGCGCGAAAAGTATGAGTTAACGCCGGTAACACCGCTGGTCAGACACGGCTTGATAGCGATCCCATATACCGACCGATCAGTTTGTCGAAACCCTCGCGCTCACCGGTACTCCGAAGTAACGTGCGTGGCTCGCCCGCCCCCCACCTCCCTGCGGTCCGCCGCACCGGACCCGAGCCACGCAAGGAGTACCGGGATGTCCTCCCCGTATGAGCCATACCCACCCCACGCGTCCCACGCGCCGCCACCGTCCTACGCCACCTACCCGTGGCAGGAGAGCTTCCCGCCCGAACCCCCCGAGCCGCCCCGCCACCGCGCCCCCGACCACCCGCCGCTCGGGCAGCACAGCGACCTGCGGGTGCTGCGCACCGCCTACCGCCTCCAGCGCCGGGTGGCGACTCTCACCGCCCTGGGCTACTTCCTGCTGTTCCTGATCCTGTCCGCCTTCGCGCCCGGCTTCATGGGCGACGAGGTCGCCGCCGGCCTGCCCGCCGGACTGCTCCTCGCCCTGCTCCAACTGCCGGTCACCTGGCTGGCGATCGTCCTGTACGAGCACACCGCCCGCCGCTACCTCGACCCGGTCGCCGACCGCATCCGACGGCAGGCCGAGATCGACGCCAAGCGGGACGCCGCCGGGCAGAGGGGAACCGGACGATGACCGACTTCGGCGGAGACGCCCAGGCGATGTCCCTGGTCGCCTTCTGCGCGGTGGCCACCATCACGCTGCTGCTGTGCGTGATGACCGGCCCCGACCGGGACGACCTCGACGAGTTCTACACCGGCTACAGCTCCCTGTCGCCGCTGCGCAACGGCCTCGCGATCGGCGGCGACTACATCAGCGCCGCCACCGTCCTCGGCACCACCGGCGTGGTCGCGCTGTGCGGCTACGACGGCATCGTGCTCGCCCTGAGCACGGCCCTGTCGCTGATGCTGCTGATGTTCCTGCTGGCCGAACCGCTGCGCAACGCGGGCCGGTTCACCATGGGCGACGCCCTCGCCCGCCGGATGCCCGGCCGGGCCGTACGGATCGCCGCGTGCACGGTGACCCTGGCCGCGCTGCTGCCGCTGATGCTGGTGCAGCTCGCCGGGACCGGCCAGCTGCTCGCGTTCATCCTCGGCTTCTCCAGCGACTCCATGAAGACCGGCTGCATCATCGGCCTGGGCGTGCTGATGATCAGCTATGCGGCGATCGGCGGCATGAAGGGCACCGCCCTCATCCAGATCCTCAAGCTCGTCATGCTGCTCGGCTCGGGGTCCATCGTCGCCCTGCTCATCCTGCACCGCTTCGACTGGGACCTGGGCGCGCTCTTCGACGCGGGCGCCGCGCAGAGCGGCGTCGGCGACGCGTTCCTGAACTCCGGACTGCAGTTCGCGGGCAGCCCGTACCCGCGCCTCGACATGATCACCACGCAGCTCGCCGTCGTCCTCGGCGGCGGCGTCCTGCCGCACATCACCATGCGCATGTACACCGCGACCGGAGCCCGTCAGGTCCGCCGGTCGATGTCCTGGGCGGTGTCCAGCGTCGCCCTGTTCGTGCTGGTGATCACGGTGGTCGGGTTCGGCGCGACCGCGCTGATCGGCCGCGAGGTCATCGCCGGGGCCGACCCGCAGGGCAACACCGCGTTCCTGCTGGGCTCCCGGGCCGTGTTCGGCATCGACGTCTCGTACGCGGAGACCCTGCTGTTCACGACGGTCACCACCGCCATCTTCCTGACGGTGCTCGCCTCGGTGGCCGGCATGATCCTCGCCTGCGCCAACTCCCTGGCGCACGACGTGGTCGCCACCCGGGCACGGCGGCTGAGCACCCGCCAGGAGATGACCGTGGCCCGGCTGTCGGCCCTGGCCGTCGGCGTCCCGGCGATCCTGCTGGCGACGCTGGCCCAGCACCGCAGCCTGCAGCCCCTGGTGACGCTGTCGTTCACCCTGGGCGCCTCCGCCATCGCTCCCGCGCTCGTCTACAGCCTCTTCTGGCGCCGGTACACCCGCACCGGACTGCTGTGGACCCTGATCGGCGGCACCGTCGTCGTCCTGCTGCTGATGCCGGGCACCAACCTGGTCTCCGGCTCCCCCATAGCGGCGTTCCCCGAGGCCGACTTCAACTGGTTCCCGTTCACCACACCGGGTCTGGTGTCGATCCCCGCCGGGTTCGCCCTGGGCTACCTCGGGACGGTCCTGTCGGGCCGCGGCGCCTCCGACGCCCAGCGACGGGAGTACGAGGCCGTCGAAGGGTGGATCCTCGCGGGAGCCGTCCGCCGGGGCAACTGACCGCGCACGGCCGAGGGCCCGCCGCCGGTACGCCGGCGGCGGGCCCTCACTCCAGCGCCGCCTGCCCGGTCAGCGCCGTCAGGCTGTTGCGCATCTGCCCGATGTGGGCCCGCACCTCGTCCCAGGTGTCGCTGTGCTCACGCAGCACGCGCTCCGTCTCCAGCGCGATCTCCTCGGCCCGCCGCCGGGCCGCCGCGACCAGCTCCTCGGCGTGGGCCCGCGCCTCCTCCTGCAGGCGGCGCGCCGACGCCTCGGCGTCCGCGAACACCTCCGTCGCCTCGGCCAGCGCCGCCTCCGCGCGCGCCTGCCGCTCCCGCTCCGCCGCCTCGTGCGCGGCCAGCCGCTCCTCGGCCTCCCGCTCGACCCGCACCCACACCGTGTCGCGCCGCTCCGCCTGCTCGGCCAGCGTCCCCACGGTGCGCTGCCGTGCCTCCCGCAACGCGCCCAGCGCCTCCTTGCGTTCCTCCCGCACCTCGCGGCGGGCCGTCACCCGGATCTCGTCCGCCTCGGTCCGGGCCGCGAGCAGCCGCCCCTCCGCGAACTCCTCCGCCTCGGCGGTCACCGCGTCGGCGTGCGTCCGCGCGGCCTCGCGCACCTCGTCCGCCCACGCCTGCGCCTCGTCCATCAGGCGTTGCGCCTCCCGCCGCGCCTCCCCCCGCACGGCCGCGGCCTCCTGCTCGACCAGCTCGAAGATCCGCCGCGCCCGCTCGCCGAGGGTCTCGTACGTCTGCGGGCCGAGCCGCGCCACCTCCTCCTTCAGCTGCTCCGCCTCCGCCTCCATCTCCCGGGCGAGCACGGTGAGCCGGGCGGCCCGCTCCCAGGCGGCGTCACGGTCGCGGGAGAGGGCGTCGACGAACGCGTCGACCTGGTCGGGACGGTAGCCGCGCCCTCGTACGACCACGAAGTCGTACAGCGGGACCAGTGCGCCACTCATCGCGTAACCCCTCTCCTCCGAACGGACAGGAAAATGATGATTTAGCGCACATCTTGAAGTATCAGGCGTAAGTGGCCATAACGCGACACTCCGCGTACGGGCGCGGGCCGCGGGCGCGGGGAAGGGCGAACAGCGCACACGAAAGGGGCCGATCCCGGTCTCACCACCGGGATCGGCCCCTCACCGCACCCCGCCGCCCTCAACGGCAGCCGGGTGACATCACGTCACACACTCCACGACCGGACGAACGTCCGTACGAGGTCAGAGCAGTCCGTCCCACATCTGTTCCAGCAGCACCGACCACCAGCTCTCCGGCGAAGCCAGCGCCGCCGGGTCCAGCGCGGCCAGCTGCGCCTGGAAGTCGACGGTCCAGCGGCCCGCCTGCTCCTGGTTCAGCCCGAACCGCAGCCGCCACATCCGGCCCAGCAACGCCAGGCAGCGCTGGAACTCGGGCAGCCCCGTGTTCACGAACTGCGGCTGCACGGGCGCACCGCCCGGCCCGGCCTCCACCGGCACCGCCACGATGTGCGCCGTCCCGTACTGCACACACAGGGCCTTTCCGAAGTCGCTGCCCATCACCAGGTACGACCCCGCGTCCGGCGCCGGCTGCACCCCGCGCTCCTGCGCCAGCTCCGCCAGCGTCGGCACCGGCCGGCCCGGCTGGGCCTGCGCCCAGAAGAACGGACCCATGTCCAGCGGCAGACCGCCCACGACCAGGCTGTGCGCCACGATCGGCGGCACACCCTGCCGGGACACCGCCGCCTGCTCGAACCGGAAGATCCCCGGCCCGAACGCCCCGGCGAGCTCCTGCGCCACCCCCTCCGGAGGGATCGGCGGCACCGGCTGCACCTGCGGCAGCGGGGCCCGCACCGGCGCCGGCCGCGCCGGGCCGTCCGCCACCTGGTGCAACTCGCCCTGGTGCGCCAGCAGCTGACCCATGCCCTGCTGCCGGCTCGCGTGGTCCGTGCCGTACCGCGCGATCGACGTGATCCGCGCCTGCGGCCACTGCTCCCGGATCATCCGCGCGCAGTACGCGCCCGGCAGCTCGCACGACTCCAGCTCGGTGTGCAGCTCCAGCACCTGGCCCGGCGGCACGTTCATGGCGCGCAGCTCGTGGAAGATCTGCCACTCCGGGTGCGGCGTGCCCGGCGCCGAACGCCGGATCAGCTGCTGCTCCGAACCGTCCTGCGCGCGGTACCGCAGGACCGCCTGGTAGCCGGGTCCGACGGTCGGCTGCCCCACCGGCTGCTGCGGATAGCCGTACGCCGGCGGCTGCCCCGGGGACGGCGCCATGGCACCGGGGGGCATGGGCGGCTGAGGGACGCCCGGCGGCACACCGGGACCGGGAGGACCGACCGGCCCCACGGGTCCGACCGGCCCCACGGGACCGACCGGCCCGGGGTGCCCGACCGGCACACCGGGGACGCCTGGGGGCGCGGGCGGGGTGCCGGGAACACCCGGGGCGGGCGGTGGCGGAGGCACACCGGGACCCGCGACGGGCGGGGCGGACAGCACGGTCTCCGCGTGGTGCACGGCACCGGGGTCACCCGCCGGGGCACCGGGAGGCTGCGGAGCGCCGGGAGCACCCGGAGGCTTCGGGGCGCCGGGCATGCCCGGGGCACCCGGGGCGCCGGGCGGCGCCGGAGGCTGCGGCGGGCCGCCCCCCTGACCGGGACCGGCCAGCACCGTGGCGGCATGGTGCACCCCACCCGGGGGCGTACCGCCCGGGACACCGGGCGCACCCGGCGCACCCGGCGGACTCGGCACACCAGGGGCACCCGGAGCACCGGGCGGAGCGGGCACGCCCGGAGCACCCGGAGCCCCGGGAGCACTCGGCACACCGGCGCCGGGCGCACCCGGCGGCGGCGGAACCCCCGGCCCGGACGCACCCGCCGGCCCGTCGGAACCGAGCGACGACACCAGTTGCGTCGGCACATACCCGCCGGCCGGAGCACCCGGAGCGCCCGGCGGCGGAGGCGGCGTCGCGCCACCCGGCCCGCGCGGCGGCGCCTTGCTCGTCGCCGCGTCCGCGATGTCGCCCGCGCCCGGCACCGGCTGCCCCGGCACACCCGGCGGCTGCGGATACCCGTACGACGGCGGCGCCGGCGGAGGCGGGGGCGCACCCGCACCCTGCGGATACCCGTACGACGGCGCACCCGACGCGTCCGCACCGTCCGCCGGCTCGATCGCCGTGCGCGGCAGCCCACTGCCCGCCGCCATCAGCGCCGTCTCGGCGTCCGGCGGCGCCGCGGTGTCGTCACCGCTCAGCGGCGGCGCGAACACCGTCTCCGGCAGCGGCACCGAACGGTCCTCGCCCGCGTCGGCGTTGGTGTCCGTACCGGCCCACGGAGTCGCCCCCTCGGGCACCGCGTCCCGCGGCTCGTCCGCCACCGGCACCGCGTCCCGCGGCTCCTCGTCCGCCGGCGGCCGGCGATCCGGCACACCCATCCGGTCCGCCGCCTCCTGCAACCACTCCGGCGGCGTCAGCAGGAACGACGTCTGGTTCAGATCCACCCGCGCCGCGGGCGCCGGCGCCGGCTCCGCGACCGCGTCGTCCCGGCCGTACTCCTCCTCATAACGGCGGATCACCTCACCCACCGGCAGCGACGGCCACAACGTGGCCTCCCCGCTGTCCCGGGCGATCACCAGCCGCTGCGCACCGCCGTCCGACCGCGGCCCGTCCGCACGGTCCTCACCCCACACCACGAAGCCCAGCCCGAACTCCCGGACCCGCACCTCACGATGCTGGTACGACGGCACATCGCCGTTGATCCACTCCTCGGCGCGCTCCTGCGCCTGCGCGAACGTCACCATCGCGAAGCTCACTCCCCCGCAGCCGCGGCCTCGACAGGCACCGCACGCGCGAACCCACCGTCCACCATCAGATTCGCCACCGTCTCCAACTCCGGCGGAGAACCCGCCAGCCGGGACAGGAACACGTCGAAGTCCTCACCGCACGGCAGCAGCAGCCGCTCCACCCGCTCGGCCACCGACCACGACGGATCCACGTCCCGCGCGTCGTCGTACGCCGAGAACCACACCGAACCCAGCCGCTCGCCCCTCACCTTCACGGCCAGCAGCCCGCCCTGCACGAACCCCACACACAGATAGTCCTTGGTGAGATGGTCCCGCAGGCACTTGTTCGCATAGACCAGGTCGTTGACCGCCGCCTCGTCCCGCACCGTGAAGAACGGCTGGTCGATCAGCAGCCCCAACTCCGCGTCCAGCGCCGTCCCCACCGGGGCACACCCGCCCGCCGCCTTCAGGAACGAACGGTACGCACCCGGCAACCGGTACCCGAGATCCTCCTCGACCCCCTGCGCCTGCGCCTCCGTCACCGCCACACCCGACTTCGGCAGCCGGAAGTGCGCCGGACGCGTCTCCTGCAACGGCCGCGTCCCACGCTTCATCTGGTCCACACCCGACGTCGCGATGCCGCCGTGATGCCGCAACAGGGCCTTCACCTCGACCGGAACCAACTCCAGCCGCCGCGACCCCGCCACGTGATGCCACGTCCAGCCGTGCGGCGTCGCCACCGCCGGCACCGTGTCCCACAACGCGTGCCCCGACGCCGCCAGCGCCGCGTTCGCCGACACGTAGTCCGTCAGCCGCAACTCGTCGACGCCGAAACCCTCCGGCGGCTCCGCGATCTCCGCCGCCGCACGCGCGTACGGCGAGAAATCGGGATAACCCCGCTCGTCCACCCGCACCCCTCTCGGGTGCCGGGCCGCCCGCACCGGATCCGGAAAATGCACGACCTGCCCGGCGTAGGCCGCGTTCGGCGGCGCGGCGTGCCCCCCGGCCTGGCGGCCGGGAGGATCCCCCAGCCCGAGCCGACCTGTCGTCATGGCGGTAGCCCCCTGCGGCGTTCTGACCCGGCCCGCCATGACCACACACGGTCACAACGCCCCGAATCGACTGACTCGTCTGCGTCCACGCGTCACCGCATGGAAAGCGGTGGCGACAGCCTATGCGGTACGACGACAACGGTCACCGGCACAGGTGACACCCCCCACCACCACCGTGACAAGGCGTCACCCCACCGTGACAGCACGCCCCGACACGGGCGTGTCGCATCGCCCCAGCTTCCGCACCCGCCACGGCATTTGGCACTCTGTGACGTCCGAGGGCATGCACGGGGGATGCTCAGGAGGGGATGATGACGATGAACGCGACACAGACCGACCCGCACTCAGGCAGGTCAGGCGACCCCCGCGTCGGCTGGAGTGCCGACGGCACCCCGCACACGCCCGCCCTCCTCCACCGCCGCGACGGCATACTCCCCACCGTCGCCGCCGCCCTCTCCGTCCGCGGCGCCACCCTCACCGGCACCGCCGCCCGCGGCGACCAGCCCCCCGCCCTGCACCACCTCGTCCAGGACTTCCTCGACACCCTCACCAGCGCCGAACGCGACCGCTTCACCGGACGCTGCGCCGAGACCATCCTCATCTCACGGCACATCACCGCCGCCGACACCGCCCGCAGCAAACGCGCCGCCCGCAAACCCATGACCAACGGCGAAGCCCGCAAAGCACTCAGACAAGCCAAACTCACCACCCGCCGCATCCGCGAGGATGGCGACCCCCTGCACGGCAGCTTCGTCACCCCCTGCCGCGCCTGCACCGCCCTCAGCGCCCACTTCGGCGTCCGCATCGTCGACCCCACCCCGCCCGCCGACTGACCCCCCACCCGCACGACCGCACACCGCCGCGCGCGCCCGGACACCCACCCCCCACCCGGCCCCGGCACACTCGACGAACGAAGAGCCGATGCACACCGACCGCACCTCGACCACCCGCTTCCCCGTACCCGTCGACGCCGCCCTGCGCGCCGCCGGCTGGCAACCCGGACGCTGGGACATCAAACAAGCCGAGATCTGGGCCGACACCCTGCGCGACCACACCTCACCCGCGGGCCACCGGCACACCGTCTTCCCCGCCGCCGTCGAAGCCTGGGCCGAATTCGGCGGCCTCCACATCACCCCCGGCGGCCCCGGACGCCAGATCGCCCCCGCCGCCCTCCACCTCGACCCCCTGCACGGCCTCCACCTGGCCCGCACCCTCGGCGACCTCGGCCGCGCCCTCGACACCGACGTCAGCCCCCTCGGCACCGAGACCGACACCGACTCCCTCCTCGCCATCGACACCGAAGGCCGCGTCTACGCCCTCGACCACACCGGCGACTGGTACCTCGGAAGCGACATCGACCAGGCCCTCGCCGGCCTCGTCACCGGCCTCGAACCCGCCCGCCTCACCGCCCCCTGACCCGGTCCGGCGACCCGGGTCAGACCGCCGGGATCACCGCCGACACCCGGAAACCCCCCGCGTCCGTCGGGCCCGACACGAACACCCCGCCCAGCGCCGACACCCGCTCCTTCATCCCCACCAGACCGTTGCCCCCCGACGGCAGCCGCGCCGACGACGCCGACCCCGCCTCCGGCGGCGGCTCGTTCTCCACCTGCATCGCGATCTCCGACACCCGATGCGCCAGCCGCACATACGTCTTCGCACCCGCCGCGTGCTTGTGGACGTTCGTCAACGCCTCCTGCACCACCCGGTACGCCGTCTGCTCCACCTCCGGCGCGTACACCCGCGACTCCCCCTCCACCGACAGATCCACGACCATCCCCGCCGCCGCCGACTGCCCCACCAGCTCGTCCAGCTCCGACAACCACGGCCCCTCGGCGACCGGCTCCCCCGCCCGCCCCCGGTCCGCGGCCGCCGCCGCGGCCACCCCCACCGCCACCAGCGGAACCACCGCACCCCGCGACGCACCCCCGGACGCCACACCACTGCGCAGCACCCCGAGCATCTCCCGCAGCTCCGTCAACGCCTGCCGGCCCATGTCCCCCACCAGCGCCGCATTGCGCACGGCCTTCTCCGGGTCCTTCCGCGCCACCGCCTGCAACGCCGCCGCGTGCACCACCATCAGACTCACCCGATGCGCGACCACGTCGTGCATCTCGCGCGCGATCCGCGTCCGCTCCTCGTTGCGCGCCCACTCGGCACGCTCCTCCGCCCGCTCCGCGAGCAGCTGAAGCTCCCGCTCCAGACTGTCCGCCCGCTCCCGCAGGCTCTCCATCAGCCGGCGCCGGGCCCCCACGTACAGCCCCAGCAGCAACGACGGCGCCGTCAGCCCGATCGCCGTCGTCACCGACGCGAACGGCACCACCCAGTCGCCGACCGTCAGATTCCCCCGCGCCACGTCCTGGCCCACCCACACGAACGTCACGATCAGCGTGCCGACGAACGACATCCCCGCCAGCGACGCGATGATCCGGCGCGGCAACTCCGAAGCCGCCAGCGTGTACAGGCCGACAATGCTCAGCAGGAAACCCATCTGCGCCGGCAGCACCGCGATCGACACCAGCACCACGGCGATCGGCCAGCGGCGCCGCAGCAGCAGCACGGAACCCGCCAGCGCCCCGAACACCACCCCGACCGGCACCGGCAGCCCCGCGTCCCGCGCGAAGCCGACCCCCTCGATCGCGCACTCCACCGCGGACGCGACAGCCAGCGTCACGTCCAGCGCGGCACCACGCGCCCTGCTCCACCACCACGGCCCTGCCCCCGGCGGCGACTCCCCGGCGTGCTCTTCCCCCGTCCTGGTCATGCCTCCAGCCTACGGGCGCACACCCCCCGATTTCCGTCGACTTTCACGGACCGTCCACGACCACGGTGAGTGATCACCCAGGCACGGAACGCCCCAGATTCCCCCGAACTGCTGAACCATCGCGCCCAGCCCCCCGGAACCCCAGATTCCCCCCAGACGCTGTGCCCATGGCACATGCATCCGGCAAGCACACGGACTTCGAGGACCTCCGGGATCAGGCCGTGGCGCTGCGACGACAGGGCCGCAGCCTTCGGCAGATCCGCGACGAGCTGAAGATCTTCAACAACGACCTCCTCAACCGGCTGGTGAAGGGCGAGCCCCCACCCGCGTGGACCAGGCGCCCGAACGCCAGGGACGACCTCCGCGACCGCGCCCGCGAGCTGCGACTGCGGGGCTGGACCTACGACCGGATCCAGCTCGAACTCGGCTGCTCGAAGAGCTCGATCTCCCTCTGGGTGCGGGACCTGCCCAAACCGGACCGCACGAGGACCCCGCAGGAGGCACGGGAGATCTCCCGGAAGGGATGGGAGGCGAAGCTGCGCATCCGTGACGAGGAGCGGCGGCGGACCAAGGAGGCCGCTCGCCAGGCCGTCGCCGCGCTGTCGGCGCGTGAGCTCTTCCTCGTCGGCGTGGGCCTCTACTGGGCCGAGGGCACCAAGGACAAGCCGTACGACCGGCGCGAGAAGGTGACCTTCTGCAACAGCGACCCCGGCATGATCCAGGTGTACCTAGCGTGGCTCGACCTCCTCGGCGTCGAGCGCGAGCGTCTGCGCTTCCACGTCCTGATCCACGAGAACGCGGACGTCGCGGGCGCCGAGGAGTACTGGGCCGGCCTCGTCGGTGCCGACCGCTCCGCCTTCCACAAGACGACCCTCAAGAAGCACAACCCGAAGACGGTCCGCAAGAACGTGGGCGACTCCTATCGGGGTTGCCTGGTGATCAAAGTCCTGCGGGGTGCCGAGTTGTACCGTCGCATCGAAGGCTCTTGGTACGGCATAGTGTTGGGAGCCACCCAGCCGATCGACGAGATGTCCGATTAGCCGGGACTTTCCCCCGTGGTGTAATTGGCAACACACGTCACTTTGGATGATGTATTTCAGGTTCGAGTCCTGGCGGGGGAGCAGCGTTCGGGTCCTGACCCCTCCGGGGTCGGGGCCCGCTCTCATGTCGCCCCGGAAACGCCCCGGTATCCTGCGGATGTCACCCCTCCCCCATCACAGCCGAAGGGCATCCCGTGAGCGCCATTCGCCCGGCAGCCGTCGTCGTTCTCGCAGCGGGTGAGGGCACCCGTATGAAGTCGGCCACACCCAAGGTCCTCCACGAGCTCTGCGGGCGCAGCCTCGTGGGGCATGTCCTCGCCGCTTCCCGCGAGTTGGACCCCGAGCACCTCGTCGTCGTGGTCGGCCACGCCCGCGAGAAGGTCACCGCGCATCTCGCCGAGATCGACCCCGGTGTGCGCACGGCCGTGCAGGCGCAGCAGAACGGCACGGGTCATGCGGTGCGGATGGCTCTGGAGGAGCTGCGCGGTCCGGTGGAGGGCACGGTGGTGGTCGTCTGTGGCGACACTCCGCTGCTGACGGGCGCGACGCTGTCGGCGCTGGCGGCGGCGCACGCGGCGGACGGCAACGCGGTGACCGTGCTGACGGCGGAGGTGCCGGACGCGACGGGGTACGGCCGGATCGTGCGGGACGCGTCGGGTGCGGTGACGGCGATCGTGGAGCACAAGGACGCGTCGGAGTCGCAGCGGGCGATCCGGGAGATCAATTCCGGGGTGTTCGCGTTCGACGGGCAGTTGCTGGCGGACGCGCTGGGCAAGGTGCGCACGGACAACAGTCAGGGTGAGGAGTACCTGACGGACGTGCTGGGCATTCTGCGGGAGGCCGGGCACCGGGTGGGTGCGTCGGTGGCGGCGGATCACCGTGAGATCGCGGGGATCAACAACCGCGTGCAGTTGGCGGAGGCGCGGCGGATCCTGAACGACCGGTTGCTGACGGCGGCGATGCTGGCGGGGGTGACGGTGGTGGATCCGGCGTCGACGTGGGTCGATGTGTCGGTGTCGTTCGAGCAGGACGCGGTGGTGCTGCCGGGTACGCAGCTGCTGGGTGCGACGCATCTGGGTGAGGGTGCGGAGGTCGGGCCGAACTGCCGGCTGCGGGACACGCGGGTGGGCGCGGGGGCCCGGGTGGACAACACGGTGGCGGAGGGTGCCGTGGTGGGTGCGGGCGCGTCGGTGGGGCCGTTCGCGTATTTGCGTCCGGGTACCCGTCTGGGTGCGAAGGGCAAGATCGGTACGTACGTGGAGACGAAGAACGCGTCGATCGGTGAGGGGACGAAGGTTCCGCATCTGTCGTACGTGGGGGACGCGACGATCGGCGAGTACACGAACATCGGCGCGGCGAGTGTGTTCGTGAACTACGACGGTCAGGACAAGCACCACACGACGGTGGGGTCGCACTGCCGCACCGGTTCGGACAACATGTTTGTGGCTCCTGTCACGATCGGGGATGGTGCGTACACCGCCGCGGGGTCCGTGATCACGAAGGATGTGCCGCCCGGTTCGCTGGCCGTGGCCCGTGGCCAGCAACGGAATATCGAGGGTTGGGTGGCTCGTAAGCGTCCGGGGAGTGCGGCGGCGCGGGCGGCTGAGGAGGCGTCCGGGCAGGGCGAAAGCGAAGGCTGACCGGAAACGGGTGCGTCGGACACGGCGTACCGTGATAGGTGCACACCCAGCTGAGACACCTCTGAGGAGACAGTGCTGTGACCGGGATCAAGACGACCGGCGAGAAGAAGATGATGTTCTTCTCCGGCCGCGCCCACCCCGAGCTTGCCGAGGAGGTCGCCCAGCAGTTGGGTGTCGGGGTTGTCCCCACGAAGGCCTTCGACTTCGCGAACGGCGAGATCTATGTGCGGTATCAGGAGTCGGCGCGGGGCGCGGACTGTTTCCTGATCCAGAGCCACACGGCGCCGATCAACAAGTGGATCATGGAGCAGTTGATCATGATCGACGCGTTGAAGCGTGCGTCGGCCCGCTCGATCACGGTGATCGTGCCGTTCTACGGCTATGCCCGTCAGGACAAGAAGCACCGTGGCCGTGAGCCGATCTCGGCGCGTCTGATCGCGGACCTGATGAAGACGGCCGGCGCGGACCGCATCCTGACCATGGATCTGCACACGGATCAGATCCAGGGCTTCTTCGACGGGCCGGTGGATCACCTGTTCGCGCTGCCGCTGCTGGCGGACTACGTGGGCCGGAAGGTCGACAAGGGCAAGCTGACGGTCGTCTCGCCGGACGCGGGCCGGGTGCGGGTCGCGGACCGCTGGTGCGACCGGCTGGGCGCGCCGCTGGCGATCGTGCACAAGCGGCGTGACAAGGACGTGGCGAACCAGGTGACCGTCCACGAGGTCGTGGGTGAGGTCAAGGGCCGCGTGTGTGTGCTGGTCGACGACATGATCGACACGGGTGGCACGATCTGCGCCGCGGCGGACGCGCTCTTCGCGCACGGCGCGGAGGACGTCATCGTCACGGCGACGCACGGTGTGCTGTCGGGTCCGGCGGCGGACCGGTTGAAGAACTCGCGGGTGAGCGAGTTCGTGTTCACGAACACGCTGCCCACTCCGGGTGAGCTGGCGGCGGATCTGGACAAGCTGACGGTGCTGTCGATCGCGCCGACGATCGCGAGCGCGGTGCGTGAGGTGTTCGAGGACGGTTCGGTGACGAGCCTGTTCGACGAGCAGTAGACGAGCTGTAGAGATCGTTTTGGGAACGGCCTCCGGGTCCGAGTAGACTGCTGCAGTTGCTCGGCGAGGGAGGCCGTTTCCCGTTGCGGGATGCGGTGGTCCGTTATCGACGCGCTCTTCGTAGCAGGCCGTTCGTGGCCGGGTGACCCCGTCCGTTCTACTTCTACGAGGAGTGATCGTCATGTCCGAGGTGAAGATTTCCGCCGAGTCCCGTACCGAGTTCGGTAAGGGTGCGGCCCGTCGTATCCGTCGTGCCAACAAGGTTCCGGGTGTGCTGTACGGGCACGGTGCCGAGCCGCTGCACCTGACGCTTCCGGGTCACGACCTGCTGCTGGCGCTGCGTACGCCGAACGTCCTGATCGCGCTGGACGTCGATGGCAAGACCAACGAGCTGGCCATTCCGAAGGCCGTGCAGCGTGACCCGCTGAAGGGCTTCCTGGAGCACGTGGACCTGCTGCTGGTGAAGCGCGGCGAGAAGGTCACGGTCGAGATCCCGGTGCACGCCGAGGGCGAGCTGGCCGCGGGTGGCAACCTGCTGGAGCACGTGCTGAACGCGCTTCCGGTCGAGGCCGAGGCCACGCACATCCCGGAGTCGGTGACGGTGTCGGTCGAGGGTCTGGAGGCGGGTGCCTCGATCCTGGCGAAGGACATCGAGCTGCCGAAGGGCACGACGCTGGCCGTCGAGGGCGACGCGGTCGTGCTGCAGGTGCTGGCCGCGCAGGCCGAGGAGGCCGCTGAGGGTGAAGAGGCCGAGGCCGAGGAAGTCGCCGAGGCCTGATCCTCGCATTCCGGCGGGGCCGTGTGATCGGCTGCGCCGTCGTTTTCGTCAGCCGCTGTCCCTTCGGGGGCGGCGGCTGGCGCGTATCGATGGAGATGTGGACGTGACGACCGATCCGAGTGCGCCGTGGCTGGTCGCCGGCCTGGGCAATCCGGGGCCCGAGTACGCCGGGAACCGGCACAACGTGGGGTTCATGGTGGTGGATCTGCTGGCGGAGCGGATCGGGGGGAAGTTCAAGCGGGCCGGGAAGGCGCAGGCGCAGGTCGTCGAGGGCCGGATCGGGCCGCCGGGGCCGGCGAGCCGGCGGGTGGTGCTGGCGAAGCCGATGTCGTTCATGAATCTGTCGGGTGGTCCGGTGAACGCGTTGCGGGACTTCTACAAGGTCCCGGTGGGCAACATCGTGGCGGTGCACGACGAGCTGGACATCGACTACGGCGTGTTGCGGCTGAAGCTGGGCGGCGGGGACAACGGGCACAACGGGCTGAAGTCGATGACGAAGGCGATGGGCCCGGACTATCACCGGGTGCGGTTCGGTGTGGGGCGTCCGCCGGGCCGGATGCCCGTGGCGGACTTCGTGCTGAGGGACTTCTCGGCGGCGGAGCGCAAGGAGCTGGACTATTTCGTGGACCGGGCGGCGGACGCGGTGGAGTGTCTGGTGGCGGAGGGTCTGGAGCGGGCGCAAAGCACGTACAACTCGTGACGTGTCGGTCCCCGCGGCCGACGCGAAGTTGACCGTTCGCAGGGGCATGGCCAAAGATCGCGGCCATGCCTTCTGCCGTTGTCTCCAGTCAGGGCGCCGTCTCCGCGCTGCGGTTCGGGCGGATCGCGGTGATGGGGACGGTGGTGCTGCTGATCCTGGTCGCGGGTGTGTGGGGGTCGTGGGGCAGTGCCCAGCACGTGATGCTCACCAAGGGCCGTGAGCACGGCACGATCGAGGTGGTCCGGTGCGGCGCGGACACGTGCGGCGGGCCGTACACGCCGGTGTCGGTGGGGTCGCGGGCGCGCGCTTCGGCGGTGATCGAGAAGAGCGTCGCGGTGCGCAAGGGGGAGACGTACGCGGTGGTGGTGAAGCCGGGTACGGACGAGGTGGTGCGTTCGGGTCCGGCGGGTGTGCTGTACGCGTGGGTGCCGCTGGGGGGCGCGCTGCTGCTGGCGTCGGTGGTCGCGGCGGGCGGTCTGCGCCGGGCCCGGCTGGCCTGGCTCCTGGCGGGCACGGGCGTGGCCCTGCTGACGGGGGCGTACGTGATCGTGTGAGGCGCCCGCGGGTCTCTCCCGCGCGGTGTGATGGCAGTGCCCCCGTGCCGGTGCCGGCGCGGGGGCACTGCCGTCGTGCGGGTCAGCCGGTGTTGCGCAGGCCGGCGGCGACGCCGTTGACGGTGAGGAGCAGGGCGCGGGCGAGCAGCGGGTCGGGGTCGGCGCCGCTGGCGGCGGCGTCGCGCTGGCGCTTGAGCAGGGCGACCTGCAGGTACGAGATCGGGTCGAGGTAGGCGTCGCGGATGGCGAACGTCTGCTTGAGGACGGGCTGGGCGGCGAGGAGTTCGCTCTCGCCGGTGACCCGCAGGACCTCGCGGACGGTGAGTTCGTGCTCGGCCTCGATGGTGGCGAAGATGTGCTGGAGTTCCTCGGGGACGAGGGTCTCGACGTAGTGGCGGGCGATGCGCAGGTCGGTCTTCGCGAGGGTCATCTCGACGTTGGAGATGAAGTTGCGGAAGAAGTGCCACTGCTCGTGCATCTCGTCGAGCACGGTGTCCAGGCCGGCCTCGCGCAGCGCCTTCAGGCCGCTGCCGACGCCGAACCAGCCGGGGACGATCTGCCGGGACTGGGTCCAGCCGAACACCCACGGGATGGCGCGCAGCCCGTCGAGGGAGACGCCGGAGCCGGGGCGGCGGGAGGGCCGCGAGCCGAGGTGCAGGTCGGCGAGCTGGTCGACGGGGGTGGACGCGACGAAGTACGTGGGCAGGTCGGGGTCCTCGACGAGCTTGCGGTACGCGGTGTGCGCGGCGTCGGAGACGACGTCCATCGCGGCGTCCCAGCGGGCGAGCGCCTCGGTGGACTGGCGCGGCGCGGTGTGCAGCGCGGAGGCCTGGAGGGTGGCGGCGACGGTCAGTTCCAGGTTCTCGCGGGCCAGCGAGGGGACGAGGTACTTGTCGGAGATGACCTCGCCCTGTTCGGTGACCTTGATGGCGCCTTCGAGGGTGCCCCAGGGCTGGGCGAGGATCGCGTCGTGGGAGGGGCCGCCGCCGCGGCCGACGGTGCCGCCGCGGCCGTGGAAGAGGCGCAGCCGGACGCCGTAGCGGTGGGCGACGTCGCGCAGCCGGCGCTGGGCGCGGTGGATCTCCCACTGGCTGGTGGTGATGCCGCCGAACTTGGAGGAGTCGGAGTAGCCCAGCATGACCTCCTGGACGTCGCCGCGCAGCGCGACGAGGCGCCGGTAGGACGGGTCGGAGAGCATGTCCTCCAGGATGGTGTCGGCGGCCTTCAGCTCGTCCGTGGTCTCCAGGAGGGGGACGATGCCGATCTTGGCCCAGCCGGCGTGCAGGTCGAGCAGGCCGGCCTCGCGGGCGAGGACGGTGGCGGCGAAGACGTCGTCGGCGCCCTGGCACATGGAGATGATGTACGACTCGATGACCTCGGGTCCGAAGACCTCCAGGGCCCGCTTGACGGTCTGGAAGACGCCGAGGGTCTTCTCGCCGGCGGCGTCGACGGGTGCCGGGGTGGGGGCGAGGGGCCGCCGGGAGCGCAGTTCCTTGGCGAGGAGCTTGGTGCGGTAGTCGCGGGGCATGTCGGCGTAGCGCCAGGACTCCTCGCCGAGCCGGTCGAAGAGCTGGCCCAGGGCGTGGTGGTGGGCGTCGGCGTGTTCGCGGACGTCCATGGTGGCGAGCTGGAGGCCGAAGGCGGCGAGGGTGCGGATGGTGCGGTCCAGGCGTCCGTCGGCGAAGAGGCCGCCGCGGTGCTCGCGCAGGGAGCTCTGGATCAGGGTGAGGTCGGAGAGCAGTTCGCCGGTGCCGAGGTAGTCGCGGCCGGCCTCGTGCGGGGTGTTGCGGGCCAGGCGGGTCTTGGTGTTCTCCAGCTTCTGGCGGATGCAGGTGGCCTTGAGCCGGTAGGGCTCCTCGGCGTTGAGGCGCTTGTAGCGGGGGCTGATCTCGGGGAGGGCGTCGAGGTCGGCCTGGAGGGAGGCGAGGAGTTCGTCGGTGGCGCCGGTGTAGCGGATGGAGTTCGACAGGAAGCCGCGCAGCTCGTCGATCATCTCCAGGGCGTCGTTGATGCCGTGTTCGTGCTGGAGGATGAGGATGTCCCAGGTCACCTGGGGGGTGACGTTGGGATTGCCGTCGCGGTCGCCGCCGATCCAGGTGCCGAAGGTGAGGGGGCGGGTGTCGTCGGGGAGCTTGTGCCCGACGCGTTCCAGTTCGGCGGTGAGGTCCTCGAGGACGTCGCCGACGGCGCCGGCGTGCAGTTCGTCGAGGTAGTAGATGGCGTTGCGGGCCTCGTCGGCGGGCTCGGGGCGGACGACGCGCAGTTCGTCGGTCTGCCAGACGAGGTCGATGTTCTCGGCCAGTCGGGTGTCGGTGCGGCGGCGGTCGCCTTCGAGGACGGGCGTCTCCAGGAGGGCGGCGATGCGCCGCAGCTTGTTGAGGACGGAGCGGCGGGCGGCCTCGGTGGGGTGCGCGGTGAAGACGGGGCGCACGTTGAGGTTCTGGATGGTCTGCCGCAGGTGCTCGGGGTCGGCGTCCTTGAGCCGGTCGGCGGTGCGGGCGAGCAGACCGCCCTCGGCGGCGCGCCGGGCGCGCAGTTCGCGGCCGCGGTGGACCTGTTCGGTGACGTTGGCCAGGTGGAAGTAGGTGGAGAAGGCGCGGACCAGCTTGGCCGCGGTGTCGAGTTCGGTGCCGCGCAGCAGTTCGGCGGCGGCCTCGCCGTCCTCCCGGGTGAGGCGGCGGACCTTCTCGACGAGTTCCAGCAGCTCCGGGCCTTCTTGGCGGACGAGTGTCTCGCCGAGGAGGTCACCCAGCCGGCGGATGTCGGCACGCAACTCGGCGCTGGCGGTCTCCTGGGACACAGTCAGGTCGTCGGCACTGCTCACAGGTGCGGCTCCTTGCAGTGTTGAAGCTCGTCTGGGAGGGGAACCCGGCGCCGGGGGCCGTGCGGCGGGACCGCCGCTTACGGCTCCTGACATCCGGGAAGAAATCAGAGCGGACCGCGCTGTCCGACCGACACAAGGATAGGTGTCCGCAGGGACGCGCTGTCTCAGGGGCTCTTGCCGCAGGACGGCGCGCTGCCATACTTACGACGCCGTAGGTTACGGAACCGTAGGCACCGCCCCCACGGAGCCCGCCCGACCGTGACACGGCATCTGTCACAACCCTCGACCCCACAGGGGACGCCCATGACCACGAGCTCCGATGTGATCGAAGACGCCCCGAAGGCGAACGACGACACCCCGACCCCCTCCGCCACGCTCGGCGGCGAGAAGAAACGGTCGATCGAGCAGATCGCGCTTCTGCTCTTCATCATCCTGCCGTTCCTCGCGCTTCTCGCGGCGGTTCCGCTGGCCTGGGGCTGGGGGGTGAGCTGGCTCGACCTCGGCCTGATGGTCTTCTTCTACTTCCTGGGCTGCCACGGCATCACGATCGGCTTCCACCGCTACTTCACGCACGGTTCGTTCAAGGCCAAACGGCCGCTGCGGATCGCCCTGGCCGTCGCCGGGTCGATGGCCGTGGAGGGCCCGATCGTGCGCTGGGTGGCGGACCACCGCAAGCACCACAAGTTCTCGGACGCCGACGGCGACCCGCATTCGCCGTGGCGGTTCGGTGAGACCCTGCCGGCCCTGATGAAGGGCCTGTGGTGGGCACACATCGGATGGATGTTCGACGAGGAGCAGACGCCGCAGGAGAAGTACGCGCCGGACCTGATCAAGGACCCCGCGATCCGCGCCGTCTCCCGTCACTTCGTGTCCTTCACGGTCCTGTCGCTGGCGCTGCCCGCCGTGATCGGCGGTCTGGTGACGATGTCCTGGTGGGGCGCGTTCACCGGCTTCTTCTGGGGGTCCCTCGTCCGGGTGGCCCTGCTGCACCACGTGACCTGGTCGATCAACTCCATCTGCCACGCCGTGGGCAAGCGCCCGTTCAAGTCCCGGGACCGCTCGGGCAACGTGTGGTGGCTGGCCGTCCTGTCGTGCGGCGAGTCCTGGCACAACCTGCACCACGCCGACCCGACGTCCGCCCGGCACGGTGTGGAGCGCTGGCAGATCGACTCCTCGGCCCGCTTCATCCGCATCTTCGAGAAGTTCGGCTGGGCCTACGACGTGCGCTGGCCGTCACGCTCGCGTATCGATTCCCGGCGGAACACCGGGGAAGACGGCGCCCGCCGCCGGAAGGAACCCGCGAAGGCGGCATGATTGACGCCGTGGCGACCGACTCCAGCAGCACCTCCAGCAACGACAAGCCGCGGCGGGCGCGCCGTACCCGGATGACCGGTGCGGAGCGCCGCCAGCAGTTGCTGGAGATCGGTCGCACCCTGTTCGCGGCGAAGGGGTTCGAGGGCACGTCCGTGGAGGAGATCGCGGCGAAGGCCGGGGTGTCCAAGCCGGTGGTGTACGAGCACTTCGGCGGCAAGGAGGGCCTGTACGCGGTCGTCGTGGACCGGGAGATGCGGCGGCTGCTGGACATGGTGACCAGCTCGCTGACGGCGGGGCATCCGCGGGAGCTGTGCGAGCAGGCGGCGTTCGCGCTGCTGGACTACATCGAGGAGTACACGGACGGCTTCCGCATCCTGGTCCGTGACTCCCCCATCCCCCAGTCGACGGGGTCGTTCGCCTCGCTGATCTCCGACATCGCCACCCAGGTGGAGGACATCCTCGGCCGCGAGTTCAAGAGCCGCGGCTTCGACCCGAAGCTGGCGCCGCTGTACGCGCAGGCGCTGGTGGGGATGGTCGCCCTGACCGGGCAGTGGTGGCTGGACGTGCGCCGGCCGAAGAAGGCGGAGGTGGCGGCGCACCTGGTGAATCTGGCGTGGCACGGGCTGGACGGCCTGGAGGCCCGGCCGCATCTGATCGGGCGCCGCAAGAGCTGACGCCGGCGCGAACCGGCAGGGGCGCGCGGGGTGCCGGTTCGGCACCCCGCGCGCCCGGGTCCACGCTCACGCCGTGTTCCGGCGCGCTCAGTGCTTGAAGGTGTCCTTGCCCTTCTCCTTCGCCTGGCGCGCGTCGCCCTTCACTTGATCGGCCTTGCCCTCGGCGGTCATCCGCTCGTTGCCGGTCATCCGGCCCATGGCTTCCTTGGCTTTGCCCTTGGCCTGTTCCTTCATGGCCCGGGTCTTCTCTTCCTTCGCCACGTTCCTCACTCCTGCAAGGTTCGACGTCGCTGCCAAGGACCGGGTTTCCCGTGAGCCTCGGATCAAACAGCGGGGTGCGGGGACCGCCTGTGCGCGGGCGGACGGCGCCGATCATCACTGCTTTCTGCGGGCGACCGCGAAGATGCGGCGGAACGGGAACGCGGTGCCGTGCGGTCCGGGCGGGTACGCCTCGCGCAGCGCGGCCCGGTACGCGTCCAGGAAGGCGTCCCGGCGGCCGGGGTCGTCGGCGAGCGCGGTGAGGACGGGGCGCAGCCCCGTGCCCTTCACCCAGTCCAGGACGGGGTCCTCGCCGGGCAGCAGGTGCAGGTACGTCGTCTCCCACACGTCCGCCGTACAGTCCAGGGCGGTCAGGCGGGCCAGGTAGTCCCGTGGGTCGAGCACGGCGCCGGAGTGGCGCAGGACGTCCGCCAGGCCGTGGCGGGCGGCGAGGTCGCGCATCAGGCGGTGGCTGGGGGCGTCGAAGTTGCCGGGGACCTGGAAGGCGAAGGTGCCGCCGGGGCGCAGGCCGGCCACCCAGGAGCCGAAGCGGTCGGTGTGGCCCGGCACCCACTGCAGGGTGGCGCTGCTGACGATCAGGTCGTACGGCTCCTCGGGCGTCCAGGTGCCCACGTCGGCGTGGGCGAAGTCCAGGCGGCCGCCGCCCGCGGTGGGGCCCTCGTGCTCGGTGCGGGCGCGGTCCAGCATCTCGGGGGAGTTGTCGAGGCCGGTGATGTGGGCGGTGGGCCAGCGTGCGGCGAGCAGGGCGGTGACGTTGCCGGGGCCGCAGCCGAGGTCGGCGATCCGGGGCCGGTCGCCGGGGAGCGGGGGGACGCGGGCCAGGAGGTCGGTGAAGGGGCGGGCGCGGTGATCGGCGTGACGCAGGTACTGGGCGGGGTCCCAGGCGGGGGTGGGGGTGGCGGCTGCGGACATGGCGGGGCCTCCTGTCTTCCGGGTTCCAGCCTGCCCCCCGTTTTATCTTGACGTCAAGAGACTTCATGTCGACACAACCACTACACTGATCGTCATGGAGGACGAGGTCGATCGGCTGGTCGCGGCGTGGCGCCGGGAGCGCCCGGACCTCGACGTGGAGCCACTCGAGGTGCTCAGCCGGGTGAGCAGGCTGGCCCGGCATCTGGACCGTGCGCGCCGGCTGGCGTTTTCCGAGCACAGTCTGGAGCCCTGGGAGTTCGACGTGCTGACCGCGCTGCGGCGCGCGGGCGATCCCTACCAGCTCTCTCCGGGGCAGTTGCTGACGCAGACGCTGGTCACCTCGGGCACGATGACGAACCGCATCGACCGGCTGGCCAAGAAGGGCCTGGTGGAGCGGCTGCCCGACCCGAGCGACCGGCGCGGGGTGCTGGTGCGGCTCACGGCCGAGGGGCGTGATCGGGCCGACCAGGCGCTGGCGGGGCTGCTCGCGCAGGAGCGGGCGATCCTGGGGGAGCTGTCGGGTGGGCAGCGGACCGAGCTGGCGGGGTTGCTGCGCAGGCTGACCGCGCCGTTCGACAACATTCCGGGGTAGTGCCGCCGGCGGCGTGTCCGGCCCGTTCCCGCCCGCTTCCGGTGCCGGGTGGCGGCCGACCGCGGGTGCGGCGCCGTCGTGGCCCGCCCGCGCGGTTCCCCGCGCCCCGGAGGGCCTGATCCCCGCCCGGGGTCTTTTCAGGCGCTGGTCGTGGCCTCCGGGAGGATTCGGGTCGGGGGGTCCAGGTCCACCGGGCCCACTCCTGCTCGGCGGGCCAGGGCCACCGCGGCCAGGGTGGAGTGGACGCCCAGCTTGCCCAGGACGTTCTGCATGTGGGTGCGGACCGTGTGCGGGGAGAGGAACAGGCGTTCGGCGACGGCCTTGCGGCCCAGGCCCGCCACCATGCAGCGCAGCACCTCCCGCTCGCGCGGGGTCAGCGACTCCACGAGCCGTTCGCTCTCCGTGCGGTGCTTGCGGGCCGCCGTCAGCTCGCGCAGCACCCCCGTGAGCAGGGCGGGCGGCAGATGCGTCTCGTCGCGCAGCACCCCGCGGATCACGGTGAGCAGCCGGGACAGGGAGCAGTCCTTGGCGACCCAGCCGGACGCCCCGGCCTGGAGGGCGAGCGCGGCCCGGCGCGGGTCGTCCTTCTCGGCGAGGACGACGGTCCGTACGGCGGGCTGCGCGGAGCGGACACCGGCGACCAGCGAGATGCCGTCGACCAGTCCGTCCTCGCCCACCTCCTGGACGGGCGGGGCGGGCCGTATGCCCGGCAGGCCACCGCCCAGGTCGGCGTCGACGAGCAGCACGTCGAAGCGGCGCCCCTCGGCGGCCGCGCGCTCCAGGCAGCGCAGCGCGGCCGGACCGCTGCCCGCGGCGGAGACCTCGACATCGGGCTCGGCCGCCAGCGCGGCGGCGAGCGACTCGGCGAAGATGCGATGGTCGTCGACGACCAGGACTCGGATGCGAACCACGAAACCCCCTTCCCCACGCTCCCGAAGAGCAGGGGATACCCCATCGTCATGAGGACGACACCGGGAGACGAACACGATCGCGGGCGCGACGCCCGAAGCACGTAGGGCACGCACGGCCGCCGCCGTGCAGGAACTGCTACCCCCCACTTCGGGCGTCGAACCCGACTGTCTCGCCCCCTGATCAGCACCGGCCCCCACCGGTGCTGCTCATCAGAGTACGGGCGGGGGGCAGGAGCGGAAGCGAATTTGCAGAACTGGTTCGCCGACGCGTTTATGGTGAGCCGCATGTTTCGTCTGGAGACAGAAGTCGACACTTTCCGGCGGGATCTGCTCCGGCGGAGACTGCGGGACACCAACACCGCGGCCTCTCCGGTGCTGCGCGCCCTGCGCGGAACCCCAGGTGAACGCGAACTTCCGCTCCATGTGTGGGCCTTGGACGACGCGGGTGCCCTGGCCGGGGGGCTGGTCGGCCACACCTGGGCCACCTGGCTGCACGTCACGTACCTGTGGGTGGACGAACGCCACCGCGGCGCCCGGCTCGGTTCGCATCTGCTCGCACACGCGGAGCGCGTCGCCCGCGACGAGCGGGGCTGTGCTTCCGTGCGCCTGGAGACGTGGGACTTCCAGGCGCCGGAGTTCTACCGGAAGCGGGGGTACGACGTGGTGTGCGTGATCCCCGACTACCCGCCGGGGATCACCGAGTACACGCTCACCAAACGGCTGCGCTGAGCGCTCAGCGCAGCCGCTGCGCGCCCGCCGCCGGGACGGCCTCGAACACGCGCGGCGCGGTGAAGCCGGCCGCGGCGAAGGCGTCCTCGACGGCCTTGGTGACCGCCTCGACGTCCCCGGCCTCGCTCAGCACGATCGCCGAGCCGCCGAAGCCGCCGCCGGTCATCCGGGCGCCCAGCGCCCCGGCGGTCAGGGCCGCCTCGACGACGAGGTCGAGTTCGGGGCAGGAGACGCGGAAGTCGTCGCGCAGCGAGGCGTGGCCCTCGGTCAGGACCGGGCCGATGGCCCGGGTCTCGCCGGACTCCAGCAGGGCGACGACCCGCTCGACGCGCTCGTCCTCGGTGACGACGTGCCGCACCAGGCGGCGCACCTCCTCGTCGTCGCCGATCCGGGCGAGGGCCGCGTCCAGTTCGCCGTAGGGGACGTCCCGCAGGGCGTCGACGCCGAGGATCGCGGCGCCCTTCTCGCAGCCGGCGCGGCGCTTGCCGTACTCGCCCTCGCTGTGGGAGTGCTTGACCTGGGTGTCGACCACGAGCAGCCGCATGCCCTCCGCGGCCAGGTCGAAGGGGATCTGCCGCTGGGAGAGGTCGCGGGTGTCCAGGAAGAGGGCGTTGCCGGCCTCGCAGCAGGCGGACGCCGTCTGGTCCATGATCCCGACGGGGGCGCCCACGTAGACGTTCTCCGCGCGCTGGCACAGGCGGGCCAGCTGCCAGCCCTTCAGGCCCAGGTCGTACAGGTCGTTCAGGGCGAGCGCGACGACGACCTCCAGCGCCGCCGAGGAGGACAGGCCCGCGCCCGCCGGGACCGTGGACGCGAGGTGGACGTCGGCGCCGCCGACGGCGTGGCCGGCGTGCCGCAGCGCCCAGACGACCCCGGCGGGGTAGGCGGTCCAGGCGCGGTCGGTCTCGGGCGCGAGGTCGGCGACGCGCAGCTCCACGACACCGCCGCGCACGTCCTCGGAGTGCAGGCGCAGCACCCCGTCGTCGCGGCGGGCGACCGCGGCGACCGCGGTGTGCGGCAGCGCGAACGGCATGACGAAGCCGTCGTTGTAGTCGGTGTGCTCGCCGATGAGGTTGACCCGCCCGGGCGCGGCCCACACTCCCTCCGGCTCGGACCCGTACAGCTCCCGGAACCGCTGCGCGACCGCGGCCGCCGTGTCGACGCTCATCCCCTGATCCTGACCTTCCCTGCCGAACCGGCCTCGGTGGCCGGTGGGTTGACCGGCCGCTCAGCCGTAGAACCTAACGGGTGCGCTGGGCGAACTCCCACGCGTCCGTGACGATGCCCGCGAGGTCGGTGCGGGACGGGTTCCAGCCGAGCCGCTCGCGGGCGGTGGCGGCGGAGGCGACCAGGACGGCCGGGTCGCCGGCCCGGCGCGGGGCCACCACTTCGGGCACCGGGTGCCCGGTGACCTGACGGACCGTCTCGATGACCTCGCGGACGGAGAATCCGTTGCCGTTGCCGAGGTTGCAGACGAGGTGCTCGCCCGGCACGGCGGCCTTCAGGGCGAGGAGATGGGCCTCGGCGAGGTCGGCGACGTGGATGTAGTCGCGGACGCAGGTGCCGTCCGGCGTCGGGTAGTCGTCGCCGAACACGGAGATCGACTCGCGCCGGCCCTGGGCGACCTGGAGGACCAGCGGGATCAGGTGCGACTCGGGGTCGTGACGCTCGCCGTGCTCCCCGTAGGCGCCGGCGACGTTGAAGTAGCGCAGCGACACCGCGGCGAGGCCGTGGGCCGCCGCCTCGCCGGTGATCATGTGGTCGACGGCCAGTTTGGAGGCGCCGTAGGGGTTGGTCGGCAGCGTGGGCGCCGACTCGACGATCGGCACCCCGGCCGGCTCACCGTAGGTGGCCGCCGTGGAGGAGAAGACGAGGGTGCGCACGCCCGCCTCGCGCATGGCGCCGAGCAGGGCCATGGAGCCGCCGACGTTGTTCTCCCAGTACTTCTCGGGCTTCACGACAGACTCGCCGACCTGGGAGGAGGCGGCGAAGTGCAGGACGGCGTCGAAGGAGGCGTCCAGCCACTTGGCGGCGTCGCGGATGTCGCCCTCGACGAACGTGGCGCCGGCGGGCACGCCCTCGCGGAAGCCGGTGGAGAGGTTGTCGAGGACGACCACCTCGTTCCCGGCCTCGAGCAGATGCCGCGCGACCACGCTGCCGACGTAGCCCGCGCCCCCGGTGACCAGAAACTTCCCGCTCATCTAACTCGCTACCTCTCGCAGTCGCTCAGCCGCGCGCTCCGGCGGCACGTCGTTGATGAACACGTTCATGCCGGATTCCGAACCCGCGAGGAACTTCAGCTTGCCGGACGCACGGCGGATGGTGAAAAGCTCGAGGTGCAGCGCGAAGTCGTCGCGGACGACACCGTCGAACTCCGCCGATCGGCCGAACGGCGCCTGGTGCCAGGCGGAGATGTACGGCGTCGGCGGCTCACCCTCGCCGAAGATCCGGTCGAAGCGCCTCAGCAGTTCCAGATAGACCTGGGGGAACTCCGCGCGCGCCGCCTCGTCGAGGGCGAGCAGGTCGGGCACCCGGCGCTTGGGATACAGGTGCACCTCGTACGGCCAGTGCGCGGCGTACGGCACGAAGGCCACCCAGTGTTCACCCTCCAGGACGACCCGCTCCCCGGCGAGTTCCCTCTCCAGGACGGCGTCGAAGAGGTTGCCGCCGCCGGTGGCGGCCTTGTGCCGCGCGAGCGAACGCAGCATCTGGGCGGTGCGCGGCGTGGTGAAGGGGTAAGCGTAGATCTGCCCGTGCGGATGTCCGAGGGTGACACCGATCTCGGCGCCGCGGTTCTCGAAGCAGAACACCTGCTCGACGGAGGGCAGCGACGACAGTTCCGAGGTGCGGTCGGTCCACGCGTCCAGGACGAGGCGGGCCTGTTCCTCGGTCAGATCGGCGAAGGAGGCATCGTGGTCGGAGGTGAAGCAGACGACCTCGCAGCGCCCGGAGTCACCGGCGAGCGACGGGAAGCGGTTCTCGAAGACGACGACGTCGTAGGAGGAGTCGGGGATCTCGCTGAGCCGGCCGTCGCGGGAGGGGCAGAGCGGGCATTCGTCGGCCGGCGGGTGGTAGGTGCGGCCCTGCCGGTGGGAGGCGATGGCGACGGCGTCCCCGAGGAGGTCGTCATGCCGGATCTCGGACGTGGTGACGGTGGGCTCCAGCGGGCGGCGGTCGGCCGCCTGGCGCAGGGTGTCGTCGCGCAGGTCGTAGTAGATGAGCTCCCGACCGTCCGCCAGCCGGGTCGAGGTCTTCTTCACGCGGGACTCCATTCGAGCCACTCAGGTCTTCCGGGACGCTCCGGCACTTCTCCGAGCCGTCATCCAACAGAACTAAACATAGCAGAACACAACCCATCAAGCTCGGTCAACATCACGATCAAACAAAAAACGTCACTCAAAGTGTTCAGTTACTGAACACAGCGGCGTAGGTTCCGCTCTGGATCGGTTCGCTAAACGAAGCGAGTACACATGGAAACCCCCACATATCCCCCCACCTACCTCGCCGCAGAGCTCCGGCTCCCCACGAACTGGGTCGACTACACGCTGCTGGGCATCTACTTCGTCGTCGTGCTGGGCATCGGGTTCGCCGCCCGCCGCTCGGTCAAGACCAGCCTGGACTTCTTCCTGTCCGGGCGCTCCCTGCCGGCCTGGGTGACCGGCCTGGCCTTCGTCTCCGCCAACCTGGCCGCCACCGAGATCCTCGGCATGGCCGCCAACAGCGCCCAGTACGGCGCCTACACCGTCCACTGGTACTGGATCGGCGCCATCCCGGCCATGGTCTTCCTCGGCCTGGTGATGATGCCCTTCTACTACGGCAGCAAGGTCCGCTCCGTGCCGGAGTTCCTGCTGCTGCGCTTCGACCGGGGGGCCCATCTGCTCAGTTCGATCCTGTTCGCCTTCGCCGCCATCCTGATCGCCGGGGTGAACCTGTACGCCCTCGCGATCGTGGTCGAGGCCCTGCTGGGCTGGCCGGAGTGGGTGGCGATCGTGGTCGCCGGCTTCTTCGTGCTGGCGTACATCACCCTGGGCGGTCTGTCCTCGGCGATCTACAACGAGGTCCTGCAGTTCTTCGTGATCCTGGCCGCGCTCATCCCGATCACGGTGCTCGCCCTGAAGAAGGTCGGCGGCTGGGACGGCCTGACCGACACCCTGACCAGGACCCACGGCGACGACTTCGTCACCGCCTGGGGCGGCACCGGCATCGGCGACGCCAACCCGCTCGGCGCCAACTGGCTGACGATCGTCCTCGGCCTCGGCTTCGTGCTGTCGTTCGGCTACTGGACCACGAACTTCGCCGAGGTCCAGCGCGCCCTGTCCGCGAAGAACCTCTCGGCGGCCCAGCGCACCCCGCTGATCGCGGCCTACCCCAAGATCTTCATCGTCTTCCTGGTGATGATTCCCGGCCTGGCGGCCGCCGCCCTGGTCCCCGGCTTCGGCACCGAGAAGTCGGGATACCAGTACAACGACGCCATCCCCTTCCTCATGGAGGGACTGCTGCCCAACGGTGTGCTCGGCATCGCGGTCACCGGTCTGCTGGCCGCGTTCATGGCCGGCATGGCGGCCAACGTGTCGTCCTTCAACACGGTGTTCACCACGGACATCTGGCAGAAGTACGTGGTCAAGGACCGCGAGGACTCCTACTACGTGCGCTTCGGGCGGCTCATCACGGCCGTCGGCGTCATGGCCTCCGTCGGTACGGCCTTCCTGGCCTCGTCGTTCTCGAACATCATGAGCTACCTGCAGACGCTGTTCTCCTTCTTCAACGTGCCGATGTTCGTGGTCTTCATCATCGGCATGTTCTGGAAGCGGGCCTCGATGAAGTCGGGCTTCTGGGGGCTGCTGGCCGGCACCACGGCGGCGATGGTCAACTACTTCGTCCTCTACAAGCAGGGCGTCATCTCCATCCCCACCGACCAGGGCGCGAACTTCGTCTCCGCCATCGCGGGCTTCGTGGCCGGCGCCGTCGTCATGGTGGCCGTCTCCCTGTTCACCGCGCCGAAGCCCGCGCACGAACTGCAGGGCCTGGTCTACGGCACCCGCTCCCCCGGCATGTCGGAGCCGCCCGCCGAGGGCGACGACGCCTGGTACCGCAGGCCCGCCCTGCTGGGCTGGGGCGCCGTGATCCTGGCAGCCCTCTGCTACATCCCGTTCTCGTTCTGACCAGGAAGGTCCTGACCGACCATGACCGACCATCCCGAGCACCCCGACCGCCCGCGCCACCCCGGCTTCTCCGAGGAGGACGTGCAGCGCGAGGTCACCGAGCTGCAGGAGAAGTCCGAGACGGCCGCCCGGCTCTTCGACATCCGGCGCATCATCGGCGGACTCTTCGTCGTCTACGGCGTGATCGTCACGCTCGTCGGCATCACCGACGACGACGCCGCGATCGACAAGGCGGAGGGTGTCAACATCAACCTGTGGACGGGCCTGGCCATGCTGCTGCTCGGCCTGTTCTTCCTGGCCTGGCTGAAGCTGCGGCCGACCGCGCCGCCGCCCCCGCCGGTCGCGCCGGGCGACGAACCGTCCGAATGACCCCGCCGGGGGCGAGCGGCGTCCGCCCTCGCCCCCGCCGTCCTCCGCCCCCGGGAAGCGACTGGCCGATCATGCGGGGCTCCCGCCTGACCGACGGGACACCCCCTACGGCTCCAGCGGCGCGTGGGGGCGGGGCAGCGGGCCCGCCCGGTCGAGCAGGCCGGTGCGGGCCGCCAGCGCCGCCGCCTCCAGACGCGATCCGACGCCCAGCTTCATCAGCACCCGCTGGACATGGGTGCGGGCCGTCGACGGCGCGATGCCCATGCCGGCGGCGATGAGCCGGGTGTCCTCGCCGTCGGCGACCCGCACCAGCACCTCCACCTCCCGCGGGGTGAGCATCTGGAGCAGCCGCTGCCCCTCGTCGTCCGGCTGGGCCGCCGGGTTGAGCAGCTCGCTGAACGCGCCCTGCAGCAGCTGCGGCGCCACCGCCGCCTCACCGGCCCGCGCCTTCATGATCGCCCGCTCGACCCCCTCGATGCGCTCGTCGTGCCGTACGTAGCCGGAGGCGCCGGCCGCGAACGCCGCCGCGATCCCGCGCGGGCTCGGCACCGGTCCGAGGACCAGCACCGCCACCTGCGGCCGCTCCCGCTTGATCCGCACCACCGGGTCGAACATGCCCGGCTCCGCGGGCGTCGCCGTCCCCAGCAGGCACACCTCGGGCGCCCGCGCGATCACCAGCTCGGCCGCCCCCGCGGCCGGAGCGGCCGCGGCCAGCACCCGATGCCCCCTCAGTTTCAGAGCCGAGGCCAGCGCCTCGGCGAGCAACCGGTGGTCGTCGACCACCATCAGCCGCACTCCCATCGAGCAACCCCCCAGTCCCCCCAATGGATCTCCCGCCATGCCCGGATCCGGTCACGCCGGTCCGGACGCCCCACTATGGATGCCCACTGGTCCGCGCGGACAGAAGCCCCCTCCCGGCTCCCCTGCCCTTCATGCCCCCGGAAGCTACACGCTTGTTCGACGTCGCGCTCCCCCTACAAGCGATAAGTGCCCCGGAACGGCGGATTTTCCAGCTTTCCCCGCACGCCGGGGCGCGCAGGCAGTAAGCCGGCGGCCCCGCTCCTGACCAGGAACGGGGCCGCCGGGCACGCAAGGGGCGCGCGCGTCAGCTCTTCGCGCCGAACGCGATCACATGCCACCGCTGCTCCCCCGAACTCCCCAGGGAGCTGGCGAACCTGGACGACATGTACAGATGGCCCTGGGAGTAGAGGAGCTCGGCGTAGTCCGGGGACATCCGCGTCTCCACGTCCCGGACCGTGCGCGCGGCCGGGTTCTCCAGCAGCTTGGTCTCCTTGAAGCTGCCGCCGTCGATGCTGACGATCTGCCCGCCCTTGTCGTACGGGGGCCGCTTGTAGGCGATCACGTCGCCGCCGTCCATGCGCAGCGGCGTGATCGTGTAGCGGTCGCCGGCGTCCGCGCGCTGCCCGGTCTGCTTGCCGCTGGCCAGGTCGAAGGCGACGATCTCGTTGGTGCGGCCGTACTCGCCGCCTCCGGCGTGCTCCTTGGTGGCGGCGTACAGCCGGTCGTTGCCGACGACGACGCCGGTGCACGCCTCGATGGTGGTGACGCCGGAGCAGCGGGCCGAGAACTTGTCGGCGGGCAGCGGGATGCGGATGCGCAGCTTGCCCGTCCTGTTGTCGATGGAGAAGGCGTCCGAGATGCCGATGGCGTCGGACTCGCCGACCTCGGCGGCCACCACGAGCGGGTCGGTGGAGATGACGCTGGCGTACTCGACGCCCTCGGCCATCTTGTACTCGGAGATCACCTTCCCGCTCTTCGGGTCGATGGTCTGGATGTGCAGCTGCGGCTGGTCGTAGCTGCCGCACTTGCGCACGGCGACCAGCTTGGGCCCGCCGGCGTACCCGAGGTCGTAGCAGCCGTCGTCGGCCTTCGGCGTCCACAGCTGCCTGCCGGACTCCAGGTCGAAGGCGGCGCCGCCGCTGGTGCCGCCCGCGGCGACGGTGCCGCCGCTGACGGTGAGGTTGTCGAAGCGGAGCTCACGGCTGCCGGTCTTGGCGGTCTTCGTCCACAGCTTCTTGCCGGCGTCGAGGTCGATCGCCGCGACCTGGCTGCAGCCGTAGGACGGCTTGTCCTTCGTCGGCTTCGCGGGCTGGAAGGCGATCGCCGTCAGGTGGTCGTCGGTGACGTGCCTGCTGGCCTGGCAGACCGGTCCGGGCAGCGGGATCGTCCACAGCTCGGTGCCCTTGTCGGGGTCGTAGCCGACGATCTCGGAGACGCCGCTCTTGACGTACGCCTTGTCGGTCAGCCACGAGCCGGCGACCACGACGCTGGTGTCCTCGTCGACTTTGGGCGACGGGATCTTGAACAGCACGTCGGAGTTGGCGTCGGAGGGCACCTTCTCGGTGCCGTCGGGGGTGTCCCCGCCGCCGCCCTGCCCGTCGTCGTCTCCGCCGCCGGTGCCGCCGCTGGAGCTGGCCGTCTCGTCCTTGCCGCCGTCGTCACCGTTCTTGAACAGGTACACCCCGCCGACGACCAGGGCGATCACCACGACCACCGCGGCCGCGACCACCGCGATCCGCGAGCCGTTCGAGCCGCCGCCGGTCCCCGTGACGGGCTGTGTCGGATAGGGCTGCGGCTGCTGCGGATAGCCGTAACCGGGCTGCTGGCCGTACGGGTTGGGCGTCGGGTACGGCTGCTGGGGCTGCTGCTGCGCGTACGGGTTGGGCTGCTGGCCCGGATAGCCGTACGGCTGCGCCGGCGGCTGGGGCTGCTGCGGTGCCTGCGGGTAACCGTAGCCGGGCTGCTGCGGCGGACCGGCCGGCGGGGTGGGCGGCCCCTGCGGCGGCTGCGGCGGCTGGTACTGCCCGCCGGGCTGCTGGGGCGGCTGGTCCTGGGGCGGGCCGAAGCCGCCCTGCGGGGGCTGGTTCGGCGGCGGGGGCGGCGGCTGGGTCATGGCGGGGGCACCTCGGGGAGGGGGACGGGAGCGCGGCGGACACGGCGGAGGCGCGGGTGGCGGGCACCGCGCCGAACTCACTTGCCGTAGGCGAGGATCAGCTTCTCCTTGGCGTCGTCCTGGCCGCTGAGGCGGGTGCTCGACAGGTAGAAGCGGCCGTCGACCCAGTCGTACGCCTTGGAGAAGAAGCCGTTCTCGATCCGCGCGGCGCTCACCGGGTTCTGCAGGAGCTTGGCCGGCTCGTGGCTGCCGCCGGACAGCGGGATCGCCACGACCTGGCCGCCCGCGTCGTAGGACGGCGTCACGTACGCGACGAGCTTGCCGTCCTCGACCTTGACCGGGAGCATCGTCTCCTCGGCGGGGGACTTGACGCGCCACTTCTCCTTGCCGCTGTCCAGGCTGATCGCGACGATCTCGTTGGCGGCGGCGGTGGC
Source organism: Streptomyces sp. NPDC046859 (assembly GCF_040645135.1). Classification (NCBI taxonomy): domain Bacteria; kingdom Bacillati; phylum Actinomycetota; class Actinomycetes; order Kitasatosporales; family Streptomycetaceae; genus Streptomyces; species Streptomyces sp. NPDC046859. Next base: position 146,141 of record NZ_JBEYXR010000003.1, read on the forward strand.
CTTGGTCGGCATGTACAGCGTGTCGTCGTCGGCGACCACTCCGCCGCAGCCCTGCAGGGCGCGCTCCAGGATGGCCCAGCCGCACTCGGCGCCGATCTCCAGGTCGACGGAGACCTGCGAGCGGCGCTTGCCGCCGGAGTCGAACGTGGAGATGTTCCACGTCTTCTTGTCCTTGTTGGTGCTGTAGACGACCAGCGGGTCGACCGAGAAGACGCGGGCGACCCGCCAGCCCCCGTCGATCTCGCGCGTCCACTTGGCCTTGCCCGTCGCCGGGTCGAGGACCTGGATCTCGTCGTGCTCGCCGGAGCCGCCGGCGTCGCAGGACGCCACGCCGACCAGGGCGTCGCCGCCCGCGAAGGCGTCGGGGAAGCACTTGTCGCCGTAGCGCTGCTTGTCCCACATCTTCTTGCCGGTGCCGACGTCGTAGGCGGTGCCGGACTGCGAGCGGCCCACCATCAGCGTCTTGCCGGTGATGGACATCTCGACCTTGAGGGTGGTGTCGAACAGGCCGCCCTCGGCGACCGTGCCCTTCCAGCCCTTCGCGCCGGTGTTCAGGTCGATCTGCTGGAGCTGGTTGCACTTGGCGCGGTCGCTGCTGCCGCTCATGTAGGCCACGACGACCTTGTCGTCGGAGGACTTCTGCGCGGTGACCGAGCAGATCTTCTCCGGGAAGGTGATCGGGTCCCAGGCGGCCTCGCCGTCGGCGACGCGGTAGCCGAAGACCTGCTTGTACGCCGCCTTCACCGCGGTCTTGTCGGTGATCCACATGCCGGGGGCGTCCGCGCCCGAGCCGGGGGCGTCGGGGGCCGGCTGGTACCAGAGCACCTTCGCCTCGCCGGCCTGCCGGCCGCCGTTGAGGTTCTCCGGGTCGGCGCCGCCGCCACTGCCGCCGTCGTCGCCGGTCGGCGACGCGGAGCCCTTCGGGTCGTCGGTCTTCTGCGCGACCGGCTTCTTCGGGTCGTCGTCGCCGCCGGTCAGCGCGTACACGGTGCCGCCGATCACCGCGAGCGCGGCGACGGCCGCGACGACGGCGAGGGCGGGCTTGCCCTTGAACGGGTTGCGCGAGCCTCCGGGCGGGGTGCCGGGCACTCCGGGGTACTGCGGCTGGCCCGGGTAGCCGTAACCCGGCTGCGGCTGCTGCCCGTAGGGGCCGGGCTGCTGCGGCTGGCCGTACGGACCGGGCTGCTGGGGGGGCTGGCCGTACGGGCCCGGCTGCTGGGGCGGCTGGCCGTACGGGCCGGACGCGTAGGGGCCCGGCTGCTGCGGGGGCTGCTGCGGGTAGCCGTAGCCGGGCTGGGGCGGGCCGGCCGGCGGCTGCGGCGGGCCCTGCGGCGGCGGAGGCGTCTGGGGGGCGCCCTGCGGCGGGGGCGGGGACTGCGGGGCACCGTCCGGCTGCGGCGGCTGCGGGGCGCCGAAGCCGCCCTGCCGCGGGTCCTGCGGTGCGCCGAAACCGCCCTGCGGCGGCTGGTTGGGCGGCTGGCTCATGAGCGGTCCCCCTTGATGGGCCGGTGCGGTGCCGCGTCCTGTGCCGTCGCGATCTCGCCACACCGGCGTTTCTCACACTGTCCTCAGCGGCCCTTTCTATCACCCGTCACCGACGGCGCACCGGTCCGCGCCCGCCCCTGTACCCAAGGGAGGACCGGCCTGTGATGCCCTCGTTATGACCCTTCACGGGCTCTTCACGTGCGGGAGCCGACGGCTACGCGTCCTCGGCGAGTTCGAGCCAGCGCAGTTCGAGTTCGTCCCGCTGGGTGGCCAGATCGCGCAGTTCCGCGTCGAGTTCGGCGACCTTGGCGAAGTCGGTGGCCTGCTCGGCGATCGCCGCGTGCAGCTTGGTCTCGCGCTCGGAGAGCTTGTCGAGTTGCCGCTCGATCCGCTGCAACTCCTTCTTGGCGGCCCGCAGATCGGCGGCGCTGCGCTCCGGTACGGCCTTCTCGGCGGCCGGGGCGGACGCGGCGGCGACCTGGGCCGCCTCCATGCGGTGGCGGCGCTCCAGGTACTCGTCGATGCCGCGGGGCAGCATCCGCAGGGTGGCGTCGCCGAGCAGGGCGAAGACCCGGTCGGTGGTGCGTTCGAGGAAGAACCGGTCGTGGGAGATGACGATCATCGAGCCGGGCCAGCCGTCGAGGAGGTCCTCCAGCTGGGTCAGGGTCTCGATGTCGAGGTCGTTGGTGGGCTCGTCGAGGAAGAGGACGTTGGGCTCGTCCATCAGCAGCCGCAGCAGCTGCAGCCGGCGCCGCTCACCGCCGGACAGGTCCCCGACGGGTGTCCACTGCTTCTCCTTGCCGAAGCCGAACGTCTCGCACAGCTGACCGGCGGTCATCTCGCGGCCCTTGCCGAGGTCTACGCGCTCCCGCACCTGCTGCACGGCCTCCAGGACCCGCAGGTTCGGGTCGAGCTCGGCGACCTCCTGGGAGAGGTAGGCGAGCTTGACCGTCTTGCCGACGGCGACCCGGCCGCCCGCCGGCTGCGCCTCGCCCTCGGTGCGGGCGGCCTCGGCCATGGCCCGCAGCAGGGAGGTCTTGCCGGCGCCGTTGACCCCGACGAGGCCGATGCGGTCGCCCGGGCCGAGCTGCCAGGTCACGTGCTTGAGCAGGACCTTGGGGCCGGCCTGGACGGTGACGTCCTCCAGTTCGAGGACGGTCTTGCCGAGCCGCGAGGAGGCGAACTTCATCAGCTCGCTGCTGTCGCGGGGCGGCGGCACGTCCTTGATGAGCTCGTTGGCCGCCTCGACGCGGAAGCGCGGCTTGGAGGTGCGGGCGGGGGCGCCGCGGCGCAGCCAGGCCAGCTCCTTGCGGACCAGGTTCTGCCGCTTGACCTCCTCGGTGGCGGCGATGCGCTCCCGCTCGGCGCGCGCGAAGACGTAGTCGGAGTAGCCGCCCTCGTACTCGTGGACGACGCCGCGCTGGACGTCCCACATGCGGGTGGAGACCTGGTCGAGGAACCAGCGGTCGTGGGTGACGCACACGAGGGCCGAGCGGCGCTCGCGCAGGTGCTGGGCGAGCCAGGAGATGCCCTCGACGTCGAGGTGGTTGGTGGGCTCGTCGAGGACGATCAGGTCCTGTTCCTCGATGAGCAGCTTGGCGAGCGCGATCCGGCGCCGCTCGCCGCCCGACAGGGGGCCGATGACGGTGTCGAGTCCCTGCGGGAAGCCGGGCAGGTCGAGGCCGCCGAAGAGGCCGGTGAGGACGTCGCGGATCTTGGAGTTGCCGGCCCACTCGTGGTCGGCGAGGTCGCCGATCACCTCGTGGCGGACGGTCGCCTCGGGGTCGAGGGAGTCGTGCTGGGTGAGGACGCCGAGCCGCAGCCCGCCGGAGTGGGTGACCCGGCCGGTGTCGGGTTCCTCCAGCCTGGCCAGCAGCCGGATCATGGTCGTCTTGCCGTCGCCGTTGCGGCCGACGACGCCGATGCGGTCCCCCTCGGAGACGCCGAGTGAGACGCCGTCGAGCAGGGCACGGGTGCCGTACACCTTGCTGACGTTCTCGACATTGACCAGATTGACGGCCATCGTTCTCCTGCCCGGGGGCTGTGTCGACGTGCGGCGGAGCCGCGTGGGTCAGCCTCCCAGCCTAGTCGGGCCGGAGGTCAGGCCAGGACGGTGGCGCCGGGGGCCGGGCCCGAGGCCGTGCGGACGGTACGGCAGGTGCCGGAGGCGCGCAGGGTCTCGGCGACCTTCTGCGCGCTGCCGGGGTCGCGGACGAGGAACGCCGTGGTGGGGCCCGAGCCGGAGACGAGCGCGGTGAGCGCGCCGGCCGCGCGCCCGGCGGCCAGGGTGTCCGCCAGCTCCGGGAAGAGGGAGAGCGCGGCGGGCTGGAGGTCGTTGGAGACGGCGGCGGCGAGCGCGTCCGGGTCGCCCTTCGCGAGGGCGTCGAGCAGGGGCTCGGAGGCGACGGGCTCGGAGACGCCGGTGCCCTCGGCGAGCCGGTCGAACTCGCGGAAGACGGCGGGCGTCGACAGGCCGCGGATGGCCATCGCGAACACCCAGTGGAAGGTGCCGCCGACGTCCAGGGGGCGCAGCTTCTCGCCGCGCCCGGTGCCGAGGGCCGCGCCGCCGACCAGGCTGAACGGGACGTCGCTGCCGAGTTCGGCGCAGATGTCGAGGAGTTCCTCGCGGGAGGCCCGGGTGCCCCACAGGGCGTCGCAGGCGAGGAGGGCGGCCGCTCCGTCGGCGCTGCCGCCCGCCATGCCGCCGGCGACGGGGATGTCCTTGGCGATGTGCAGGTGCACGTCGGGGGTCAGGCCGTGGCGCGCGGCCAGCGCCTCGGCGGCGCGGACGGCGAGGTTCGTGCCGTCGAGCGGGACCTGCGCGGCGTCGGGGCCGTCGCAGGTGACGCGTGGGCCGCCGGGCGAGGGCGTCGCGGTGACCTCGTCGTACAGGCCGACGGCGAGGAAGACGTTGGCCAGGTCGTGGAAGCCGTCGGGGCGGGCGGCACCCACCGCGAGCTGGACGTTGACCTTGGCGGGGACGCGGACGGTGACGCTCACTGCTGGCCCTGCTCCTTGTGCTCGGCGATGGACGCGAACTCCTCGACCGTCAGGGACTCGCCGCGGGCCTGCGGGGAGACGCCGGCCGCGACGAGGGCGGCCTCGGCGGCGGCGGCGGAGCCGGCCCAGCCGGCGAGTGCGGCCCGCAGCGTCTTGCGGCGCTGGGCGAAGGCGGCGTCGACGACGGCGAACACCTCGCGCCGGGACGCGGTGGTCGAGACGGGTTCGGTGCGCCGGGTCAGTGCGACCAGGCCGCTGTCGACGTTCGGGGCGGGCCAGAAGACGGTGCGGCCGATGGCGCCGGCCCGCTTGACCTCGGCGTACCAGTTGGCCTTCACGGACGGCACCCCGTACACCTTCGAGCCGGGGGCGGCGGCGAGGCGGTCGGCGACCTCCGACTGCACCATGACCAGGGTGCGTTCGATGCTCGGGAAGGTCTCCAGCATGTGCAGCAGGACCGGGACGGCCACGTTGTAGGGGAGGTTGGCGACCAGCGCGGTCGGGGCCGGGCCGGGCAGCTCCGTGACGTGCATCGCGTCGGAGTGGACCAGCGCGAACCGGTCGGCGCGATCGGGCATGCGGGCGGCGACGGTGGCGGGCAGCGCGGCGGCCAGCACGTCGTCGATCTCGACGGCGGTGACCCGGTCGGCGGCCTCCAGCAGGGCGAGCGTGAGGGAACCGAGCCCCGGGCCGACCTCGACGACCACGTCGTCGGGGCGGACCTCGGCGGTGCGGACGATTCGGCGGACGGTGTTCGCGTCGATCACGAAGTTCTGGCCGCGCTGCTTGGTGGGGCGCACACCGAGGGCGGCCGCCAGTTCACGGATGTCGGCGGGGCCCAGGAGGGCGTCGGGGGTGGGGCTGCTCACCCGACAAGGGTACGGGGCGCCACCGGGCCGGATCGCCGGAGCGGGCCCGGCGCCCGTCTCACCCGTGCAGGCGCTGCCCGCAGTGCGGCCAGGGGCTGGTGCCCTGGCGGACGTACAGCTTCTTGGCCCGCATCGTCTGTTCCGCGGGCGGGGCGTCCTGGGGGCGGCCCCGGCCGCCGAGCTTCTGCCAGGTCTCGGTGTCGAACTGGTACAGGCCGCCGTACGTCCCCGAGGAGTCGACGGCGTCGGGGCGGCCGCCCGACTCGCAGGCCGCGAGTCCCTCCCAGTTCAGCCGTCCCGTGGAGTCCGTCGACGTCGGCAGGGGCTTCGTACCGACCTTGACGATCTGGGTCTGCGGCCGGCGCACCAGCTCGGTGCCGGTGCGCCGCGGCTTCTGCCGCACCCCGTTGACGGTGCGCAGCGTGTACGTGATGCGGCGCAGGCCCGCCCGTCCCGGCTGCTCGACGACCTCGGTGCCCCGGAACACCGCCGGGTCCTCGACGCGCCGTACGTCGAAGGGGATGACCTCGTCGCGGATCTCCCGGCCGCCGGTGATCCGCAGCACGGTCACCGCCTGCCCGTCGCGCGGGAAGTCCCCGGCCCGCGCCGAGGTGGTGTCGTCCCCGCGCAGGGTGATGCCGGCCTGTTCGACGACCTCGCCGACGGTCGCGGCGTTGGTGCGGACGGTGCGGGCCCGGCCGTCCGCGAGGACCGTCACGGCGCGTTCGGTGCGCACGTCCAGGGTGAGCCCCGCGCGTCCGATGCGCCGTGAGCGCGGCACCGACACGTACGCGCCCTCGGTGCGCACTCCGAGCTCCCGCAGCGCGGCCTCCACCGTGCGGGCGGTCGTCCACACCTCGCGGCGATGGCCGTCGAGGGTGAGCCGCAGGGGCCGCCCGTGGCGTACCGAGACCTCGTCGCCGCTGCGCAGCGCCGATCCGGCGGGCGGGTCCACCACGTCGTGGGCGCCGACCTCGACGCCCTGGTCGGCGAGGAGCTCGGTGACGTCGTCGGCGAAGGTGTGCAGGGTGCGCGGGGTGCCGTCGACGGTCAGCTCGACCGCCTTGTCGCTCGCGACGAAGGCGCTGGTGCCGCCCGCCAGGAAAGCGACGACGAGGGCCTGCGGGACCAGCCGGCGCATGGGTCCCTCGACCCGCTCGACGGTCCGGCCGCGCCGGCGGTGCGCGGCCCGCCGCCCGGTCCGGTGGTCCGCGCCGGGCGCGTACGCCCCTTCGGCCACCTCGTACGCCAGGCGGTAGGTGTCCGCGTACGCCTCGGACGCGCCGCCGCCCCCGTATCCGGTGTCGTGACGTTCCGTGTACGTCTCGAAGGCGGCCGGCGTGCCGTAGGGCACCGTGGGAGCGGTGTACGGGTCGAAGCCGCCGTACCCCGGGGGGTACGGGGACGGGTTCGGTCCATACGTCTCGAACTGCGCGTTGCTCACGACGACGCTCCAGCGGAGGGGTCCGTTCAGGGCCACCAGAACCTAGCGGAGCGCCGGGCGGTCACCAAGGCGACGCGGCTACGCACCGTAATTTTTACGGGCGTTGGGAGCCAGGAGGGCCGTCGGGCGGGTGTCAGCGCGGGTAGGAGAAGGCCCGCGCGGTGTTCGATCCCAGGGCCGCGGCCAGCGTGTCCTCGTCGATGCCGCGCACCTCGGCCATGGCCCGGACCGTGATCGGAATGAGATACGGCGCGTTGGGCCGTCCGCGGTACGGGGCCGGGGTGAGGAAGGGCGCGTCGGTCTCCACCAGGAGCAGCTCCGGCGGGGCCACCGCGACGGCGTCCCGCAGGTTCTGGGCGTTCTTGAAGGTGACGTTGCCGGCGAAGGACATGTAGTAGCCGGCGCGGGCGCACACCCGGGCCATCTCGGCGTCGCCGGAGTAGCAGTGGAAGACGGTCCGCTCGGGGGCGCCCTCCTCCTTGAGGATGCGCAGGACGTCGTCGTGGGCGTCGCGGTCGTGGATGACGAGGGTCTTGCCGTGGCGCTTGGCGATCTCGATGTGGGCGCGGAAGGAAGCCTCCTGCGCCCGGATGCCCTCGGGGCCGGTGCGGAAGTGGTCGAGGCCGGTCTCGCCGACGCCCTTGACGTGCGGGAGCGCGGCGAGCCGGTCGATCTCGGCGAGCGCCTCGTCGAGCGCCGCCGCGCCCCCGGCCTCGCGCGCCCCCTGCCGGGACCAGCCGTCGGGGTCGCCGTGGACGATACGCGGGGCCTCGTTGGGGTGCAGGGCGACGGTGGCGTGCACGGCGTCGTGCGCCGCCGCCGTCTCGGCCGCCCAGCGCGAGCCGCGTACGTCGCAGCCCACCTGCACGACGGTGGTCACCCCGACCGAGGCCGCCTTCGCCAGGGCGTCCTCCACGCTGCCGGACTGCATGTCGAGGTGGGTGTGCGAGTCGGCGACCGGCACCCGCAGCGGTTCGGGCGCGGGCGGGGCGGCGTGCTTGTCGGCGGCGTTCGAAGACATGCCCCGATCCTACGGAAGGGGCCTGCCCACCCGGCCGGGCGGCGGGTCAGCCGGCCTTGCGGTGGAAGACGTGCAGGAGGTCGGAGAGCTGCCAGTGGTGCGGCGCCTCACCCGCCGGCGCGGGCACGGCCGGGGCCTGCGCGGGGACGGGTCGGGGGCCGTGCAGGGAGTTCTGCACGGAGGACACCTGCCCGGCGCGCATGATGCGCACCACGTGCCCGTCGCAGTTGTGGCAGGCGGGCCGGCTCAGCGGCGACGGCACGACGCGGCCGTCGGCCACGTACCGGACGAACTCCTGGCCGTCCGCGTCCCGGTGGTGCTCTATCTCGTACGACTGCTCCCAGCCGTGCCCGCAGCGCATGCACGCGAACGAGTACGACTCGTGGACGACCGCGGTCGCGGCGCCGTGAAGGTCGGGGACCTGCTGTGTGCTCTCACTCATGCCGGCTCCTGTGGTCCGCTGGGCTGGGACGGTCGGCGCCCCACGACTCAGTGGACTCCCGGGCGGCGGCGAACGCACGGGATCTGTCCAGTGTTGGCGGTGAATTGGCCGTTCCTTGCCGAAACGCCCGAGTCGCTTTACCCCGGCATGGGGCGCCCGCTCATCCGGGCATACGCCCTGCTCACACCACCTTCACGCCCCCGCGTTCTTGGCCGCCACGACGGCGTCGAAGACCTCCCGCTTGGGCACCCCGGCCTCGGCGGCCACCGCCGCGATCGCCTCCTTGCGCCGCTCCCCCGCCTCCTCGCGGATCCGGACCCGGCGCACGAGCTCCGCCGCGTCGACCTCCTCGGCGCCCTTGTCCGGGGCCCCCTCGACGACGACGGTGATCTCGCCGCGCACGCCCTCGGCGGCCCACGCCGCGAGCTCCCCGAGCCCGCCGCGCCTGACCTCCTCGTACGTCTTCGTCAGCTCCCGGCACACGGCGGCCCGCCGTTCGGGGCCGAACACCTCGGCCATCGCGGCGAGGGTGTCGTCGAGCCGGTGCGGGGCCTCGAAGTAGACGAGGGTGCGCCGCTCCCGCTCGACCTCGGCCAGGCGCGAGCGCCGCTCCCCCGCCTTGCGCGGCAGGAACCCCTCGAAGCAGAACCGGTCCACGGGCAGCCCGGACAGGGCGAGCGCGGTCAGCACGGCCGACGGGCCGGGCACGGCGGTGACCCGGATGTCCTTCTCCACCGCCGCCGCGACCAGCCGGTACCCCGGGTCCGACACGGACGGCATGCCCGCGTCGGTCACCAGCAGCACCCGCGAGCCCTCCAGCAGCGCCTCGACCAGCTCGGGGGTGCGCGCCGACTCGTTGCCCTCGAAGTACGACACGACCCGCCCGGACGGCTGCACGCCGAGCGCCTGGGTGAGGCGCTTCAGGCGCCGGGTGTCCTCGGCGGCGACCACGTCCGCGCCGGCCAGTTCCTCCGCGAGCCGGGGCGGCGCGTCCTGGACGTCGCCGATGGGGGTGCCTGCCAGTACAAGGGTTCCTGTCACGTTTCCAGTCTCGCAGGGCGCATCCGCGCGACTGTCACAGACGTGTTCCCTACGATGGCGCGGTGACCAGTACCGCGTCCTCCACGGACACCCGGCAGGACCAGGCATCGCACGAGCAGCGGCCGTCGTGGCAGCAGCGGCTGCGCCGATTCGGCTACTCCGCCGCGCCCGGCGGCGACGTACGCGACCGGCTCGTGCCGCCGTACGTGGCGCCCAGCCCGAGGATGTGGCAGTTCCTCGGCGTCTCGGGCCCGCTCGCCGCCCGGATCACCCGCTGGTCCGCGTGGGGCGGTCCGCTGCTGGTGACGCTGCTCGCCGGCGTGCTGCGCTTCTGGCACCTGGGCAGCCCGAAGGCGGTGATATTCGACGAGACGTACTACGCCAAGGACGCCTGGGCGCTGATCCACCGCGGCTTCGAGGTCAGCTGGGACAAGAACGCCAACAAGTCGGTCCTGGAGCTGGGCGACCACGTGCCGATCCCGACGGACGCGGCGTACGTCGTGCACCCGCCGGTGGGCAAGTACGTCATCGGGCTGGGCGAGCTGATGTTCGGGTTCAACCCGTTCGGCTGGCGCTTCATGACGGCGCTGCTCGGCACGCTCTCGGTGCTGATGCTGTGCCGCATCGGCCGCCGCCTCTTCCGCTCCACGTTCCTCGGCTGCGTCGCGGGCGCGCTGATGGCCGTGGACGGACTGGCCTTCGTGATGGCCCGCACCTCGCTGCTGGACGGGGTGCTGATGTTCTTCGTGCTGGCGGCCTTCGGCTGCCTGATCGTCGACCGGGACCGGGCGCGCGCGAGACTGGCCGCCGCGCTGCCGGTGGACGCCGGCGGGAGGGCCCGCCCGGACGCGCACATCGCCGAGACTCTCCGCCTCGGCCTGCGCCCCTACCGCTGGCTGGCCGGCCTGATGCTCGGCCTGGCCCTCGGCACCAAGTGGAGCGGCCTATGGGTCCTGGCCGCGTTCGGCCTGATGACGGTGCTGTGGGACGTCGGCGCACGCCGGGTCGCCGGCGCCCGGCACCCGTACCGGGCCGTGGCCCGGCACGACCTGGTGCCGGCCTTCCTGGCGACGGTGCCGGTGGCGATCGTCACCTACCTCGTGTCCTGGACGGGCTGGATCCTCTCCCCGACGAACGGCAAGGGCGGCTACTACCGCGACTGGGCGACCGCCGACGGACGCACCAGCGACTGGTCCTGGCTGTTCCCCGACTGGTGGCTGAGCCTGTGGCACTACGAGCGCCAGGTGTACGACTTCCACGTCGGCCTGTCCTCGCCGCACACCTACCAGTCCAACCCGTGGAGCTGGATCGTCGACGGCCGTCCGGTGTCGTTCTTCTACGAGTCCCCGCTGCCCGGCGCGGACGGCTGCCCCTCCGACGCGGGCGGCAAGTGCGCACGCGAGGTCCTGGCGATCGGCACCCCGGTCCTGTGGTGGGTGGCGGCCGCGGCCCTCCTGTACGTCCTGTGGCGCTGGCTGCTGCGCCGCGACTGGCGGGCCGGCGCCATCGCCTGCGGCGTCGCGGCCGGGTACCTCCCCTGGTTCCTCTACCAGGAACGCACCATCTTCTTCTTCTACGCCATCGTCTTCCTCCCCTTCCTGTGCCTGGCCGTGGCGATGCTCCTGGGCGCGATCATCGGCCCGCCCCGCTCCGGCGACACCCGCCGCGTGATCGGCGCGACGGCCGCGGGCGTCCTGGTCCTCCTGATCGCCTGGAACTTCATCTACTTCTGGCCCCTCCACACGGGCCAGTCCATCCCGATCGACGAGTGGCGGTCGCGGATGTGGCTGGACACGTGGGTGTAGCTGGGCGAACGTGCTGGGGCCTTTCGTTTGGATCAGCCCGGCTGTGGCCGACGGGACATGGCGACGTGCTGCGACGCCGGGATGATTTAAACGAAAGGACCTAGGGGGCCCGGCCGCCGGTTCGTCGCGCCGGGCGTGCGAGCACCCGGGGTGCGGGCGGCGTCGCCAGGTATCGGGGTGCGCGGAGAGCGGATCCTCGCCGGCCGCGACGGTGTCCTCCCGCGTTTTCCTCCAGACGTTCGGTCACAAAAGAAAACACCCCTCACAGTTCTCCCCCACGCCACTTACAGTGCGGAGGACGGAACGGGGAGGGGATCATGGCCAAGGGGGTCAAGGTCGCGGTCGTCGGCGGGGTGTTCGCCCTGATGGTGGGCGGGGCCGGATACGGCGCCTACAACATCGTGTCGGCGCTGGACGGGGGCGGGGCCACCGGCGCCGGGGGGTCGGCGCGGTCCGGGCCGCCGGACGCGGACGAGGTGGCGGAGACCACCGAGGCGTTCTTCGCCGCCTGGGAGAAGGGCCGGGTCGAGCAGGCCGCCGCCCGGACCGACAACGACGCGGCCGCCGGCGTCCTGCTCACCGCCTACACCAAGGCCGCGCACATCACCGATGTGAAGATCACGCCGGGGAAGGCGAAGGGCACCACCGTGCCGTTCACCGTCGACGCCAGGGTGTCGTACGGCGGGAAGTCCGAGGCGCTGCGCTACGAGAGCCGGCTCACCGTGGTGCGCGGGGTCAGTACAGGACGGGCGCTGGTCGACTGGCAGCCGTCCGTGATCCACCCGGAGCTGCGCAAGGGCGACACTCTCGTCACCGGCGAGGCCGCGAGCCCGCCCATCGAGGCCGTCGACCGGAACGGCACCGCGCTGACGAAGGAGAAGTACCCCTCGCTCGGCCCGGTCCTGGACACCCTGCGGTCCCGCTACGGCGACAAGGCGGGCGGCGAGCCCGGTGTGGAGCTGTCGATCCGGCACACCGTCACCGAGGCCCCGGACACCTCGCTGCTGACCCTCTCCAAAGGCAGACCCGGCAAGCTGCGCACCACGCTCAGCGCGGGCGCCCAGGCGGCGGCCGAGAAGGCGGTGAAGCAGTACGGGCAGTCCTCGGTGGTGGCCCTCAAGCCGAGCACCGGTGAGGTGCTGGCCGTGGCCAACCACCGCGAGGACGCCTTCAACGCCGCGTTCCAGGGGCAGGTCGCCCCCGGTTCCACGATGAAGATCCTCACCTCGGCCATGCTCATCGACAACGGCCTGGCCGCGATGAACGGCCCGGCGCCCTGCCCGGACTCGGCGGTCTGGCAGAGCCAGACCTTCAAGAACCTGAAGGGCATGAAGCCGGACGAGGGGCCCGGCGCCACCCTCTCGGCCGCCTTCACCCGGTCCTGCAACACGGCCTTCATCAAGCTCGTCGGCCGCGACGGGGTCACCGACTCCTCCCTGACGACGGAGGCCGAGCAGCGGTTCGGGATCGGCCGTGACTGGCGGACCGGCATCAGCTCCTTCGACGGCAGCGTCCCCGCCTCCGGCGGCCCGGACCGCGCGGCCAACGCCATCGGGCAGGGCACGGTCCAGATGAACCCGCTGACCATGGCGTCGGTGACGGCGACCGCGATCACCGGCGCGTTCCGGCAGCCGTACCTGGTGCCGCGCACGCTCGACGACCGCGACTTCGCCACCGCGGCCGGGCTGCGGCCGGGCACGGCGAACCAGATCCGGCAGATGATGCGGCTGACCGCGACACAGGGCACCGGCGCGCCGGCCATGCGCGGGCTGAGCGGCGACATCGGCGCGAAGACCGGTTCGGCCGAGGTCGACGGGGAGGCCACCTCGGACAGCTGGTTCGCGGCGTTCCGCAACGACGTGGCGGCGTCCGCGCTGGTCCAGCAGGGCGGGCACGGCGGCGACGCGGCCGGTCCGATTGTCGCAGCCGTGCTACGAGCGGCCGGCTGACCTCACCCTCGGCGCCCGGGGACTCTAGGCTGTCGTCGTTGTGCGTGAGGGCAGCGGGGCACCGGGGACCCCTGATTCGCGAGGGAACGGAAAGCAGTGGGCACAAGAAAGCGCGTCGCCGAGCGGCGGAAGACCCATCCCGCCGTGGTCGGCGGGATGATCGCCGTCGTCATCGGGGGCGCCGGGTTCGGCGTCTACGCCCTGTACGGCGGTGGAGCCGCGGCCGACACGCAGTCGGCCTCCGACGAGCAGCGGGCGAGGAAGGTCAGGTCCGGCCCGCTGTCCGGCAAGGAGGTCACCACGGCCGCCGAGGCGTTCCTCACCGCCTGGCAGAAGGGCGAGGTGGCCGAGGCGGCCGCCGCCACGGACGACGGCGCCGCCGCGAAGGCCCTGCTCACCGGCTACTCCAAGGACGCCCACATCAAGGACGTCACCCTCACGCCGGGCCCCCGCACCGGCGACAAGGTCCCCTTCTCGGTGAAGGGCACCGTCACCTACAAGGGCACCAGCAAGCCCCTGACGTACGACAGCGCCCTCACCGTCGTCCGGCGGGCCGAGGACGGCAGGCCGCTGGTCCGGTGGCGCGCGGCGGTCGTCCACCCGGAGCTGAAGGACGGCGACCGGCTCGTCACCGGCGCGTCCGGTACCCCGCCGGTGCGGGCACTCGACCGCGACGGCGGCGAGCTGACCGAGAAGACCTACCCGTCGCTGGGCTCGGTCCTGGACGGGCTGCGCGAGAAGTACGGTGCGAAGGCCGGCGGCACGGCGGGCGTCGAGCTCCAGGTGGTCCGGGGCAAGGAGTCCCACAAGGCGAAGCTGTCGGACAAGACGCTGGTGGAGCTGAGCGAGGGCACGCCCGGCACGGTGAAGACCACGCTGAGCCCGGCGCTCCAGGCGCTCGCCGAGCAGCAGGTCGCCGCCAAGGAGAAGGCGTCGGTGGTCGTGCTGCGCCCCTCCACGGGCGAGATCCTCGCGGTGGCGAACTCCTCGCACGGCTTCAACACCGCGTTCCAGGGGTCGCTGGCCCCCGGCTCCACGATGAAGGTCGTCACCTCCTCGCTGCTGATCGAGAAGGGCCTGGCGTCCGCGGACGAGCAGCACCCCTGCCCGAAGTACTTCACCTACGGGCACTGGAAGTTCCAGAACGACGACAAGTTCGAGATCAAGGGCGGGACGTTCAAGGCGAGCTTCGCCCGGTCCTGCAACACGGCCTTCATCAGCCAGGCGCCGAAGCTGGACGACGACAGTCTCACCAAGCAGACCCAGCAGGTCTTCGGCCTCTCCCTCAACAACTGGTCGGTGGGCGTGCCCACCTTCGACGGTGCCGTCCCGGTGCAGTCCCAGGCGCAGATGGCGGCCGAGTTGATCGGGCAGGGCGGGGTGCGGATGAACCCGCTGAACATGGCGTCGGTGTCGGCGACCGTGAAGGAGGGCACCTTCAAGCAGCCCTACCTGGTCTCCCCTGAGGTGGACGGCCGGTCGCTGGCGAAGGCGGCCCGCGCGATGTCCGCGTCCACGCTCGCGCAGCTGCGCGATCTGATGGCGTACACGGCGCGGTACGGCACGGCGGCCGAGGCGATGGCGGGCGTCGGCGGCGACGTCGGCGCGAAGACCGGTTCGGCCGAGGTCGACGGGCAGAAGAAGCCCAACGGCTGGTTCACCGCCTACCGCGGCGACCTGGCGGCGGCGGGTGTGGTCCAGGCGGCAGGGCACGGCGGTTCGACGGCCGGCCCGATCGTGGCGGCCCTGCTGAAGGCCGGTGGCTGAGGCTCAGCTGTGCACGGGTTCCGCGGCGGCCAGATAGGTCCGCCGCAGGAACCGCATCAGCGCCTTCGTCTCGAACTGGACGACCGAGACGCCCTGCGGAGAGTGGAACTCGACCACGGACTGCACCCGGCCGCAGGGCCACACCCGTATCTCGCCGCTCCCGGCGGGGGCGCGCAGCCCCTGCTCCAGCAGGGTGCGTGAGCACGTCCAGTCGTGGGTGTCGCCTCCGGGGAGCCGGATGTGGACGACGCCCGGATCGGTGTCGGGGTCGTATCGCAGGACCACGGGGACCGCGTCCTGTTCCGAGGTCAGGATGTCCGCGTCGGTGACGATGTGGGCTCGCGCGTACTGCTCGACTACGGACATCGGACGGCCCCTAACCCGCGTGACATGACGCGTGACCTGTGCGAAGGCTGTGCCTCCGCTCCTTCTCCAATGTCGCACATCTTCCCGATTCCGCTCGTCGTAGCCGGATCGGGCTCAGATGTGTGCGGAATCATGCGGAGGCCGTCCCACGACCGACGCGGACGCAATGAACAGCCCCTCGCTCTTGCAACCCATTCGCATTAAGCCACTATCATCGAACGGTGCACGTACCTGACGGATTCATAGACGCCCCCACCTCCGCCGTGACCGGAGTGGTCGCCGCGGCCGCCGTCGCCGTGAGCCTGCGCGGTGCCCGGCGCGAGCTCGACGAACGCACCGCGCCGCTGGCCGGTCTGGTCGCCGCGTTCATCTTCGCCGTCCAGATGCTCAACTTCCCCGTGGCGGCGGGCACCAGCGGCCATCTGCTCGGCGGCGCCCTCGCGGCGATCCTCGTCGGGCCGTACACCGGCGTGCTGTGCGTGTCGGTCGTCCTGCTCATGCAGGGCATCCTGTTCGCCGACGGCGGCCTGACCGCGCTCGGCGTGAACATCACCAACATGGCGATCGTGACGACCGTCGTCGCCTACGCCGTCTTCCGGCTCCTGGTGAAGGTGCTCCCCCGCGGCCGCCGCTCGATCACCGTCGCCTCCTTCACCGCCGCCCTGCTGTCCGTCCCGGCGGCGGCCCTCGCCTTCACCCTGATGTACGCGGTCGGCGGCACCACCGACGTCTCCCTCGGCAAGGTCGCCGGCGCCATGGTCGGCGTACACGTCCTGATCGGCCTCGGCGAGGCCACGATCACCGCGCTGACCGTCGGCGCCGTCGTCGCCGTACGCCCCGACCTGGTGTACGGCGCCCGCGACCTGCGGCAGCGGCTGAGGCTGCGGGTGAACGGCGAACTCGTCGACGCGCCCGCCGCCGAGCCCGCCCCGGTCGCCGCCGCGCGCTCCCCGCGCAAGGTGTGGGCCGTGGGCCTGGTCACCTCCCTGGTCCTCGCCGGGTTCGTCAGCTTCTACGCCTCCGCCAGCCCCGACGGACTGGAGAAGGTCGCCGCCGACCACGGCATCGACAAGAAGACCGAGGACCACGCCGTCGCCGACTCCCCCCTCGCCGACTACGGCGTCAAGGACGTCACCGACGCCCGGCTGTCCGGCGGCCTCGCGGGCGTGATCGGCGTCGGGGTCACCGTCGTCGCGGGCAGCGCGGTCTTCTGGGCCGTGCGCCGCCGCCGTACGGCCGGACCCGCCGACGTCTCCGCCGCGAGCACGAGCGGCGCCTGACATGGGGGCGGGGCACGCGCACCGGCTCTACCGGCACGGGCACTCGCCCGTGCACGGTCTGCCGCCGCACACCAAGCTGGCCGCGACGTTCGCGTTCGTGGTCGTCGTGGTCTCCACACCGCGGGAGGCGATGTGGGCGTTCGGCCTGTACGCGGTCCTGCTCGCCGTCGTCGCGCACACCGCCCGCGTGCCCGCCCGGTTCCTGCTGAAGCGGCTGCTGATCGAGGTGCCGTTCGTCGCGTTCGCCGTGCTCATGCCGTTCGTGGCGGAGGGCGAGCGCGTCGAGGTGCTGGGCCTGTCGCTGAGCGTCGGCGGCCTGTGGGGCGCCTGGAACGTGCTGGCCAAGGGCACCCTCGGGGTCGCCGCCTCGGTGCTGCTCGCCTCCACCACCGAGCTGCGCGAGCTGCT
The DNA here is from genome assembly GCF_040645135.1 of Streptomyces sp. NPDC046859. Taxonomy (NCBI): domain Bacteria; kingdom Bacillati; phylum Actinomycetota; class Actinomycetes; order Kitasatosporales; family Streptomycetaceae; genus Streptomyces; species Streptomyces sp. NPDC046859. The sequence goes on from NZ_JBEYXR010000003.1 coordinate 163,018, forward strand.
GCTCGGCCTGCAACGGCTGAAGCTCCCGCCGCTGCTCGTGCAGATCGCGTCCTTCATGGTCCGCTACGGCGACGTCATCGCCGACGAGATGCGGCGGATGCGCATCGCCCGCGAGTCCCGCGGCTTCGAGGCGAGGGGCGTACGGCACTGGGGCGTGCTCGCCAAGTCCGCGGGCGCCCTGTTCATCCGCTCCTACGAGCGCGGGGAGCGGGTGCACCTGGCCATGGTCAGCCGCGGGTACGCCGGGACGATGCCGGTGATCGACGAGGTCACCGCGTCCCGGACGCAGTGGACGTACGCCCTGACGCTGCCGTTTTCCGCCCTCGTCGTCTGTCTGCTGGGATGGACCCTGTGACCGCTTCCCTCGAGGTCTCCGGCCTCGCCTTCGCCTACCCCGACGGACACCAGGCCCTGTTCGGCGTGGACTTCTCCGTCGAGCGCGGCGAACGGGTCGCGCTGCTCGGCCCGAACGGCGCCGGCAAGACGACCCTCGTCCTGCACCTCAACGGCATCCTGAGCGGCGGCACCGGCACGGTGCGGGTCGCCGGGCTGCCGGTGGGCCGGGAGCACATGGCGGAGATCCGGCGCCGGGTCGGCATCGTGTTCCAGGACCCGGACGACCAGCTGTTCATGCCGACGGTCCGCGAGGACGTGGCGTTCGGGCCGGCCGCGGCCGGGCTCAAGGGGCCCGAGCTGGAGGCGCGCGTGGACCGGGCGCTGGAGCGGGTCGGCATGGCGGAGTTCAAGGACCGCCCGCCGCACCACCTGTCGTTCGGGCAGCGGCGCCGGGTCGCGGTCGCCACCGTGCTCGCGATGGAACCGGAGATCCTCGTCCTGGACGAGCCGTCCTCCAACCTCGACCCGGCCTCCCGCCGCGAACTGGCCGACATCCTACGCTCGCTGGACGTCACCGTCCTCATGGTCACCCACGACCTGCCGTACGCGCTGGAGCTGTGCCCGCGGTCGCTGATCCTGAGCGAGGGCGTGATCGCGGCGGACGGCCCGACCCGTGAACTCCTCGCCGACGACGCGCTGATGAGCGCCCACCGGCTGGAGCTTCCCTTCGGTTTCGACCCGCGCTCGGTGCCCATGGGCGCCTGACCGCCGCCCTCGCGCGCGAGACGTCGGCCACACTTCGGAATCGAAGGTCGCGCACCCATGTTGGACTGGGCACCGCAGGCGCCACGGGGGCGCCGGGGGTCGGTCGAGGGAGCACGAACGTGGACGTGAACGGCACAGTCGCCGAAGGCTTCGAGCCGGTCAGGGAAGCGTTCGCACGGAACTTCGCCGCGCTCGGCGAGCGCGGCGCCGCCGTCGCCGTGTACCGCGACGGGCACCGGGTCGTCGACCTGTGGGCCGGCACCCGGGACGTCGACGGCACCGAGCCCTGGCAGCGCGGCACCGCGCAGGTCGTGCGCTCGGCCACCAAGGGCGTCGCCGCCGCCGTGGCTTTGCTGCTGCACCAGCGCGGGGAACTGGACCTGGACGCGCCGGTGGCGGCCTGCTGGCCGGAGTTCAAGGCGCACGGCAAGGAGGGGCTGCTGGTCCGGCACGTGCTCGGCCATCGCGCCGGGCTGCCGGTCCTGGACGTGCCGCTCACCCCCGAGGAGGCCCTGGACCCCGAGCGCGGCCCGGCGGCCGTCGCCGCGCAGGCGCCCGTGTGGGAGCCCGGCACCGACCACGGCTACCACGCGCTGACCTACGGCTGGCTGCTCGACGGGCTGGTGCGGCGGGTCACGGGCCGCTGGGTCGGCGCCTGGCTCGCCGAGGAGGTGGCGGGCCCTCTGGGGCTCGACCTGTGGCTGGGGCTGCCGGAGGCGGCGGCCGGCCGGGCCGGCCGTACCGGGCGGGTGGACGGACCGGAGCCGGCGGGCGCGCTGCGGGCCCGGCCGAAGCGGTCGGTCACCGCGGCCTACGAGGACCCGGACTCGCTCACGCGCCGCGCGTTCGCCGCGATCAGCCCGTTCCCCGACCAGAACGACCCGGTGTACCGGGCCGCCGCGCTCCCGGCGACGAACGGCGTCGCGACGGCCGATGCGCTGGCCCGTTTCTACGCGGCCCTGATCGGCGAGGTCGACGGGGTGCGGCTCCTCGACCCGGCGACGGTGGAGCTGGCCCGCGCCGAGGAGTCGTCGGGCCCGGACCGCGTCCTGGTCGTCAACACCCGGTTCGGACTGGGGTACATGCTGCACGGCACCGCGTCCCCGCTGCTCGGCCCCGGCTCCTTCGGGCACCCCGGACGCGGCGGCGCCCTCGGCTTCGCCGACCCGGAGGCGCGGATCGCCTTCGGCTATGTGACGAACGGCTTCCGCAGGACGGTGACGGCGGACCCGAGGGCGCAGGCGCTGATCCGGGCGGTCCGGGCGTCGTCGGCCGCCTAGACGTTGATCGGGTGCGAGGTGCGCCCGGACGCGGCGTCGATCTCGGTGTGCGCTTTGCTGAGCATCTGCATCGCCAGCTCGTTCAGCGCGCGGGCTCCGGCGATCTCCTCGCCGACGCGGGGCTGGTAGGAGTCGGTGTGGTGCCGGCTGGCGTGCCCGTGGGCCCGTACCTCGGTGCCGTCCGGGAGCCGCACCATGGCGACCGCCCGCGTGTGCTGGTCGTCCTCCATGAACTCCATCTCGACGTGCCATCCCACTGCGGTGTGCATCATGACGACCACCTCCGGAAGACCTGCTTCCAGGGTGCTCCTTCACGGACGGGCCCGCCAGAAGGGCACGGGCTCAGGCGGCGAGGGCGAGCAGCGCGAGATCGGCCAGCAGCAGGGGTGTGTAGAAGAGCAGGAGGGTCGGGGTGAACCAGACCTCCCGCCAGGGCATGGCGCTCAGATGGGGCGCCACGTTCATCGACAGCGGCTCGACGGTGCTGCCGGGGCGGCGGGCGTCGTCGTAGAGCCGGCGGTAGGCCCGTTCCTGGCGCAGGAAGAAGCAGTCGAGGTACCAGAAGCACAGCAGCGGCACCACCCCGACGGCCGCGAGGTGCCAGCTCAGCCGGCTCGCGGACAGGGCGAGCAGACCGGCGGCCAGGGTCAGGGCCCAGCCCTTCACCAGGAAGGAGTTGGTCCCCAACCGCGTGATGGTGGCCTGGATGAACTCCAGGTGCTTGATCCGGTCGGGATGCAGGGGTTCCCGGTCGCCGACCCCCGCGTCCGACCCCTCGCTCAGCGCCGTCACTGTCCGCCCCCTCGGTGAACCGTCCGCCGGTACGATCGTAGTGCGGCGGGCGGGCGGTGGGGGCCGGTCCCGGAGGGTCGAAGGGCCGGTTCCGGACGCCGCGTTCGCCCCGGCCGACCCGCGTTTACCCGGGGTCGATCCGGCAACCCGGGATGAGGTGACCATCGGCACAGGGGCCGCCGCGGGCGTTCCCGCCCTGCTTCCCCGGGAGGGTCGCGCACCGGACCCGGTCCCGCCGCCGGCGCCTCTCGTCCCCTCTCCCGCTCAGGGCCGCCTCGAGGACCTGCGCTGCCGCCTCTCCGCCCATCTCCCCGCCCTCGCCGTCTTGTCCGCTCTCCCGGGCCCCCGTGAGGTGCTGCGCTCCGGGGCGCGGCTGACCCCCGCCCTGCTGCGGTCGGCGGCGACGGCCACCCGGTGGCCCCGCGCACCGCACCCCGACGACCTGGCGGCCGTCCACCTGGAGCTGGTCACGCTCACCGAGGACCGCGCGGTCGTCACCTGGTTCACCGGTGTCCCCGGCACCGACGACGGCGCCGGCCGCCCCGTGCCCGCCGTCACCGAGGGCGAGGTCGTCTACGGCACCCACCCGTCCCGGCTGAACCGGGTCGCGTCCGGGGACCGGCCCACCGCCCACCACCAGGTCGAGCTGACCGGACTGGAGCCGGGGCAGACGTACTACTACCGGGCCCGCTCACGCGGTGTCGCCGCGCTTCCCACCCCGCTGCACCTGGTGCGGGGCAACGCGGTCGGCACCTCGGCGTTCGGGCTGGGCACCCGCGGCGGGCCGTACTCCTTCACGACCCCGCGGCCCCCGCCCGGCCGGCATCTGCTGTCCATCGCGCTCTGCAACGACCTGCATCTCGGCGAGACCACGGCCGGGCTGGTCGGCGGGCTGCCCCTGCTGCGCGGGGTGCCGCAGCGGGCGGGCGGGGAGCCGTACCCGGAGCTCATGGTCCGGGCGCTGGTCGAGGAGGCCCGGCTGCGCGGGGCGGACGTGCTGCTCGCCGGGGGTGACATCTCGGCCTGCGGGGCGGCGCGCGACCTGGCCGAGGCCCGGCGGATCCTCGACGGGTTCGGCAGGCACGGGCAGGACTACTTCGTCGTCCGCGGCAACCACGACCGGTCGGCGGAGAACACCTTCGCCGCCGCGTTCGTGGACGGCGACGGCCCCGGGTACTTCACCCACGACCTCGGCGGGCTGCGCGTCGTCGGCCTCGACACCTACGTCGAGGTGGGCAACGGCGCCGGCGCGGGCGGCCTCGGGCCCGAGCAACTGGCCTGGCTCCGGGACCGGTTGAGGGAGCAGCCGGACCAGCCGACGCTGGTGTTCGGGCACCATCCGCTGACCGTGCGGGACTCGGTGTTCCCGGTGACCCGCGGGCACTGCCTGGACCGCCGGCAGGCCGGTGCCGTGCTCGACGCCTACGCGGACGCGCCCGGCGTCTTCCTGCACCACGCGGGCCACACGCACCGCAACAAGCGCACGGTGCTGGCGCGGGCCCCGCATGTCACGCAGCAGGAGGTCGCGGCGGCCAAGGAGTACCCGGGCGGCTTCACCCTGCTCCGCGTCCACTCGGGCGGCTACGCCCTGAACCACTACAAGGCGGGCGACCTGGCGGCCCGTCAGTGGAGCGAGCGCAGCCGGCGCGTGGCCGCGGGCCTGTGGCCCCACCACTCGCTGGGCCGCACGGTCGGCGACCGCAACAGCATGACGGTCCGTGACCTGTCGGGCATCACGGGACGGGCCTGAGGGGTCCGCCGGGTCATCCCGCGTGCAGCATCAGCCCGATCCCGGCGACCAGCAGGAACGCGGCCGCGATACGCGGCGCCCCGAAGCGCTCCTTGAAGAAGACGGCGCCGATGGCGGCGCCGACGATGATGGAGGACTCGCGCAGCGCCGCGACCGGCGCCAGCTCGGCCCGGGTCTGCGCCCACAGGACCAGGGCGTACGCGGCGACGGACAGGGCCGCGCCGAGCAGCCCCAGCCCCGCGTACGGCAGCAGCGCGGCCGCGGCCGATCCGCGCCGGCGCACCAGCGTGAACGCCGGGATCACGAGGCCCTGGAGCAGCATCAGCCAGGCGATGTAGCCGAGGGACGATCCGGAGGCGCGGACGCCGAGGCCGTCGAGCAGGGTGTAGGCGGCGATGGTCAGCCCGGTGGCGAGGGCGGCGCCGATCGCGGCCCAGTCGGGCCGGCGGCCGCGCAGGCCCCACAGGGCGACCCCGGTCAGTCCCGCGCAGGACAGGGCGATACCGGCGGCCGCCCAGCCGTCCGGCACCTCGTGGGCGAACACGGCGGCGAGGACGGCGACCACGAGCGGCGCGGTGCCACGGGCGAGGGGGTACGCCTGCCCGAAGTCACCGAGCCGGAACGACGTCATGAGCAGCGCGTAGTACAGGACGTGGACGAGCGCCGAGGCGAGGAGGTACGGCCAGGCGCCCGCGGCCGGGAACGTCCCGAAGGGCAGCAGGGCGATCCCGATGAGCGCGCCGCCGCCCGCGATGAGGGTGAACCCGACCAGCTTGTCGGTGATGCGGTGCGCGATGGCGTTCCAGCCGGCGTGGGTGACGGCGGCGGTCAGGACGGCCGCGGTGACCAGGGGGGTCACTGCTCGCGCACGTCCACGAGGGCGGCGCCGGCGTGCGCGACGAGGGCCTTCGGCTCGATGGGGAAGACGGCGTGCGGGTTCCCGGCGGCGGCCCACACCACGTCGTGCTGCAGCAGCGAACGGTCGGCGAGGACGCGGGTGCGGGTGCGGTGCCCGAAGGGCGGCACGCCCCCGATGGCGTACCCGGTGGTCTCGCGGACGACGTCGGCCTTGGCGCGGGTGACCTTCGCGGCGCCGAGTTCCTCCCGCACCCGTTCGAGGTCGACGCGGGAGGCGCCGTCCATGAGCACCAGGACGGGGACGCCGTCGGCGGCGAAGATCAGGGACTTGCAGATCTCGCTGAGCTCGCAGCCGATCGCGGCGGCGGCCTCGGGGGCGGTGCGGGCGGCGTCCGGGAAGCGGCGGACGCGGGGCAGCAGTTCGCCGAGGCCCAGTTCCTGCAGGGCCTCGGCGAACCGGGGGTGGGCTCCGGAGCCCGTGCTGTCGGTCGTCGTCATGCACGGCACGCTAGCGGTGCGTGTACGGGCCACGCGAGCCCGTTTCGGGGGCCGGACCGGCACGGCGGAGGCCGGTGAGGGCGCCCCGTCCCCACGGAGCCCTCACCGGCCGGTCCCGATCAGTGGCCGCGGGTCACACGAGGGCCGGCGCGCGGTCCGCGTCCGGGTCGGCGTCCCTGCCGTCCTCGGGGGTGCGCAGGCCTTCGCCCTCCACGTCCACGTTGGGCAGGGCGCGGTCCAGCCACTTCGGAAGCCACCAGGCCCGCTTGCCGAGCAGGGCGAGGACCGCCGGGACGATGGCCATGCGGACCACGAAGGCGTCGAAGAACACGGCGATCGCCAGGCCGAAGCCGATCATCTTGACCATGGACTCGCTGGAGCCGATGAAGCCGGCGAACACCGCCATCATGATCACCGCGGCCGCGGTGACGACCCGGGCGCCGTGCCGGAAGCCGGTGACGACCGCCTGGCTGGGCTTCTCGCCGTGGACGTACGCCTCGCGCATCCGGGTCACGAGGAACACCTCGTAGTCCATGGCGAGGCCGAAGACCACGCCGACCATGAAGATCGGCATCATCGACATGACCGGCCCGGTCTCCTCGACGCCCAGCAGGCCGGCGAACCAGCCCCACTGGAAGACCGCGACGACCGCGCCGAGGGCCGCGAGAACGCTCAGCAGGAAGCCGAGGGCCGCCTTGAGCGGGACGAGGACCGAGCGGAACACCACGATCAGCAGCAGGAAGGCCAGGCCGACGACCAGCGCGAGGTACGGCAGCAGGGCGTCGTTCAGCTTCTGCGAGACGTCGATGTTCATCGCGGTCGAGCCGGTGACCAGCACGGTCGCGTCGCTGTCGGCCTGGATGCGGGCGCCCTCGTCGCGGATGGAGTGCACGAGGTTCTCGGTGGTGACCGACGACGGCTTGGCGTTCGGGATGACGGTGATGGTGGCGGTGTCGCCGGCCTTGTTGGGCGCGGCCGGCGTCACGGTGGCCACGTTGTCCAGCCGCTCGATCTCGTCGCCGACGTCACTGAAGACGGCCTTCGGGTCGTCGGTGCCGCGGGCGTCGACGACGACCATCAGCGGTCCGTTGAAGCCCGGCCCGAAGCCGTCGGAGAGCAGGTCGTAGGCGCGGCGCTGGGTGGTGGAGGTCGGCTGCGAACCGTCGTCGCCGAGGCCGAGTTCCAGGGAGGTCGCGGGGACGGCGGCCGCGCCGAGCCCGAGCACGCCGAGCAGCAGCACGGCGACGGGGCGGCGGACCACGAAACTGGCCCAGCGGGTGCCCATGTTGGGCTTCGCGGTGCCGGACGCGGCCTTGCGCTCGGCGCGCCGGCCGCCCATCCAGCGGCTCTTGGCGCCGGCGGGGCGGACCTTGCGGCCGGCGTAGCCGAGCAGCGCGGGGATCATCGTCAGGGCGATCAGGACCGCGATGACGACGGTGCCGGCGGCGGCGATGCCCATCTTGCTGAGCATGGGGATGTTGACGACCGACAGGCCGACCAGGGCGATGACGACGGTCAGGCCGGCGAAGACGACCGCGGAGCCGGCGGTGCCCACGGCCCGTCCGGCCGCTTCCTCGCGGTCGCGTCCCTCGGCGAGCTCGGCCCGGTAGCGGGAGACGATGAACAGGGCGTAGTCGATGCCGACGGCGAGGCCGATCATCGTCGCCAGGGTCGAGGTGGTGGAGCCGAGCTCCAGTGCGCTGGCCAGGGCGGCGATGGTGGAGATGCCGATGCCGACGCCGATCAGGGCGGTCAGCAGCGGGAGTCCGGCCGCGACGAGCGAGCCGAAGGTGATGACGAGGACGACCGCGGCGATCGCGATGCCGATGACCTCGGTGGCACCCGTCTCGGGGGTCGTCTGGAGGGCGTCACCGCCGACCTCGACGGTCAGTCCGGCGTCGCGGGCGTCCTGCGCGGCGTCCTTCAGGGCCTCGCGCGAGGTGTCCTCCAGCTCCATGCCGGACACCTTGTACTTCACCGACGCGTACGCGATCGTGCCGTCCTTGCTGACGGCGTGCGCGGTGTACGGGTCGGCGACGGAGGCCACCTCGGAGCCGTCGGACAGCTCCCGGACGGCGTCCTTCACGGTCGCCTCGTTCCCGGCGTCCGTCATCTTCTGGCCGTCCGGGGCCTTGAAGACGACCCGGGCGGTGGCGCCGTCGGCGCTCATCCCGGGGAAACGTTCGTCCAGCAGGTCGAAGGCCTTCTGGGCCTCGGTGCCGGGGATGGAGAAGGACGTGCTGCCGGCGCTCGGGGCGCTGGCCGCGCCGACACCGGCGAGGGCGAGCAGCGCGACCCAGATGAGGGCGACGAAGTGGCGTCGCCTAAAGGCGAGCCGGCCGAGTTTGTACAGGAACGTGGCCACGAGGGCGTCTCCCGGTCAGGTCGTGGGTTGGTTCTGGGCAGGGGTGATCAGCCCGACGACGTGAGCGGTTACGTCAGGAAAGGGCTTACGTGAGGGGAACTCGTCAGGTGACGGGGACGCCGAGGGCGGGGAGGACGACGGCGTCGATGTAGGAGGTGAGGAAGGCCTTCGTCGGCGGCCTGTCGTCGATCAGCGACCGTGTGGCGAACGCGCCGACGAGCATGTGCACGACGTAGTCGAGCGCAGGGCGGTCGGCGCGGACCTCGCCGCGGTCGACGGCCCGTCGCAGGATCCGCCGGAACTCCTCCATCTCGGGTTCGATAAGGAGTTCCTTGAACGCCTGCAGGAGGTCGGGGTTGCCGTGCACCGCCATGAACAGACCGCGCATGAGCGCGGCGTTCTGCTGCATGGTGCAGTCGTCCTCCTGGGACGTGAGGGTGTGCAGGTCGCCCCGCAGGGACCCGGTGTCGATGCCGGTGGCGCCAGCCGGCTTGGTGTGCCGGATCGCCTTGACCACCAGCTCCGGCTTGCCGCCCCACTGGCGGTAGAGCGTCGCCTTGCTGGACCGGGTGCGGGCCGCCACGGCGTCCATGGTGAGGGCGTCGTAGCCGACCTCCCGGAGCAGGTCGAGCACGGCCGCGTACAGCTCGGCCTCGCGCTCGGGGGTGATGCGTGAACGCCGTGTCGTGGACGCCTCGGTCATCGCTGCCACCCTCCTTCTCCGAACGATACGGTTTCGTACACCTAAGACGATAGCGCATCCCCCTAACGAAACGAAACGGTTTCGTTCGTGTCCTGGGTCACGTGCGCCGCCTCCCGGCCGGACAGGCTCGGCGCCCATCCGAACGGGCGGTATGTCACGACTTGCCCCGGTCGGCCCCCGGGCGAAGCATGGGGAGGTGAGCTACCTGCGCCTTCCGCATCTGAGCGGCGACCTGCTGTGCTTCGTGGCCGAGGACGACCTGTGGCTGGCCCCCCTGGACGCCCCGGGCCGCGCCTGGCGGCTCACCGTCGACCGCGCCAAGACGGGCCACCCCCGCTTCTCCCCCGACGGCCGGCACATCGCGTACACGAGCTGGCGCACCCTCGCCCCCGAGATCCACCTCGTGCCCGTCGACGGCGGCGTCACCACCCGGCTCACCTACTGGGGCTCCGGCGACACCCAGGTGTGCGGCTGGGACCCCGACGGGGTGATCCTCGCCGTCGGCTCCCACGGCGAGCCCTTCTCCCACTACACGTTCGCCCACCAGGTGCGCCCCGACGGCGACCCCGGCCGCAAGCTCCCCTGGGGCCCCTGCTCCGACATCCAGGTCGCCGACATCGACGGCGAGCGCCGCACCCTGCTGCTGACCGGCACCCCGCCGCACGAACCGGCGTACTGGAAGCGCTACCGGGGCGGCGCCACGGGCCGCCTGTGGCTGCACTGCACCCGCCTGCTCGCCGGTCTGGACGGGCATCTGCACTCCCCCATGTTCGTCGGCGACCGCATCGCCTTCCTCTCCGACCACGAGGGCATCGGCAACCTCTACTCCTGCGCCCACGACGGCTCCGGCCTGCGCCGGCACACCGACCACGACGCCTTCTACGCCCGGCACGCCGCGAGCGACGGCACCCGGGTGGTGTACCAGTGCGCGGGCGACCTGTGGATCGTGGACGACCTCTCGGCCGACTCCGAACCCCGCCGGCTCGACGTACGGCTGTCCGGCCCGGTGACCGGACGCCGCCGGTACCAGGTGCCGGCAGCCCAGCACATCGAAGGCGTCTCCGTGGACGAGACCGGCCGCGCCAGCGCCGTCGTCGTCCGCGGCAGCCTGTACTGGCTGACCCACCGCGACGGCCCCGCCCGCACCATCACCGACACCCCCGGCGTACGGGTCCGCCTCCCCGAGATGCTGGGCTCCGTCGGCCAGGTCGCCTACGTCACCGACGCGGACGGCGAGGACGCCGTGGAGATCGCCTACCTCCCGCGCGCCACCGGCGACCGCGAGCCGCGCCGGCTGGCCTCGGGCGAGCTGGGCCGGGTCCTGGAACTGGTCGCCGACCCCCAGGGCGAACGACTCGCGATCGCCGCGCACGACGGCCGGCTGCTGCTGCTCGACGCGGCCGAGGACTCTGGGGGCACCTCCCGGACGAAGTCTGGAGGAGGCGAGGTCACCGAGCTGATCCGGTCCGTCAACGGCCCCGTGCGCGATCTCGCGTTCTCCCCCGACGGCGGCTGGCTGACCTGGTCCCACCCCGGCATCGGCCGCTCCCTGCGCCAGATCAAACTGGCCCGGATGAAGGACCGGCTGATCGTCGACGTCACCGACGGCCGCTTCGAGGACGAGAACCCGGTCTTCACCCGGGACGGCCGCTATCTGGCGTTCCTGTCCTGGCGGGGCTTCGACCCCGTCTACGACGTGCACACCGGCGACCTGTCCTTCCCGCTGGGCTGCCGCCCCTACCTCGTCCCGCTTTCCTCGGCCACCCCCTCCCCGTTCGCCCTGACCCCGGAGGGCCGGCCCGCCGCCGGCGGCATGGACCCGCTGACCGACGAGGAGGGCGGCGACCTGGGCACGACGACCGTGGAGACCGAGGGGCTGGAGAGCCGGGTCACGCCGTTCCCGGTGACCGCCTCCAAGTACTCGGCGCTGCGCCCCGTCGCCGGCGGCGCACTGGTGTGGCTGCGCTGGCCGATCTCGGGCGCGCTCGGCGAGACCTTCGCCAACCCCGACGACACGACCGGCCGGCCCACCCTGGAGCACTTCTCCATCGGCAAGGCGAAGAAGACCGAACTGGTCGGCCACCTCGACTCGTTCGCGGTCAGCGGCGACGGCACCCGGCTGGTCGTCCTCGACGAGGGCGACCTGCGGGCCGTTCCCGCGAGCGAGTCCGGCGACAGCGACAGCACGGTCTGGATCGACGCCCGCCGCATCCTGCACGAGGCGGACCCGGCCGCCGAGTGGCGGCAGGCGTACGCCGAGGCCGGACGCCTGACCCGGGCGTATTTCTGGGACCCCGGCATGTGCGGCATCGACTGGGACGCGATCCTCGACCAGTACCGCCCGCTCGTCGAACGCGTCTCCACCCCCGACGAGTTCGCCGACCTGCTCCGCGAGGTCCTGGGCGAGCTGGGCACCTCGCACGCCTACGTCACGGCCGCCCGCCGCAACGAGGGCCCGCCGCACTACCAGCGCTGGCAGGGCCTGCTCGGCGCCAACCTCGTCCGCCGCGACGAGGGCTGGGCGGTCCGGCGCATCCTGCCCGGCGACTCCTCCGACTCCAAGGCCCGCTCCCCGCTGGCCGGCACCGGCATCCGCGAGGGCGCGGTGCTCACCCACGTCGACGGCCGCCCGGTCGACCCCCGCACCGGCCCGTACCCGCTGCTGGCCGGGGCCGGCGGGACCACGGTGGAGCTGACCTTCGCCCCGGCCGAGGGCGTCGCCGGCCGCGCACGCCGCGTCGCCGTCATCCCCCTCATCGACGAACGGCCCCTGCGCTACCAGGACTGGGTCACCAAACGCCGGGCCGTCGTCCGGGAGCTGAGCGGCGGACGCTGCGGCTATCTGCACATCCCCGACCTCGGCGGCTCGGGCTGGGCCCAGTTCAACCGCGACCTGCGCATGGAGGTGTCCCGCCCCGCGCTCCTCGTGGACGTGCGCGGCAACGCGGGCGGCCACATCAGCGAACTCGTCGTGGAGAAACTGACCCGCAAGATCCTCGGCTGGGACCTCACCCGCAACGCCCAGCCGGTGTCGTACGCCTCCAACGCGCCGCGCGGCCCGATCGTCGCCCTCGCCGACGAGGCGACCTCCTCCGACGGCGACATGATCACCGCCGCGTTCAAGCTGCTGCGCCTCGGACCGGTCGTCGGCCAGCGCACCTGGGGCGGTGTCGTCGGCATGACGGGCCGTCACCGCCTCGGCGACGGCACGGTGATCACCGTCCCCATGAACGCGGCCTGGTTCGACGCCTACGGCTGGTCCGTCGAGAACAGGGGCGTCTCCCCCGACGTCGAGGTCCTGCGCACCCCCCTGGACTGGGCGGAGGGCCGCCACGCCCAGCTCTCCGACGCCGTCGAACTCGCCCTGGAACTGCTGGAGTCCCACCCGCCGGCCACACCGCCCGACTACTCCCACGTACCGGACCGGTCCCGGCCGAGACTGCCGCCGCGGCCGGCGCCCTGACAGCGCGCGGGCCGGCAGCCGCCCACGCGAACGCGGGGCACCCACCAGAGCCGGGGGCACCCCGCGTTTCAGCGAACCGACCGACTACCGGTCGTAGTCGAGGTCGAAGCGCTCGTCGTCCTCACGCTCACGCGAGCGGTCGGACTCCTCGTCCCGCTGCGGCCGCTGCGGGCGGCCCCGCTCCGGCTGCTCCTGCGGACGGCCGCGCTCCTGCTGCCCGTGCTGGCGCGCACGCTCCTGGAGCTGCTCGGACTTCTCCTTGAACTGGTCCTTCATGCCCATGTGGGTTCACTCCCGTAGTGGGTCGGATCGGCCCCCTCGCTGGGGCCTCGACCAGATTCACACGGGCCGTAACCCTGCGCATGTCGATCAGTGACGCCGTGTAGTCCTCGCCTGTTCGTCGGCCTCGCCGCCCGCCCCGACCAGGCCCGTCCGCATGCCGTCAAGCCGGTCCGCGAAGCGCCGCATCTCCCGCTGCCCCACGGTCCCGATGAGCGCCGGCAGATACCCGCGCACCCCCTGCATGCCGCGCAGCCACCACTGCCCGTACACATGGCTGGACCGCCGCTCGATCCCGGCCACGAGCCGGTCGACCGCCGGTCCCAGCGGGTAGGTCTTGTTCGCCGGCCACGGCAGCCGCTGCCTCAACTCCCGCATCACGTCGTTCTGATCGGCGCCGCGCACCATGTCGGTGTCCGTCCACGACAGATAGCCGACGCCCACCCGCACGCCCTTGTAGCCGACTTCGGCCCGCAGGCTGTGCGCGTACGCCTCCACACCCGACTTGGACGCGCAGTACGCCGACATCATCGGCGCCGGGGTGATCGCCGCGAGCGAGGCGATCTGCAGCAGGTAGCCCCGGCTCTCCACCAGCAGCGGCAGGAACGCCCGCCCGGTCACCGCCGACCCGATCAGGTTGACCTCGATGACCCGCCGCCAGGACTCCGGATCGGACTCGACGAACGGCCCGCCCGTCGCCACACCGGCGTTGGCGACCACGATGTCGACCTTCCCGAACCGCTCCTTGACCTCCCGCGCCACCCGCGTCATCGCCTCATGGTCGGTGACGTCGGCGTGCCATTGGTCGCTGTCGCCGTGCAGCCGCTCCGAGACCTGCTTGAGCACATCCGGCTCCAGGCCCACCAGCGCCACCGACGCGCCCCGCGCGGACAGCTTGCGCGCGAGCAGCTCCCCGACCCCGCGCGCCGCTCCGGTGACGACGGCGACCTGGCCCTCAAGGCTCACCCTGCTCATGCACCCTCCTTGACCTGCGTGTACGTCGTGACGAGTTCGCGTATCTTCCCGGTGACCAGCTCGGGTGCCTCGATGGGCGTCATGTGCCCGACCCCCGCGACCTCGGTCACCCCGAGGCAGTTCGGCAGCGCGGCGGCCAGCGAACGGGCGTGCACCGGCGGGGTGAGCCGGTCGGCCGTGCCGACGACCACCGCCGTGGGCACGGTCAACTCCCCTATGCCGTGGTCGAGATCGATCAGCGCCAGCACCTGTGACCAGGCGTGCCGCACGGTCCGCGGGCAGGCGTGCACGATCCGCGCGCACGCCTCGACCATCTCGGGCGCCGAACGCGGCCCCATCGTCGCGTACTTGAGGATCGCCCGGGCGACCGCCGTGACCGGCCCGAGCGGCGCCCGCGACCCGAGGAGGCGCCCCGTCAGCCGGGTCCGCAGCCCGCCCGCCCGCAGCGGCAGCACCATCGACTCGGCGACCAGCCGCGACGCACCCGTGCTGCACAGCAGGACGGCGGCCGCGTGCTCCCGGAAGGCCGGACGGGCGGCCGCCGCCATCACGGTCATCCCGCCCATCGAGTGCCCGGCCACGACGACCTTCTCGCCGGGGGCCAGCGTGGCCCCCAGGACGGCTTCCAGATCGTCGGCGAGGGCGTCCGTGCTGCACACGGCACCGGCCGGGCTGCGTCCATGACCGCGCTGGTCGTAGGCCACGACCCGGTGATCCACGGCCAGTTCGCGGATCTGCGCCGCCCAGAAGGCCGTCGAACAGGTCCAGCCGTGCGCGAGCACGACGGCCGGAGCGCCCTCCGGCCCGTGCACCTCCACGTGCAACCGGGCCCCGTCGGCGGACTCCACCGTCAGCTCACGGACCGGCACGGGCGGCGCGTACGGCCCCGAGGCCACGCTCGTCGGGCGGCTCACGCGGACACCTCCGCGTTCTCGCCGCTGTGCGCGCGCTCCGGCGCCGAGGACCGGACGACGGCGTACTCCGCGAGGTCCACACGGCGGGTGGCCCGCCGGAACTCCGCCGTCGTGCCCGGCCACACCGTGGTGTTGCGGCCGTTGGCGTCCAGGTACCAGCTGGTGCAGCCGCCCGTGTTCCAGACGGTCCGCGTCATCCGCTGCTGCACCCGCCGGTTCCAGGCGTGCACGGCGCTCGGCCGGGCGTCCAGGGCCACCCGCCCGCCGAGCACGTCGAGCTGGCGCACGAAGTCCGCCATGTAGTTCAGCTGGGACTCGATCATCAGGATCATCGACGAGTTCCCCAGGCCCGTGTTGGGCCCGATGATGGTCATCCAGTTCGGGAACCCGGCGGCGGAAGCGCCGCGCAGCGCCTCCATCCCGCCCTTCCACACCTCGGCGAGGGTCTTGCCCTCCGCACCCACCACGCGCTCGGCGATGGGCATGTCGGTGACATGGAACCCGGTGCCGAACACGATCGCGTCGACCTCGGCCTCGCTGCCGTCGGCCGCGACGAGCGTCGAGCCCCGGATCTCGCTGAGCCCGCTGGCCACGACGTCCACGTTGGGCCGGGCGAGGGCCGGGTAGTACGCACTGCTCAGCAGGATCCGCTTGCAGCCGATGCGGTAGTCGGGGGTCAGCTTGGCCCGCAGCTCCGGGTCCTTGATCGCACGGGCCATGTTCCGCTTGGCCAGGCCCTCGATGAAGCCCAGCTCGTTCGGGTGCTTGGTGAACGCCTGCACCTGGAGCTCCCGGATGCCCCACAGCAGGCCCCGGCGCACCCGGCTGGTGAACGGCAGCGCCCGGTGCAGCGACCGCTCGGCCCCGCTGATCGCACGGTCCATCCGGGGCATGACCCACGGCGGGGTGCGCTGGAACAGGGTGAGCCGCTCCACCTCGGGCTGGATGGACGGCACGATCTGGATGGCGGAGGCGCCCGTGCCGACCATGGCGACCCGCTTGCCGCGCAGGTCGTAGTCGTGGTCCCAGCGCGCCGAGTGGAACACCTGCCCGGGGAAGGAGTCCAGGCCCGGGATCTCGGGGATCTTAGGGTCGGACAGCGGCCCGGTGGCGGAGACGACGAGGTCGGCGGAGAGCTCCCCCCGGCTGGTCTCGATGTCCCAGCACAGCCGCTCGCCGTTCCACGTCATCCGCTTCACCTCCGAGTCGAAGCGGATGTGCGGCCGCAGCCCGAAGGTGTCGGTGACGTGCTCCAGATAGGCGCGGATGTGCTCCTGGCCGGAGAAGGTGCGCGGCCAGTCCGGGTTGGGCGCGAACGAGAAGGAGTACAGATGGGACGGCACGTCACAGGCGCAGCCCGGATAGCTGTTGTCCCGCCAGGTGCCGCCGACGCTGCCCGCCCGTTCCAGGACGACGAAGTCCGTGACGCCCTCGCGCCGCAGCCGAACGGCCGCTCCCAGCCCGCCGAACCCGGACCCGATCACCGCGACCCGCACATGTTCGCGTTCGGCCATGCGTGTGCCTCCCTGCTCCACCGGAATCACGCCAGTGAACACTGGCATGGTGGGGAGCGTAGAGGAGCCCCGTACCGACCGGTAGGGGGCGGGCCGAGGAAAGTTACCCGCGGTACGAATTAAGGTGCCCGAGTGACCGAGAAGCGTGAGTACCGCATGGAGGAACTGGCCCGGCTGGCCGGCATCACGGTGCGCACCCTGCGCTTCTACCGCGAGCGCAAGCTCATCCCGCCGCCCCGCCGCGAGGGCCGCATCGCCTGGTACGACGACCACCACCTGGCCCGCCTGCGCACCATCGCGGCTCTCCTGGAACGCGGCCACACGCTCACCGGCATCGCCGAACTCGCCGAAGCCCTCGACCATGGCCGCGACGTCGCCGACGTCCTCGGCGTCACCCCCACCGAGGAGGAGCCGGTCCGCCTCACCCCCGAGGAACTCGCCGCCCGCTTCGAGGGCCAGGTCACCCCCGAGAACCTCGCCACCGCCCTCGACCTCGGCTACCTCGGCACCGACGGCGACGAGATCGTCCACATCAGCCGCCGCCTGCTCGACGTCTCCTCGGCCCTCGTCCGCGAGGGCATCCCCCTCGCCGAGGTCCTCACCGCCGGCCGCCGCATCCGCGAACACGTCGACGCCATGGCCGACCTGTTCGCCGACCTGGTCCTGCGCCACGCCGGCGAATCCGACCTCCCCCGCCTGCGCCCCCTGGCCCGCAGCGTCGTCGAGGCGGAACTCTCCCTGGCCCTGGACCGCCGGCTGCGCAAGCAGAGCGAGCGGGACCAGCCGCAGGACTAGGTCGTGTAGACGACCGTCACCGGCGCGTGGTCCGACCAGCGCTCGCTGTGCGTGGCGGCGCGTTCCACGTAGCCCTTGAGCGCCCGGCCCGCGAGCCCCGGCGTCGCGACCTGGAGGTCGATTCTCCATCCTGTGTCGTTGTCGAACGCCCGTCCCCGGTACGACCACCAGGAGTACGGCCCCTCCACGTCCGGGTGCAGGGCGCGGACGACGTCGACGTAGCCGCCCTCGGACGGGTCGAGGACGCGGGTCAGCCAGGCGCGTTCCTCGGGCAGGAAGCCGGAGTTCTTCGCGTTGCCCCGCCAGTTCCTGAGGTCGGCCTTGTCGTGGGCGATGTTCCAGTCGCCGCAGACCAGGACCTCGCGGCCGTCGGCGGCGGCACGTTCGCGCAGGTCCTTCAGGTGGGCCAGGAACTCGGTCATGAAGCGGTACTTCTCGTCCTGCCGCTCGGTGCCGACCTCGCCGGAGGGAAGGTAGAGGGAGGCGATCGTCACACCCGGCAGGTCGACCTCCGCGTAGCGGCCACTGGCGTCGAACTCGCTGGACCCGAAGCCGACCCGTACCCGGTCGGGCTCGCGGCGTGTGTAGAGGGAGACCCCGGCGCGGCCCTTGGCGGCCGAGGGCGCGTGCAGGACGTGCCAGCCCTCGGGGGCGCGGACATGCTCGGGGAGCTGCTGCGGCTCGGCCCGGACCTCCTGGAGGCACACCACGTCGGCATCGGTTCCGGCGAGCCACTCCACGAAGCCCTTCTTCGCGGCGGCCCGGAGTCCGTTCACATTTACAGAGGTCACAGTGAGCACCCAGGCACTTTACCGGCACACTGGACGCTGTCCGATTCTGGAATGTCCCGATCTTGAATTGATATACGGTATTCAGCATGCATATTCGACCGGTTCCCTTCGACCACCCCGACGCGGTCAAGCTCAACGACCAGGTCCAGGCCGAGTACGCCGTCCGCTACGGCGACGACGGTGACGCCACGCCGCTCGCCGTGGCCGACTTCGCGCCCCCGCGGGGCCTGTACCTGATCGCGTACGACGCGCTCGGCGTGCCGGTCGCCTCCGGCGGCTGGCGGACGCAGGACGAGAACGGCGAGGGCAACCGGGACGGCGACGCCGAGCTGAAGCGCATGTACGTGGTGGAGGACGTGCGCGGCCGTGGGCTCGCGCGGCGCATCCTGGCCGCGCTGGAGGAGGACGCCCGGTCGGCGGGGCGCCGGCGGATGGTGCTGGAGACGGGCGTGAAGCAGCCGGAGGCGGTGGCCCTCTACACGTCGAGCGGCTACGAGCCGTGCGAGAAGTTCGGCTACTACCGCTTCCACGAACTGAGCCTGTGTTACGCCAAGGCGCTGTGAGCACCGGCACACATCCGTGGCGGGTGATCGGGGGTCAGACCCCGGCGCCCGCCGCCTCTTTCCCGACCTTGAGACATGCCAAAGCCCCGGTCGGGAGATCCCTACCGGGGCTTTGGGCTGCGTGGACCTGAGGGGATTTGAACCCCTGGCCCCCTCGATGCGAACGAGGTGCGCTACCGGACTGCGCCACAGGCCCTTGCAACGAGTGAAACTTTAGCACCCCGATCGGCGTGCTCGGAAATCCGTTGCCGGGCGGCCGGGCGGCCGCGCCGGGCCGCCGTCACTCGTTGGCGGCGCGCGGCCGGTCGCCGTCCTCGTACTGGTCGAACAGCGGTGTGCGGCCCCGCTCGCGGGCCCGGCGGGCGGACGCGGCCCGGCGGGCGTCGCTGCGCTCGCCCCCGTCGGTGCGGTCGTCCTCGGCCGCGGCGGGGGTCTCAGCGGCCGGGGCCTCGTGCTCGTGGCCGACGGCGCTGGAGCGGGCCGAGCTCCACGCGTCCGGTGCGCCGAGGTCGACGTCGGAGGTGGCGCGGGGGGCGACGGGCGCGGTCACGTACGTCGGCAGGGGGACGGGTACCGGGTCCCAGCTGTCGCCGTGCCCGGGGCGCCGCTGGCGCTCGCGCTGCTGGTCGACCCACTCGGCGTGGTCGGTCTGCTCGACGAGGGCCCGGCGGTCGGCGGCGAGCGCGGACAGGTCGGTGCCGGTGGCTGGTCCGGCCCCTTCGTCGGAGTCGGCGGCGCCGGGTGGGGCGTCGCCGGGTCCGCGGCGGCGGTTCTGGCGGGCGTGTTCGCGGACCCGCTGTGCGGCGGCCTCGGCGCCGCGCCGGTCCATCTGGTAGGCGAAGCGGCGGCGCTCCTGGGACCGCAGGTAGGCGATGTACCCGCTGAGGAGGACGGCGGGGACGCCGGGCGCCCACAGGAAGGCGAGTCCGCCGACGGCGGCGACGATCGCGCCGAGGGTGAAGGCCAGGAAGAGGATGACGGTGGTGCGCCGGCGGCGCGCGAGGACCTTCAGGCGCCGGGCCCGCGCTGCGGCCGCCTCCTCGGAGGGGGACCTCCGGGGGGCCGGCACGCGCTTGCGGGCCTGGGCGTCGGGCTCCCGGGGGGCGTCGCGGGTGGGGTCGGGGCGTGCCGGGTCCGGGCGGGCCGGTGCCTGGGCCGGTGACGCCGCCTGGGTGTGCGGACGGGTCGGGGGCACGGCGAAGGCCCGGACGTCCACCGACTCGGTGACGTCGTCCGGGTCGTCCGCGCCGGGCTCCCCCTCGCCGGTGGAGCGGGCGCGCAGGTCCTTGGCGTACCGGCGCTCCATGCCCGCCCGTCCGGACAGCAACCGGATGGCTGTGCTGAAGCGTTCCGTCGGACGGGCCTCGTTCAGCTCGTCCTGCCTACGGAGCCACATCGGCACCAGGTAGGCGGCCCAGGCCCCGACGATGACTGCGTAGATGAGGCCGCTGCTGCTCACGCCTCACACGGTAGAGGGGTTTGCGTGAGGCCATCCGCCAATTGAGCCGGTGTGTCGCACGATCTGGCTGATATTTCGAACTTTTTTTGTGATCGATGCGATCAGCAGCCCGCCGAGGCCGCGAATTTCACGCCCTCAGCCGGTCATCCGCCGATCAATTTCGAACATTTATTCAATTCCCGGGGTTACGCGGGATTCCCTCGTGTGTTCTGCGGCTTGGCGGACGGGGTGGCCTGCGCACGGGTGCGGTGCCAGCGCCCGAGCAGTCCGTCCGGGACCTCTTCCGCCGTGAGCGCGAAGACGAGGTGGTCGCGCCAGGCTCCGTCGATGTGCAGATAACGCGGACGCAGTCCCTCTTCGCGGAATCCGAGTTTCTCCACGACCCGGCGGCTGGGCCTGTTCTCGGGGCGAATGCAGACCTCGATGCGGTGCAGACCGACGGTGCGGAAACAGTGGTCCACGACGAGCGCGACGGCGGCCGGCATGACCCCGCGGCCCGCGACGGACTCGTCCACCCAGTAGCCGACGTGCCCCGAGCACATCGATCCCCAGGTGATCCCGGCGACCGTCAACTGCCCGACGAGGCGCCCCTGGTACTCGATGACGAACGGCAGCATGCGGCCCGCGTTCGCCTCGGAGCGCAGGTGCCGCACCATCTGGCGGTAGGTGGGCCGGTGCACGATCGGCCCGCTGGGCGTGGGCGGCGGGATCGTCGCCTCCCAGGGCCGCAGCCAGTCCCGGTTGCGCCGGTTGACCTCGCGCCACACCCGCTGGTCGCGCATCTTTATCGGCCTGAGGACGACGTCGCCGTCCCTCAGTTCGACGGGCCAGGATGGGGTGTTCAGCTCGCACCCCCACTGCTCGGGCCGGGGTGGTCACCGCCGCGGAGCTGGTCGACGGCGTGGACCAGGAGGGGTTCCAGGACGGCCAGGCCGTCCTTCACCCCGCCGCTGGACCCGGGCAGGTTCACGATCAGCGTGCGCCCGGCGACGCCGGCCAGGCCCCGGGACAGGGCGGCCGTCGGCACCTTGTCCCGGCCGAACGCCCGGATGGCCTCCGCGATGCCGGGCACCTCGCGGTCGATCACCGCGCGGGTCGCCTCGGGGGTGCGGTCGGTGGGCGAGATGCCGGTGCCGCCGGTGGTGACGACGACGTCGTACCCGGCGCCGACGCCTGCGCGCAGCGCCGCCTCGACCGGGTCGCCGTCGGGCACGACCCGCGGCCCGTCGACGGTGAACCCGAGGGCCTCGAGGCCGTCGGCGATCAGCGGTCCGCCCCGGTCCTCGTAGACCCCGGCGGCGGCTCGGTTGGACGCGGTGACCACCAGAGCGCGATACGTCATGCCCGGCTCCAGTCGCCCGACTTCCCGCCCGTCTTCTGCTCCACCCGTACGTCCGTGATGACCGCCCCCTTGTCGACCGCCTTGACCATGTCGATCACGGTGAGCGCGGCGACGGTGACCGCCGTCAGTGCCTCCATCTCGACGCCCGTGCGGTCCGTGGTCTTCACGGTGGCCACGATCTCCACGGCGTCGTCCGCGACCGACAGGTCCAGTCTCACACCGGAGAGCGCGAGCGGGTGGCACAGCGGGATCAGGTCGGGGGTGCGCTTGGCGCCCATGATGCCCGCGATACGGGCGGTGGCGAGGGCGTCGCCCTTGGGCATCCCCTCGCCCCGCAGCAGTTCGACCACGCGCGGCGAGACGAGGACCCGTCCGGCGGCGTGTGCCGTGCGTGCGGTGACGTCCTTCGCGGAGACGTCGACCATCCGGGCGGCGCCTGCCTCGTCGAGGTGCGTGAGGTGGTCCTGCGGGGGTGGGTTCTGCGTGCTCATGCTGGTGTGGCGCTCCCGGTCCGGGCCCGTCGCGGTGCGGCGCACGGGCCTGCTGTGCGCGACACGGTACCGCCAACCAGCGACGGTCAGCCGAGCAGGACCACCTCGACCTCGGCGCCCGGTTCGACGCTCTCGACGTCCTCGGGGACGACGATCAGCGCGTCGGCCTGCGCGAGGGCGGCGACCAGGTGGGATCCGGCGCCTCCGACGGGCCGGACCTCGCCGTCGGCGTAGGTGCCGCGCAGGAACTGCCGGCGTCCCTTGGGCGAGGTGAGCGCCTTGTCGGCGGCGAGGGTGGCCCGGGTGCGCGGCCGGTGCACATCGGTCAGGCCCATCAGGGTGCGGATCGCGGGGCGCACGAACAGCTCGAAGGAGACGTACGACGACACCGGATTGCCCGGCAGGGCGAGCAGCGGGGTGTGGTCGGGGCCGATCGAGCCGAAGCCCTGCGGTTTGCCGGGCTGCATGGCGAGCTTGCGGAACTCCACGCCGCTGCCGGGTTCGTCCTCGTCGCCGACGTGGGCCAGCGCCTCCTTGACGACGTCGTACGCCCCGACGCTGACGCCTCCGGTGGTGACCATGAGGTCGGCGCGCACGAGCTGGTCCTCGATGGTGTCGCGCAGCGTCTCGGCGTCGTCGGCGACGGCGCCGACGCGGTAGGCGATGGCTCCGGCGTCGCGGGCGGCGGCCGTGAGGGCGAAGCTGTTGGAGTCGTAGATCTGGCCGGAGCCGAGCGGTTCGTCGGGCTGGACGAGCTCGCTGCCGGTGGACATGACGACGACCCGGGGGCGGGGGCGCACCCGGACCGTGCCGCGGCCGATGGCGGCGAGCAGGGCGATCTGCGGCGGGCCGAGGACGGTGCCGGCCCGCAGGGCGCGGTCGCCGGCCTCGACGTCGCTGCCCGCCGCGCGCACGTGCGCGCGGGCCTCGGCGGGCCGGTGGATCTGCACGGTGCCGGCGGCGCCCTCGGGGGCCTGGCTGCGGGCGCGCATCCCGCTGACCGGGCCCTCGCCGAGCCCTCCGTCGGTCCACTCCACGGGGACGACGGTCTCGGCGCCGGGCGGCAGCGGGGCGCCGGTCATGATGCGGACGGCCTGGCCGGGGCCCACGTGGAGCAGCTCGGCCTGGCCCGCCGCGGCGTCCCCGACGACCTCCAGGACGGCCGGGAACTCCTCGCTCGCGCCCGCGATGTCCGCGACCCGCACCGCGTACCCGTCCATCGAGCTGTTGTCGAACGGCGGCAGGGAGACCGGCACCGTGACGTCCTCGACCAGGACACAGCCCTGGGCGTCGAGGAGCTGCAGCTCGATGGGTTCGAGGGGGCGGACGGTGGCGAGGATGTCCTGAAGGTGCTCGTCCACGGACCAGAGCTGGTCGTGACCGGCGGGACGGGGCGCGGCGGTGCTCAACTCGCTACATCTCCTCGGCTACGTAACTGCGAAGCCAGGTCCGGAAGTCCGGGCCCAGGTCTTCACGTTCGCACGCGAGTCGGACAATGGCACGCAGGTAGTCGCCGCGGTCGCCGGTGTCATAGCGGCGGCCCTTGAAGACGACGCCGTGCACCGGGCCGCCGACCTTCTCGTCCGCGGCCAACTGCTGCAGCGCGTCGGTCAGCTGGATCTCGCCGCCGCGGCCGGGCTCGGTCTTGCGGAGTATGTCGAAGACGTGGGGGTCGAGGACGTAGCGGCCGATGATGGCGTAGTTCGACGGGGCGTCGGCCGCGGCCGGCTTCTCGACGAGGTCGTGGACCTTGACGACGTCGGCGTCCTCGGTGAGGTCGACGGCCGCGCAGCCGTAGAGGTGGATCTGCTCGGGCTCGACCTCCATCAGGGCGATGACGCTGCCGCCGCGCTGCTCCTGCACCTCGATCATCCGCTTGAGCAGGGGGTCGCGGGGGTCGATCAGGTCGTCGCCGAGGAGGACGGCGAAGGGCTCCTGGCCGACGTGCGGGGCCGCGCACAGCACGGCGTGGCCGAGGCCCTTGGGGTCGCCCTGGCGCACGTAGTGCATGGTGGCGAGGTCGCTGGACTCCTGGACCTTGGCGAGCCGTGCGGCGTCGCCCTTCTTCTGCAGGGCGGACTCGAGTTCGTAGTTGCGGTCGAAGTGGTCCTCGAGCGGCCGCTTGTTGCGGCCTGTGATCATGAGGACGTCGTCGAGGCCCGCGGAGACGGCCTCTTCGACCACATACTGGATCGCGGGCTTGTCGACGACCGGCAGCATCTCCTTGGGAGTGGCTTTGGTGGCCGGTAGGAAGCGTGTTCCTAGGCCCGCTGCGGGGATGACAGCCTTGGTGATCCGAGGGTGGGACTGGGTCATGCCCGACACCTTATCCGGTGCCTTTGCGTGGAATCTGAAGCTCCGGTTATTTGGCTCTCATATGCGCACATTGGGAAGGGTACGGGAGCGAGCTTTGACTCACTTCGGACAGGGCACCGAGTCTGCCAAACGGACGTTGCGGCGAGAGCTCCTCGCGGTAAGAAGCAGGTTGACGCCGGATGACGTGCGGGAATCGGCGGCCGCGCTGGCCCGGCGCGCGCTGGACCTGCCCGAGCTCGCGCGGGCGGGCACGGTGGCCGCGTACGTGTCCGTGGGAAGCGAACCCGGCACCCTCGCGCTGCTCGACGCGCTGCGCGCGCGGGGCGTGCGCGTCCTGCTGCCCGCCCTGCTGCCCGACAACGACCTGGACTGGGGCCCCTACACCGGCCGGGACGCCCTCGTCCGGGTCCAACACGGCGGGAAGATGGCACTCTTCGAGCCCGCCGGCCCGCACCTCGGCCCGGACGCCGTGACCGAGGCCGGCGCGGTGCTGCTGCCGGGCCTCGCCGTCGACGCGCGCGGGATGCGCCTGGGCCGCGGCGGCGGCTCGTACGACCGGGTCCTCGCGCGGCTGGAGAACGCGGGTGTCCGTCCGGCGCTGGTGGTGCTGCTGTACGACGCGGAGGTCGTCGGGCGGGTCCCCGAGGAGCCCCACGACCGTCCGGTGGACGCGGTGGTGACACCGTCCGGGGTGCGCCGTTTCCCGGAGTCCTGACCGGCACCCCGTACGCGGAAGGGCCCTCCACGCGCGCGTGGAGGGCCCTTGTGCGCTGTCAGCGGGTCACGGCCGCAGCACCAGGGTGTCGCTGGTGGCGTCGTCGACCGCCTGCTTCGAGAAGGACCAGTCGAGCAGTTCGCCGTCGGCCCACTTGTCCGTCTGGTCGGTGTAGTGGGAGTTGTAGGCGTGCCCGGAGGCGCCGGTGAGGTTGATCCACTTCGACTTGTCCAGGTCGCCGAGGTTGACGACCATCCGCATCGACGGCACCCACACGACCCCGTAGCCGCCGGCGGCGTTCCAGCCGCTCGCGTTGACCGTGGCCTCGCCGCCGCTGAGCTTCCAGGGGCCGCGGTTGAGGGCGTACTGGAGGAAGCCGGGGCCCTCGGTGCCGAGGGTCTGGTTCTTCAGGAACAGGCGGTGCAGCCGGCCCCAGCTCCAGGTGTCGATGTCCTTGCCGAGCTTCGCGGTCAGCTCCCAGCGGGCGTCGACCATGGCCCGCGCGAACAGGTCGTCCCGGTTGCGGTCGGCTCCGTCGCGGGGGCCCGCGTCGGGCGTCGTCCACCAGTCGCTGTCCGGGTCGTCCATGAGGCCGCGCACGACCTCGAACCAGCGGTCGCCGCCGTCCGGCTGCGCCTGGTCGGCGTCGCGCTCGCCGCACTCGCGGACCTTCTGCACCTCGTCGGCGGGACCGGTGGTGTTGACCGGGTCGACGTACAGGCACTGGCCCTTGACCCGCAGCTCCTTGGGCAGCTTGTTGCCGAAGGCCAGCTTGAGGGTGTTGCGCCACACCGAGTTGAAGTAGGCGGCGGCCGCCGAGTCGGCGTCCTGGGTGTAGTCCCAGCCCTCCAGCAGCTCCTGCGCCTCGCGGACGTCCGGGTCGGCTATGTCGATCTTCAGGAGCTGGGGCACCAGCAGCTTGGCCATCTCACTGCTGTTGTCGAGCTGCATCTGCCGCATGTCGTCGGTGGAGATCTTGCCGCCGCCGTCGATCTTCGACTGGATCAGGTCGTTGATGCGCTGGCTGCGGGCGCCGTAGCCCCAGTCCGTGGTGAGCGTGTAGGGGTACGTGTCCTTGTCGACGACGGCCTGGTTGGCGGTGACGATGTAGCCGCGCCTCGGGTTGTACTCGTACGGCAGCTCGTCCTCGTCGAGGTAGCCGGTCCAGCGGGACGCGGGGTCCCAGCCGGGCGCCGGCACCGAGCCGTCGTAGCCCTGCGCGCGCGTGGGGATCTTGCCGGGCAGCGTGTAGCCGATGTTGTCCTCGCGGTCCGCGTAGATCAGGTTCTGCGAGGGCACGTCGAACAGGGCGGCCGCGGAGCGGAAGTCCTTCCAGTTCTTCGCCCTGTCCATGGCGAAGACGGCGTCCATGGTGGTGCCCGGGTCCAGCGCGGTCCAGCGCAGCGAGATGCCGTAGCCGTCGCCCCGGTCGGGGGCCGCGGTGTCCACGGTGGCCTTCTTGCCCACCTTGACGAGCTCGGAACTGCGGTCGGACAGCAGCGGGCCGTTCTTCGTCGCGCGGACGACGATCTTCTTCGGCTCGCCGCCGGCGACCTCGATGGTCTCCTGGCGGGTGGTGAAGGGCACCGTCTTGCCGCCGTACAGGTAGCCGTCGCCGGACAGCTTCTCCAGGTACAGGTCGGTGACGTCGACGCCGGAGTTGGTCATGCCCCAGGCGATGTCCTGGTTGTGGCCGATGACCACGCCCGGCATGCCCGCGAAGGTGTAACCCGCCACGTCGTACTGGCAGGAGGCGGAGACCGCGCGGCAGTGCAGGCCCATCTGGTACCAGACGGACGGCAACGAGGCCGACAGGTGCGGGTCGTTGGCCAGCAGCGGCTTGCCGGTGATGGTGTGCTTGCCGCCGACCACCCAGGAGTTGGAGCCGATGCCGTCGCCGTTCACGCCGACGGCGGTGGGCAGCCCGTCCAGCACGTTCTGGAGATCGGCCAACTGGCTCTGCAGGCCCGCGGTGCCGGACGACCCGGACGACGAGGGGGTTCCGCCCGTGCCGCCCACCGTGCCCGCGGTGCCGGTGGCGCCGCCCGTGGCGTCTTCCGGCCCGTACGTCTTGGTGACCTCGTCGTAGCGGCCGGTCCGCACGATCGCCTTGTTCCGGCTGTACGGGTACTGCGGGTACAGCTCGGCGATCTGCTTGGGGCCGAGGCGGCTGGTCATCAGGGCGCGGTCGATCTCGTCCTGCATGTTGCCGCGCAGGTCCCAGGCCATCGCCTTCAGCCAGGCGATCGAGTCGACCGGCGTCCACTGCTCGGGCTTGTAGTCGTTGGTGAACCCGAGGGCCGCGTACTCCAGGGAGATGTCCGCGCCGTCCTTGCCCGCCAGGTAGGCGTTGACGCCTTCGGCGTACGCCTGGAGGTACTTCTTGGTGGCGGCCGACAGCTTGGTGTCGTACTCCCGCTTCGCGATCCGGTTCCAGCCCAGGGTGCGCAGGAACTCGTCGTTGTCGACCTGTCCCTTGCCGAACATCTCCGACAGCCGCCCGGAGGTCATGTGCCGGCGGACGTCCATCTCCCAGAACCGGTCCTGCGCCTGCACGAAGCCCTGCGCCATGAACAGGTCCGCGTCGGAGGAGGCGTAGATCTGCGGGACGCCGTAGCCGTCCCGCTTGACGTCGACCGGCCCGGACAGGCCGTCGAGCGTGATCGAGCCCTTCGTCTGCGGGAAGGACGCGCGGACGGTGCTGATGGACCAGTAGGCACCGCCGGTGACTCCCGCGATGACGGCCAGCACCAGCACCAGGACGAGCAGACGCGCTCTGCGCCCCTTCTTCCTGCCGGATTTGCCGGGCTGCTGACCCGTGGATGCGGTGGTGTTGGGGGGCATCGCTGTCCTTGCTGTCCTAACGCGAGCGGCAGACGGTCCTGGAGTGCTGGAGCAACCATAGGCGCAGGGCCCGGTCGGACTTGACGCGGAGTGGGCAACCCACGCGGACGGACGTTCGATCATGCCCCTACGAGCGTCAAGAAATCGTCAAGAGTTAGGTAAGCTAATGAAGTAGTTGGGTGCGAAGCACCGCCACTTCGTGTCCTATGTTCATGAGCCCCCGCGCGCGTCCACGTGGGCCAGGGAAGGGAACGGCCGCTGACTGTCCACGACCTCAACCAGCTTCTGCTCGTCTGCTCGCTCGTGCTGCTCAGCGCCGTCGCGGCGGTCCGCATCTCCTCGCGCAGCGGCCTGCCCAGCCTGCTCGTCTACCTGGGCATCGGTGTGCTCATGGGCCAGGACGGCATCGGCATCCGCTTCGACGACGCCGAGCTCACCCAGGTCATCGGCTACGCCGCCCTGGTCGTGATCCTGGCCGAGGGCGGACTCGGCACGAAGTGGAAAGAGGTCGAACCGGTCCTGCCGGCCTCCGCCGCGCTCGCGACCGTGGGCGTCACGGTCAGCGTCGGCGTGACCGCGTCGGCCGCGCACTACCTGGTCGGACTGGACTGGCAGCAGGCGCTGATCATCGGTGCTGTCGTCTCCTCGACCGACGCCGCCGCCGTGTTCTCCGTACTGCGCCGCCTCCCGCTGCCCTCCCGCGTGACCGGCACCCTGGAAGCCGAGTCCGGCTTCAACGACGCCCCCGTGGTCATCCTCGTCGTCGCCTTCTCCCACCACGGCCCCCTGGAGCACTGGTACGTGCTGCTCGGCAAGATAGCGCTGGAACTGGCGATCGGCGCGGCCATCGGCCTCGCCATCGGCTGGCTCGGCGCCTGGGGCCTGCGGCACGTCGCGCTGCCCGCCTCCGGCCTGTACCCGATCGCCGTCATGGCCATCGCCGTCACCGCCTACGCGGCCGGCGCCATGGCCCACGGCAGCGGCTTCCTCGCCGTCTACCTCGCCGCGATGGTGATGGGCAACGCGCGCCTGCCGCACTGGCCGGCCACCCGCGGTTTCGCCGAAGGACTCGGCTGGATCGCCCAGATCGGCATGTTCGTCCTGCTCGGACTGCTGGTCACCCCGCACGAGTTGGGCGACGACATCGTGCCCGCCCTCGTCATCGGCCTCGCGCTGACCATGCTGGCGCGCCCGCTGAGCGTCGTCGTGTGCCTGACGCCGTTCCGGGTGCCCTGGCGGGAGCAGGCGCTGATGTCCTGGGCCGGCCTGCGCGGCGCCGTGCCGATCATTCTCGCGACGATTCCCGTGGTGAGCGGCGTCGAGGGCAGCCAGCGCATCTTCAACATCGTCTTCGTGCTGGTCGTCGTCTACACCCTGATCCAGGGGCCGACCCTGCCCTGGCTGGCCCGCAAGCTGAACCTGGGACAGGGCCCGGAGGCCGCCGACCTCGGCATCGAGTCGGCGCCCCTGGAGCGGCTGGGCGGACACCTGCTGTCGTTCGTCATCCCCGAGAACTCGAAGATGCACAACGTCGAGATCGCCGAACTGCGCCTGCCGCCCGGCGCCGCCGTCACGCTCATCGTCCGCGACGGGAAATCGTTCGTCCCGCAGCCGGCGACCGTGCTGAGGCACGGCGACGAACTCCTCGTGGTCGCCACCGACCCGGTGCGCGACGCGGCCGAGCGCCGGCTGCGCGCCGTCGGCGCCGGCGGCAAGCTGGCCGGCTGGCTGGGGACGGACGGGCTGAGCCGCTCGTAGAGAACGCCCGGCCTGTTCCGGGGAAGCACAGGCCGCAAGCCGGGACGTGCTGGCTTTCACAGGGGTCACAGGGTGAACGCCCTGTACAATGCAGGTGACCCAGATCGAACCAACTCTGCCTGACGCAGAGCTGGCGCGACCGTATGGCGGCCGGGACGCCCCTCCTCATCGTGGGCGCCGGTATCTACCGCAGTTCCGCGCAAGAGGACAGCTCTCGGCGCCGCCCCCACCCGGGGGTGCCGCGCTACCAGGCGGCAGAAAGGCACGGGCCGTGGCGTCCACGGTCACCAAGGAGCCGTCGAAGGACTCGGCCTCCTCCCGCCCGGGATACGGACAGCTGCTGCGCACCCGCGGCGCCTGGACGTTCCTGCTCCCCGGCTTCGCGGCACGCCAGCCGTTCGCGATGCTGACCATCTCCATCGTGCTGCTGGTCCAGCACACCACCGGCTCCTACGGCGCGGCGGGCGCCGCCGCGGCCGTCACCGGCGTCTCCATGGCCCTGTTCGCGCCCTACAGCGGCCGTCTCGCCGACCGCTACGGGCAGCGCGCCGTGCTGATCCCCGGCGTTCTCGTGCACACCGTGTCCGGTCTGACCCTGACCGCTCTCGCCCTCGCCCACGCGCCGCTGTGGGCCCTGTTCGCGGCGGCCGTGCCCACCGGCGCCTCGGTGCCTCAGGTCGGGCCCATGGTGCGGGCGCGCTGGGGTGTCAAGCTCCAGGACTCGCCCCTGATGACGACGGCCGCCGCCTTCGAGTCCGTCACCGACGAGCTGACCTTCGTCGTCGGGCCGCTGCTGGCCACCGCCCTGTGCACGGCCGTCGACCCGGCCGCCGGCCTGGTCACCGAGGCCACCCTCACGCTGGTGGGCGGCCTGCTCTTCGCCGCGCAGCGCGGCACCCAGCCGGTCGTCACCGGCGGCGGGCACACGCGCGTGGAGCACGGCTCCGCGCTGCGCATCCCCGGGGTGCGGGTGCTCATCGTGACCTTCCTCGGCATCGGTTCCGTCTTCGGCGGCATGCAGGTCTCCCTGGCCGCCTTCACCGAGTCGATCGGCCGCCCCGGCCTGAACGGCGTCCTGTACGGCACCTTCGCCGCGGGCAACATGCTCGCCGGCCTGGTCTGCGGCGCCATCGCCTGGAAGGTCGCGCCCCAGCGCCGCCTCCTCGTCGGGTACGCCGCGCTCGCGCTGGCCGCGTCCGGACTGTGGGCCGCGCACTCGGTCCTCGTGCTGGCCGCCCTGGGCCTGCTGGTCGGCATGTGCATCGCGCCCTCCCTGATCACCGGCTACACGCTGGTCGAGAGCCTGGTCCCGGCCGGGGCCCGCACCGAGGCGTTCACCTGGCTGACCGGTGCCGTCGCGCTCGGCCAGGCCGCCGCCGTCACGGTCGCCGGACAGCTCGAGGACCGTCTGTGGGGCGGGGCCGGTTTCCTGGTGCCGATGGGCGGCACGCTGCTGGCCCTGGTCACCCTCGTCGCCCTGCGCTCCCGGCTCTCGGCGCGGGCCGCCGGCCGTACGGTCGCACGTGGCGTGGGTCACCGCGTGCCGGTGGCAGTGGACTGAGAGGCCGGAATACGTCACTATGGATTGTCGTTAGCACTCATCAAGTGAGAGTGCCAGGAGGAGAAGTGCCGACCTACCAGTACCAGTGCACCGCGTGCGGCGAGGGCCTCGAGGCGGTGCAGAAGTTCACCGACGACGCCCTGACCGAGTGCCCCAGCTGCCAGGGCCGCCTCAAGAAGGTGTTCTCGGCGGTCGGCATCGTCTTCAAGGGCTCCGGCTTCTACCGCAACGACAGCCGCGGCTCCTCGTCGAGCAGCTCGCCGGCGTCGTCGAAGTCGTCGTCCTCCACGTCGTCGGACTCCTCGTCGTCGTCCACGGCGTCCTCGTCGGACAAGAAGGCGTCGAGCACCGGCACCTCCTCCAGCAGCTCCGCCGCGTAGCGCGCACCACTTCTTACAGGACCCTGTCGTCGTAGGACGGCGGGGTCCTCGGCGTGTCCGGTGGCCGTCGGGGGCGGCTAGGGTGCGGACATGGCGAACAAGGCGAACGCCGAGCTCGGCGTGATCGGCGGCTCCGGTTTCTACTCCTTCCTCGACGACGTGACCGAGGTCCAGGTCGACACCCCGTACGGACCGCCCAGCGACTCCCTCTTCCTCGGCGAGATCGCCGGCCGGCGAGTCGCCTTCCTCCCCCGGCACGGCCGCGGCCACCATCTGCCGCCGCACCGCATCAACTACCGCGCCAACCTGTGGGCGCTGCGCTCCGTCGGCGTACGCCAGGTGCTCGGCCCGTGCGCGGTCGGCGGTCTGCGGCCCGAGTACGGACCCGGCACCCTGCTCGTGCCGGACCAGCTGGTCGACCGCACCAAGTCCCGGGTGGGCACCTACTTCGACGGGCTGCCGCGTCCCGACGGCACCGTGCCCAACGTGGTGCACGTGTCGCTGGCCGACCCCTACTGCCCCACCGGCCGCGCCGCCGCGCTGAAGGCCGCGCGCGGACAGGACTGGGAGGCCGTGGACGGCGGCACCCTGGTCGTCGTGGAGGGGCCCCGCTTCTCCACCCGCGCCGAATCGCTGTGGCACCAGGCGCAGGGCTGGTCCGTGGTCGGCATGACGGGCCACCCCGAGGCGGCGCTCGCCCGTGAGCTGGAGCTCTGCTACACCTCGATGACCCTGGTCACCGACCTGGACGCGGGCGCGGAGACCGGCGAGGGCGTCTCCCACGACGAGGTGCTGCGCGTGTTCGCGGCCAACGTCGACCGGCTGCGCGGGGTCCTCTTCGACGCGGTGGCCGCCCTTCCGCCGAACGACGAACGGGACTGCCTGTGCGCCGGGGCGCTGGGGGGCATGGACCCGGGGTTCTCCCTGCCGTAGAGGACGGCGGGGCGGGCTTCGCGGGGCCGGTGCGACCGGGCGGAACGCCTCCTTCGGGGGGCGGGGTTGTCCACAGGCTGTGGGTTGTCCACGGGCTTCGGCGAGCGGCGGCGGGATGTCGGATGGTGGCTTCGCAAGCCGTTCCGTCCGCACCGTTCTCGCTGGTGGTGATCCCGTGTCCCTCGCTCCCCCTGCCCCTCGATTCCCGGCCTCTCCCTCTTCTTTCTCCTCCCTCTCCTCTTCCTCCTCGTCGCCGCGCTCCGCGCTGCCGCCGGGCCCCGACGCCCCGGCCACCCGTGAGGTGCCGCACTTCGATCCGGTGCGGGTGCGCGGCACGCGCCGGCGGCTGCGCCGGCTCGTACGGCACCGGCGGCGGGCCGTCGCGGCCGGGCTGGCCGTGACCGCGGCCGCCCTGGTGGCGGCCGGACCGCGGGAGGCCGACGGGGCGCGCGGGCATCCGGCGCCGGGTCCGGCGCGGCCGCAGCGGGTCGCCGAGCGGGTGTCGGCGCCGGTGCGGATCGCCGACGCGGCCACCGTGCGGCTGCTGCGCCCCGGCGACCGGGTCGACGTGATCGCCGCCGAGGAGCACGGGCCCGGCGGGGACGCCGAGGTGGTGGCGCGCGGGGTACGGGTGGCGGAGGTGCCGGAGCCGCTGGATGCCGCCGGGGAGAGCGGGGCGCTGGTGGTGCTGTCCGTGCCGCGCCCCACGGCCGCCCGGCTGGCGGGGGCGAGTGCCACCGCGCGGCTGTCGGTGACGCTGTGCTGAGTCCGGTCAAGCGTCGGCTCGCGTCACGTCCCTTGGAAGAGGAGGCCGGTTGGACAGAATGGCCGAACGCTGACGTAGGTTGCGGAGCGATCCGTTCCCCAAGCTGCGTGCCCGAGGAGTGCCCCCCAAGTGAGCGAGAACAAGGAACCGAGCGTCTGGCAGGGCTTCAAGACCTTCCTGATGCGCGGGAACGTCGTCGACCTGGCGGTCGCGGTGGTCATCGGCGCGGCCTTCACCAACATCGTCAACGCGGTGGTGAAGGGCATCATCAATCCGCTGGTCGGTGCGATCGGCACGAAGAACCTCGATCACTACAGCTCGTGCCTGACCGGTGCCTGCAAGGGCGACGAGGGCATCCAGATCCTGTGGGGCTCCGTCCTCGGCGCCGGCCTAAGCTTTGTGATCACCGCGGCCGTCGTCTACTTCCTGATGGTCCTGCCCATGTCGAAGTACCTGGCCCGGGTGGAGGCCCGCCGCAAGGCGAAGGAGGGCACGAAGGAGATCATCGAGGTGACCGAGCTGGAGGTGCTGAAGGAGATCCGCGACGCGCTCGTCGCGCAGCGCGGGTCGGGCCACGACCAGCGGTAGCCTCCCGGCGCCCGGGCGGCGCGGCGCCTGCTCCCACGCCTCAGATGTGGTGCGGCGGCTTCTCGTCGAGGAAGCGCTTGAGGTCGGCCGCGCCGTCCCCGGCCGGCCGATCGCCCCACCCGCGGTCCGTGTCGTCCGAGGACTGCTGGTCCAGCGGGTCGTCGAAGATCAGCGCGGGCTTCGGCTCGCGCGGCTCGGAGGCGGGGCTGCTGCTCATGACTCCAGGGTACGGCCGTACCACCGCGGGTCCCGTCCCGCCGACGCGAGTGCCGGGTCCGGCCGGGCCGCCCGGGGAAGTCCTGCGGGGGTTGTGCGCGGGTCGTGCGCCGCGGGCGCGAATCAGCGCCCCATCTGCTGTGCTTTATCCCATGACGTCCAGTTCGAATCCCGCGCC
Organism: Streptomyces sp. NPDC046859; assembly: GCF_040645135.1. Lineage (NCBI taxonomy): Bacteria > Bacillati > Actinomycetota > Actinomycetes > Kitasatosporales > Streptomycetaceae > Streptomyces > Streptomyces sp. NPDC046859. Next base: position 197,206 of record NZ_JBEYXR010000003.1, read on the forward strand.
GGACTCCCCCCGCCCGCCCGGACACCGTCGGCCGGTGCGCCCGCTCTCGGCCCGGGGCCGTGGTGAGGCACACCGGGCCGCGACCCCGCTGGAGCTCTTCTTCGACCTGTGCTTCGTCGTGGCCATCGCCCAGGCGGGCGTCCAGCTGGTCCACGCGATCGCCGAGGGCCACGCCGGCGAAGGCATCCTGAACTACGCGATGGTTTTTTTCGCCATCTGGTGGGCGTGGATGAACTTCACATGGTTCGCGTCGGCCTACGACAACGACGACGTGCTGTACCGGCTCGTCACGCTGGTCCAGATCTCCGGTGTGCTGGTCCTGGCCGCCGGAGTGTCCCGGGCGTTCCAGCACCACGACTACGCGGCGGTGCTCGTCGGGTACCTCATCATGCGGCTCGCCCTCGTCGGGCAGTGGCTGCGGGTGGCCCGGTCGAGCTCCGGTCCCGAGCGGGCGATGGCCCTGCGCTACGCCGGCGGTGTGCTGCTCTGCCAGATCGGCTGGGTGGGCCTGGTGGTGCTGCCCGAGGAAGCCCGGAGCTGGTGGTTCCTCGCCATGGCCGTCCTGGAGCTGTGTGTCCCGGCGTACGCGGAGAGGGTCCATCCGACGTCGTGGCACCCGCACCACATCGCCGAGCGGTACGGGCTGCTCACCATCATCGTGCTCGGCGAGACCATCGCGGCGGCCACGGTCGCCGTGAAGACCGGCATCGACGAGAACGACGCGCTGGGCGAGCTGCTGCCCATCACCACGGGCGGCCTGCTGATCATCTTCTCCGCGTGGTGGATCTACTTCGTGGTGCCGATCCACTGGCATCTGCGTTCCAACCAGCGGGCGTTTCTGTGGGGTTACGGCCACTACGTGGTGTTCGCGTCGGCGGCGGCGATCGGCGCGGGCCTGGAGGTGGCGGTCGAGCAGACCCTCCACAAGGCGCACATCTCGACGCTGGCCGCGTCGGCGGCGGTGACCCTGCCGACGGCGCTCTACCTGCTCACGGTGTGGGTGCTGCACTCGCGGTACTTCAAGGTGGGCATCGCCCAGCAGCTGGTGCTGCCGACGACGGCCCTGCTGGTGATCTGCTGCACCTTCCTGCACGACTGGGGGGTGTTCGCGGCGGGGCTGGTCTCGGCGGCGGGCGTGGCCGTCGGCGAGACGCTCACGGCCCGCAGAGCGGCCCGGCAGCGTGCGACGGCGACACGGGAGCCGGCCGCCTGACGGTCCCGGCGCGGCGGGTCGGGCCTGGACGACACTGGGCGCATGACAGTTGACGCTCTGACGGATGTCGCCGGGCTGCGGGTGGGCCACGCGACCCGCACCGGGGACGGCTGGCTCACCGGCACGACGGTCGTCCTCGCCCCTGAAGGCGGGGCCGTGGCCGCCGTGGACGTGCGCGGCGGCGGGCCCGGCACCAAGGAGACCGACGCCCTGGACCCGCGCAACCTGGTGCAGAAGGTCGAGGCGATCGTCCTGACGGGGGGCAGCGCCTACGGGCTGGACGCGGCATCCGGGGTGATGGCGTGGCTGGAGGAGCACCGGCGCGGGGTGCGGGTCGGGCCGGACCCGGCGCACGTGGTGCCGGTCGTACCCGCGGCCTGTGTCTTCGACCTGGGGCGCGGCGGCGACTTCCGGGCCCGGCCGGACGCCGGCACCGGGCGCGCGGCGGTCGAGGCGGCTGCGGCGAGCGAGGCCGGAGCCCCGGTGCCGGAAGGCTGCGTGGGCGCCGGGACCGGCGCCACGGTCGGGCCGGTCAAAGGCGGGATCGGCACCGCGAGCACCGTCCTCGGCTCGGGGATCACGGTGGCCGCGCTGGTCGTGGCCAACGCGGCGGGTTCCGCCGTGGAGCCCGAGACCGGCGCCCTGTACGGGGAGTTGCTGCGGGGCCGGGTGGACCTCCCGGAGGCCGGTGTCCACGAGGCCGCGCGCCGGCGGCTCGCCGAGATCGCGCAGACCAACGCGCCGCCGCCGCTGAACACCACGCTCGCGGTGGTGGCCACCGACGCCGACCTGTCCAAGGCGCAGGCGCAGAAGCTGGCCGGCACCGCCCACGACGGCATCGCGCGGGCCGTACGGCCGGTGCACCTGCTCAACGACGGCGACACGGTCTTCGCCCTCGCCACCGGTGAGCACCCTCTGGACACCGAGCACCCGCTCGCGCTCAACGACATCCTCGCGGCGGGCGCGGACACGGTGACCCGGGCGATCGTCCGGGCCGTCCGCGCGGCCGAGCCGGTGACGGGCCCGGGCGGAGCGTGGCCGTCCTACGGGGAGTTGTACGGGCGGTAGCGGGGGGCCCGAGCCCGGTCCCCTCACCATGGAACGGCCACATCGCGCTCACGATTGTCGCGGTTGTGTCACGTGATGGCATTCACGGCGCACGTGGGGAACCCGCCCCGTGGCGGTGGCCTCTTCCACCCTGGAACGGAACGGAACCAAACAGAACTCGCGGAACGTCGGATGAGGGAGCAGATCGTGACAACGCCGGACATGACAGCGCGACGCACAGTGGGGGCCTGTGCCGCCCTGGTGATCGGCGCCCTGACCCTCACCGCCTGCGGGGGCGGCGACACCGGCAGCGGGGCCGGCGACGACGGCAAGGGCGGCAAGGGGGCGTCCACGACGTCCGCGGCGAAGATCGTGATCTCGGCGAAGGACGGTTCCACGAAGGCGTCCATCAACACGACCGGTGTGCGGGTCAGCGGCGGCAAGCTGACGGCCGTACGGATGAAGGACGCGAAGACCGGGCGGGACGTGCCGGGCTCCCTGTCCTCCGACGGCACCGGCTGGCACCCCGGGAAGCAGCTGGAGCGGGGGACCAAGTACGAGATAACGGCCACCGCGAAGGACGCGGACGGCCGGGGCGCCACCGCGGACTCGACCTTCACCACGGTCAGCGCGGCCGACAGCTTCATCGGCACCTACACCCCCGACAACGGCACCACGGTCGGGGTGGGGATGCCCGTGTCGTTCTCCTTCGACAAGGCGATCAGCGACCGGAAGGCCGTGCAGTCGCACATCACCGTCACCTCCAGCAGCGGGCAGAAGGTGGTCGGGCACTGGTTCGGCCAGAAGCGCCTGGACTTCAGGCCCGAGGACTACTGGAAGGCCGGCTCCAAGGTCACGATGAAGATCGACCTGGACGGCGTCCAGGGCGCCGACGGTGCCGTCGGGGTGCAGAAGAAGACGGTCACCTTCACGATCGGCCGCTCGCAGGTGTCGACGGTCGACGTGGACACCCAGACCATGAAGGTCGTCCGGGACGGCAGCACGATCAAGTCGGTGCCGATCTCGGCGGGCAGCTCGGAGTTCTCCACCTACAACGGGCAGATGGTGATCTCCGAGAAGTTCAAGCAGCTCCACATGGACAGCCGGACGGTCAACCTGGCCGACGCGTACGACATCAAGGACGTACCGCACGCGATGCGGCTGACCCAGTCGGGCACCTTCATCCACGGCAACTACTGGTACAACCAGGGCAACCCGCCGTTCGGCCGCCAGGGCACCAGCCACGGCTGCGTCGGCCTGCGGGACGTGAAGGGCGGTCAGGGGGACACGCCGTCCAAGTGGTTCTACGACAACTCGATGCTCGGGGACGTGGTGATCGTCAAGAACTCCCCCGACAAGAACGTGACGCCGGACAACGGCCTCAACGGCTGGAACATGGACTGGAGCGAGTGGGTCGCGGGCAGCGCCGCCTGATCGCCCCGCTTCCCTGAACCGCACGCCGGGCAGGGTTTCTTGACGGTTCGACGGGCCGCGCGGGAACTTCTCGCGCGGTCCGCGCGTTTCACCGGACGTACGTTTTCTCGGTTCCAGGACATGATGTCCGGCCGAGGGGCTACGGTATGCACCCACAAGGTGACATGCAGCAACGCCGGGAGAAACCTTGAGCGTTCCGTACGAGACCACAGCGTACGAACCACCCGAGTCGCCGGAGTCTCCGGAGGAGCACCTCGCGCGGCTCCTCGGCCGTGCCCTGAACTCCTTCGAACTGCCCGACGAGACTCTGCGGCGCCTGGACTGCGCGCTGGCCCACGACAGTTCGCTGCACTCCGCGCACCACAGTGCGGGACTGCACCGTGAGACGTACCGGCACACCTGGCTGCTCGACGACGGTTCGGCGCTCACCCTGTGGGAGCTCGTGCACAACACCGCGCGCGGCGGCGTTCCGCAGCACGAGGTGTACGGGGACGATGAGGAGCTGCGCGCCGCGACCGAGCGGCTTCCGCTGCCCCCGGACGCGCCCGACTTCGAGCTGCCGGTGACCGTGCAGTTGTCGCCGTCGATCGTGCCCCGGCACGGGTATGTGCCGGACGATTCGGCGGACCACGCGCGGCGGCTGCTGCGCCGCGCGGAGAACGCGGACCGGCCGGGCCGTGAGACGGCCGCGTTGCTGGCCACGGCCTGCGGGCACCGGATCATGCAGGCGTTCGGGCGCCCCTGGCGGTCGGCGCGCGCGGGCCTGTGCTTCTCGCTCTACGAGCACGCGTTCCTGCTGCGGGACGGGGCGGAGGTCTCGCTGTGGGAGGTCGAGCACACGGCGACGCCGGACGGGCGGCACATGTGCGAGGTGTACGTCAGTGAGGACGCGGCGCGGGCCGCGGTGCGGCGGCGGGCGACGCAGGTCTCCTGAGACGCCGGCGGGCGTTGCCGGCCGAAGCCGTGCTCAGCGGCCGCTGTTGAGCCGGTGGACCAGGCCGGCGAAGGCGTCGCGTTCCGCCGGGGTGAGTTCGACGGCCTCCAGGTCCGGGGCGGTCTGCCGCTGCTGCGGAAGCCCGCGGAGCGGCTGGTCGGGGGCCCACCCGTGGCGCACGGGGCGGTAGCGGCGCAGCAGGCGGAGGAGCCCCGTCACCCACAGCACGGCCGCCAGGGCGAGGACGACGGGACCCAGGAGCTGGAGGATCGAGACGTGCTCAGGCATGCCTCCCAGTAGACATCAAGGTCCGGGCCGTATGACGCGGACCGTGACGTATCTCGCAGGTGCCGTGAACCACGCACAGTGTCCCAACCGGGACAAGGGCGATGGCCTTGTCCCGGCGGGCGGCGGTCCGCCCCCTTCCTCTCTCAGGCGGCGACCGGCTGCGGCCCGGCCCCGGTGTCCGAGGTGCCGGGGGCGCCGGCGGCCGGGGTGCCGTCGGGTGCCGTGCGGCGCAGGCCCTTGAGCAGGATGACCAGGCCGGCCGTGACCGCCGTGCCGGCCGCGATGGCCGCGAGGTAGAGGAACGGCTTGCCGATGAGGAAGGTGACCCAGACGCCACCGTGGGGTGCGCGCAGGGTCGAGCCGAAGGCCATGGTGAGGGCGCCGGTGACGGCGCCGCCCGCCATGGAGGCGGGGATGACGCGCAGGGGGTCGGCGGCGGCGAAGGGGATGGCGCCTTCGCTGATGAAGGAGGCGCCGAGCACCCAGGCGGCCTTGCCGTTCTCGCGTTCGGCGCGGGTGAAGAGCTTGCGGCGCAGGGTGGTGGCCAGGGCCATGCCCAGGGGCGGGACCATGCCGGCCGCCATGACGGCGGCCATGATCTTCATGGCGGAGTCGCTCGGGTCCTGCACGGCGATGCCGGCGGTGGCGAAGGCGTAGGCGACCTTGTTGACGGGGCCGCCGAGGTCGAAGCACATCATCAGGCCGAGCAGGATGCCGAGGAGGACGGCGTTGGAGCCGGACAGGCCGCTGAGCCAGTCCGTCATGGCCTTCTGCGCCTCCGCGATGGGCTTGCCGATGACGACGAGCATCAGGAAGCCGACGACCATGGAGGACAGCAGCGGGATCACGACGACGGGCATGATGCCGCGCAGCACCGGGGGGATGCCGACGCGCTGGATGGCGAGGACGACACCGCCGGCGAGGAGACCGGCCACGAGACCGCCGAGGAACCCGGCGTTGATGGTGAAGGCGATCATGCCGCCGACGAAGCCGGGGACGAGTCCTGGCCGGTCGGCCATGCCGTAGGCGATGTAGCCGGCGAGGACGGGGATCAGGAAGCCGAAGGCGACGCCGCCGATCTGGAAGAGCAGGGCGCCCCAGCTGTCGACCTGCCCCCAGTCGAAGTGCTCGGTGACGGGTGGGGCCTCGTTGATCCGGTAGCCGCCGATGGCGAACCCGAGGGCGAGGAGCAGTCCTCCGGCGGCGACGAACGGGACCATGTAACTGACGCCGGACATCAGCCATTTGCGCAGCCGGGTGCCGTAGCCGTCGCCGGGTTCGCCGGCTCGTTCGACGGGGGTGCCGGCGCCGGGCCGGGCCGCCTGGGTGGTTTCCCCGCGGGCGGCCTTCTCGCGCACCTCGGCGATGAGGTCGGCGGGCCGGTTGATGCCGGCTTTGACGCCGACGTCGACCGTGGGCTTGCCCGCGAACCGGTCCTTCTCGCGTACGGCGACGTCGTGGGCGAGGATCACGCCGTCCGCGGCGGCGATGACGGCGGGGTCGAGCCGGGTGAAGCCGGCCGATCCCTGGGTCTCGACGACGAGTTCGACGCCCGCGTCCCGGCCGGCGTTCTCCAGGGACTCGGCGGCCATGTAGGTGTGGGCGATGCCGGTGGGGCAGGAGGTGACGGCGACGATACGGAAGGGCCGTGCGTCGTCGGCGGAGGCGTTCGTGTCCGGTTCCTCGGCCGCGGGTGCCCGCTCCCCGCGGATCAGCGCGGCCGCCGTCCCGGTGTCCCGGGCGGCGCGCAGGGCGTCCGTGAACGCGCTGTCCATGAGCTGCCGGGCGAGGGACGACAGGATCGTGAGGTGGGCGTCGTCCGCTCCGGCCGGGGCGGCGATGAGGAAGATCAGGTCGGCGGGTCCGTCGGCGGCGCCGAAGTCGACGCCGGCCGTGCTGCGTCCGAAGGCGAGCGTCGGCTCCGTGACGTGGGTGCTGCGGCAGTGCGGGATGCCGATGCCGCCGTCGAGGCCGGTGGGCATCTGTGCCTCGCGGGCGGCGACGTCGGCGAGGAAGCCGTCCAGGTCGGTCACCCGGCCCTGGGCGGCCATGCGCTCGGCGAGGGCGCGTGCCGCGGCCTCCTTGGTGTCGGCGGTCAGGTCGAGGTCGACCAGGTCCGCCGTGATCATGTCGCTCATCGCGGGCTCCTTCGCACGCGTATCGCCCCGTGAGTTCGGTGGGCGGGGGTGGGGATGGGGCGGCCGGCGGCCGGTGCGTCCGTTCCGTTCATGACGTGGGCTCCGTGAGGGGGCGGTCCGCGGGGATGTCGGCCGTGACGGTGACGGCCGACGGGTCGAGGTCGGCGGGGGTGGGCATGACGCTGCCGGGGAGCCGCACGGCCGCGGCGCCGTGGGCGACGGCGCAGGCGAGGGCGCCGGGGCCGTGACCGCCGGCGATGAGGAATCCGGCGAGGGAGGCGTCCCCGGCGCCGACGTTGCTGCGGACGGCGTCGACGTGTGCGGTGCCGAACCAGGTGCCGGCGTCGTCGACCAGCAGTTGCCCGTCGGCGCCCAGGCTGGCGAGGACGGCACGGGCGCCCAGTTCGCGCAGTTGCCCGGCGGCCTTGAGTGCGTCGCCGATGGTGGTGAGGGGGCGTCCGACCGCCTGGGCGAGTTCGTCGGCGTTGGGTTTGACGACGTCGGGCCGGGCGCGTACGGCTTCGAGGAGGGCCGGTCCTGAGGTGTCCAGGGCGATCCGGGCGCCGTCGGCGCGGGCCCGGGTGACGACGTCGGCGTACCAGGTGGCGGCGAGTCCGCGGGGGAGGCTGCCGCAGCAGGCGATCCAGTCGGCGGCGCGGGCCTGGGCGCGGACGGCGTCGAGGAGGGCTTCGCGTTCGGCGGGGGTCAGTTCGGGGCCGGGGGCGTTGACCTTCGTCAGGACGCCGTCCGTCTCGGCGAGGGCGATATTGGAGCGGGTGGCGCCGGCGACGGGGACGGGGGCGACGTCGATGCCCTGCGCGTGCAGGAGGTCGGCGACGAGGGCGCCGGGGGCGCCGCCGAGCGGCAGGACGGCGACGGTGCGCCGGCCGGCCGCGGCGACGGCCCGGGAGACGTTCACTCCCTTGCCGCCGGGGTCCATGCGCTCGCCGGTGGCGCGGATGACCTCGCCGCGGTCCAGGGCGGGGATCTCGTAGGTGCGGTCGAGGGACGGGTTGGGGGTGACGGTGAGGATCATGTGCTCGTTTCCAGGCCCGGGTGGGGGCACGCTCTCAGACACGCTGCACTTCCGTCCCGCCGTGCTCGACGGCCGTGGCGGTCTCGGGTGCGAGGCCGGTGTCGGTGATCAGCAGGTCCACGTCTCCGAGGTCGCCGAAGCGGGCGAAGTGTTCCTGGCCCTGTTTGCCGGAGTCGGCGAGCAGGACGACGCGGCGGGCGGCCGCGACGGCGGCGCGTTTGACGGCGGCTTCGGCGAGGTCGGGGGTGGTCAGTCCGTGCTCGGCGGAGAAGCCGTTGGCGGCGAGGAACAGCACGTCGGCGCGGATCTCGGCGTAGGCGCGCAGGGCCCAGGCGTCGACGGCGGCGCGGGTGCGGTGCCGTACGCGGCCTCCGACGAGGTGGAGCTGGATGCCGGGGTGGTCGGCGAGGCGGGCGGCGATGGGCAGGCTGTGGGTGACGACGGTGAGGGACGACTCGAGCGGCAGGGCGGCGGCGAGGCGGGCCACGGTGGTGCCGGCGTCGAGGATCAGGGTGCCGTCGGTGGGGAGTTCGGCGAGGGCCGCCTTCGCGATCCTGTCCTTCTCGTCCGCCGCCGTGGACTCCCTTTCGGTGAGGTCCGGTTCGAAGTCGAGGCGCCCGGCGGGGATGGCTCCGCCGTGCACGCGCCGTACTAGTCCGGCCCGGTCGAGCGCCTTGAGGTCCCGCCGGATGGTCTCGGCGGTGACCTGGAACTCCTCCGCGAGGGACAGCACGTCCACCCGGCCGCCGTCCCGGGCCAGCCGGAGGATCGCTTGCTGCCGCTCCGGTGCGTACATGCCCGTTCTCCTTCACTGCGTGCCCGAGCTTGTGGTTCTAGAGTGAGATTACGCCCGGAATTCAGGGAAGTAAACAGACTCGGATCCAATCGGGCATGAGTGGGCATCGAGTCGGGGGGTCCGAAAACGGCGAAGGGCCCGTCCAGGTCATCCCCGGACGGGCCCCTTCGGGTCGGCGACTCGATCGGTCGGTCCTCGGTCGCTCAGCCGACGAGCTGCGGGGTCCCCTCGGCGGACCGCTCGTCCTCCGGGGCCTCGCCTCCGGAGCCTTCACCCTCCCCCGGTCCCGTCGGCCGCGCCGGCAGGGCCCACATCAGCAGGAAGATGACCGCCATCACCGCCGCCACCCAGCCCAGCGCGTGCTGGAAGCCGTCCGCGAAGGCGGTACCCGCCGCGGTGGGGGTCGTGGCCTCGGTCAGGCGGTCGTCGACGACGCCGTAGAAGACGACGGAGACGAGGCCGAGGCCGAGGGCGTTGCCCATCTGCTGGACCGTGTTGATCAGGCCGGACGCCGAGCCGGCGTGCTCGCGCGGCACCTCGGAGAGGATCGCGTCCGTCAGCGGGGCCACGATCAGACCCATGCCGGCGCCCATCACGATCAGGGGGAGAGCCATCTGCCACGGGGCGATGGCGAGGCCGTAACGGCCGGCCTCCCAGATGTAGAGCAGGATGCCGGCGCCCATGAGCAGCGCGCCCGTCTGGAGCACCGTGCGGCCGAAGCGCGGCACGAGCTGCTGCACGGACAGGCCGGCCGCGGTGGAGACGGCGATCGAGAACGGGATGCCGGTGAGGCCGGCCTTCAGCGGGCTCCAGCCCAGCCCGAACTGCATGTACAGCGTCCAGACCAGGAAGAAGATGCCGAGCGCGACGCCGAAGACCGTCTGGACGGCGATACCGGCCGCGAAGCTCTTCACCTTGAACAGGGACAGCTCGACCAGCGGGGAGCCGTCACGGGCGCTCTTGCGCCGCTCGTACGCCACCAGCACCCCCAGCACGACGAGCGAACCGCCCATCGACAGGTGTCCCCACAGCGGCCAGCCCAGCTCGCGGCCCCGGGTCAGCGGGTAGAGCAGCATCAGCAGTCCGAGGGTGACCAGGGCGACGCCCACCAGGTCCAGCTTCAGGGCCCTCGGGGCCTTGGACTCGGTGATGAAACGGCTGCCGAGGATCAGGCCCGCGATACCGACCGGCAGGTTGATCAGGAAGATCGGGCGCCACGCCAGCCCGAAGAGGTCGCCCTCCGTCAGCAGCGCGCCGAGCAGCGGGCCGCTGACCGCGCCGAGGCCGACGATCGCGCCGAACAGGCCGAAGACCTTGCCCCGTTCGTGCGCCGGGAAGGTGGCGTGGACGATCGACAGGACCTGCGGCACCATCAGCGCGGCCATGCCGCCCTGCAGGACGCGGGAGGCGACCAGCATCTCCGGGTTCACGGCGAAGCCGCACAGCGCGGAGGCGAGTGTGAAGCCGCCGATGCCGATGAGGAACACCCGCTTGCGGCCGTGGATGTCGCCGAGCCGGCCTCCCGTGATCAGGCCCGCGGCGAAGGCGAGGGCGTAGCCGGCGGTGATCCACTGGATCTGGCTGAAGGTGGCCCCGGCCTCGCGCTGGATCGACGGGATGGCGATGTTGACGATCGTGACGTCCACCAGGTCCATGAAGGCCGCGGTCATCACGATGGCCAGCGCGAACCAGCGGCGCCGGTCCGCCGGGGCCGCCACGGCCCCCGGTGCCGGGCCGGGTTCGACAGGTGCGGTGTTCCCGGTCGCGCCGGCCGTCGCCGGCGGCCGGTCCGTCGTGGTCGTTCGCTGTCGCGGTGTCGCTGTCGTGCGCTCGCCTGAGGTCATGTCTCGAAGCTACGGGCCCACTAGGTCAGATCGTGTCCTAGATATACGGCATCCTCGAATCCATGACGACGGACACTCCGGCCCGGCTGCTGACCCTCCTCTCCCTCCTCCAGACGCCCCGCGAGTGGCCCGGCGGTGAACTCGCCGACCGGCTGGGGGTGTCCCGGCGCACGGTGCGCCGTGACATCGACCGGCTGCGGGAACTGGGATATCCCGTGCAGGCGACCAAGGGGTCCGACGGGGGCTACCGGCTCGTCGCGGGCAAGGCGATGCCGCCGCTCGTCCTGGACGACGAGGAGGCCGTGGCGATCGCGGTGGGGCTGCGGGCCGGCGCCGGGCACGCCGTCGAGGGCGTCGAGGAGGCGTCGGTGCGGGCCCTGGCGAAACTGGAGCAGGTGCTGCCGGCCCGCCTGCGGCACCGGGTGAGCACGTTGCAGGCCGCCACCACGCCGCTGGCCAGCGGGGACGGGGCGAGCATCGCGCCCGAGACACTCACCGTGATGGCGTCGACCGTGGCGGGGCGGGAACGGCTGCGGTTCGGGTACCGGGCGAAGGACGGCACCGCGTCACGGCGCCTGACCGAGCCGTACCGGCTGGTGTCGACCGGGCGGCGCTGGTACCTGGTCGCGTACGACCTCGACCGGGGCGACTGGCGGACGTTCCGGGTGGACCGGGTGAGCGAGCCGTTCGCGACCGGGGCGCGGTTCGCCCCGCGGGAGCTGCCCACGGGGAGCGCCGCCGAGTATCTGCGGCAGTCCATGTGGGGGTGGCAGGAGTCGTACGAGTTCTCCGTGGCGTTCGCCGCGCCCGCGGAGTTCGTCGCCGCGCGGTTGCCGGGGTGGCTGGGCGTGCCGGAGCCGCTGGAGGACGGGCGGACGTGCCGGGTGCGGGGGACGATCGGGGGCGCGGTGGAGTGGACGGCGATGCGGCTGGCGATGGTGGGCTGCGAGTTCACCGTCGAGGCACCGGAGGAGCTGGTGCGGTCCGTCGAGGAGTTGGGCGGGCGCCTCAGCCGGGCGGCCTCCGCCTAGGGGTGGTCGGGGGCCTCTGCCCAGGTGCCCAGGAGCCGTGGGCGCCTTCCTTCAGCCCGGCCCTCCTCCAGCCTCGCCTCCCCTTCAGCGTGGCCCTCTTTCAGCCCGCCTCCCCCGCGGCCCTGCCCGATTCGCCTCTCGCCCTTCACTGGCCACCGGCGGACCCCCCGCTCCCCCACGGAAAGCCCTTCAGCGCCTCCAGGTTGACCAGGGCCCGTGCCCTCGGGCCCTCCGGGCCGTCGGCCGGGGCCTCTCCGACGGCCCAGGTCTCCACCGCCACGCGGACCGCGGCCGCGGCGACGGCCGCCGGGAAGGCCAGGTCGGCGGCAACGTTGTCGCCCCCGCCGCGCGCCGCCAGCACCGTGGCCAGCCGGGCCTCGGTGGCGTGGCAGACCTCCGCCCACACCCGGTGCAGCGCGGGGTCGAAGAGGGCGAGGCGGACCAGGGTGCGGGTCCACTCCCAGGAAGCATCGGAGACGCCCTCGCCGGGGGTGAGCGTGTGCCGGACCGCGTGCTCCAGGGCCTGCGGCACCGACAGGGCGGCGGGGGCGTCGTGGACGGCCCGGGTCCAGCGCTCGGCGCCGTCCGTGTAGAGCGGGGCGACCGCTTCCTCCTTGGTCGCGAAGTAGCGGTAGAAGGTGCGCGGCGCGACACCGGCCGCCTGCGCGATGTCCTCGGCCCGCGTCGCCTTCAGTCCCTGCCGTACGAACAGGCCGGCCGCGGCGCGGGCGATCTCGCCGCGGGTCGCCGCCTTGCGTCGCTCCGTGAGGGAGGCGGTGGCCGGGGGCGGTGGAGGGGTGGGGCTGCTCACGTGCTGCAGGCTATGCCCATGTGACACAATCTGCCATCCGGGGGGTCACCCCGTGGTTCAGGTACGGGGTGACCCCTTGTCCGCTCCAACGACCCCACGTGGGGTGGACATGGGTGGAGCCGGGCCCCGGCACCCAGGGGGGATGGGCGCCGAAGCCCGGCTCGGGGAAAGTCCCGGCGCCGGGGGGAGTGCGTCGGGACGTGGTCCGCGGGTGGGAGTCGAACTCCCTTGCCCTGAGGTCTTGTTCCCTGGGCCCTGGGGGTTGAAGCAGCGTTCCGCGGCCATGTTTGCGCGGTCTTTCGCCACCCGGCGCACGCCCCTGGGCGGCGCCGCCCCCGCGGCCGCGTGCGTTACGCGGCCGCGTCGAAGCCGGTGCTGCGCGCCAGCTTCTTCAGCTCCAGCAGGGCGTGCTTCTCGATCTGGCGGATGCGCTCGCGGGTCAGGCCGTGCTGCTTGCCGACCTCGGTCAGCGTGCGCTCACGGCCGTCCTCGATGCCGTACCGCATCTTGATGATGGACGCTGTGCGCTGGTCGAGCCGGCCGATCAGGTCGTCCAGCTCCTCGCTGCGCAGCAGGGTCATGACGGACTGCTCGGGCGAGACGGCGGAGGTGTCCTCCAGCAGGTCGCCGAACTGGGTCTCGCCCTGGTCGTCCACCGGCATGTTCAGCGAGACGGGGTCGCGGGCCCAGTCGAGGACGTCGGTCACGCGCTCCGGGGTCGCGCCGAGCTCGCCGGCGATCTCCGCGGGCTCCGGGTCGCGGCCGTGCTCGCGGTTGAACTCGCGCTGCACACGGCGGATGCGGCCCAGCTCCTCGACCAGGTGGACGGGGAGACGGATGGTCCGGGACTGGTCGGCTATGGAGCGGGTGATGGCCTGGCGGATCCACCACGTGGCGTACGTGGAGAACTTGAAGCCCTTGCGGTAGTCGAACTTCTCGACCGCGCGCACCAGGCCGGCGTTGCCCTCCTGGATCAGGTCGAGCAGGGGCAGGCCGCTGCGGGGGTAGCGGCGGGCCACGGCGACGACCAGGCGGAGGTTGGAGCGGATGAAGACGTCCTTGGCCCGCTCGCCCTCGGCGACGAGGGCCTCGAGCTCCTCACGGGTGGCGTCCGCCTTGGACTCCTCGCCCCCGTCGAGGACCTGCTGCGCGAACACACCCGCCTCGATGATCTGCGAGAGCTCGACCTCTTTCGCCGCGTCGAGCAGCGGCGTGCGGGCGATCTCGTCGAGGTACATGCCGACCAGGTCGCGGTCCGCGATCTCGCCGCCATGGGCGCGAACACTGCTGGCCGCGTCGACGGCCTCGCCGGTGGCGGACTGACGACGGGCGACGGCACGGGTTGCCATGCGTGCTCCCTTGCGATTGGGCTGGCGGGTGGTCCTTTGAACGCCTGGGACTCTTCTCGAGTGCCCTGCATTCGATGGGAACAACGACTTGAATCAGGACAGAATTCCCAACCCGCACCCCTTTTTTCCTGATCTTGCAGTATCCTGCCGGGCCACACGGGCGACCCGGCGCCATCCGGGCCACAGATGCGCAGGTCAGGCGGGATTCGCCGGGATCTCACGCCGTCGTCATCGCCGCCGAGGGTGAAGCGGTGAGATCTCGCTCACACCGGCGTCGTCACTCACACCGGCGTCGTCGGCCTTTCGGAGGAAGGGCGGTCGCCGTCGTCCGCCCCTTCCCTCCTGAAGACGGTCCGCGCCCGCGGAAGGTTGCCAGGGCGGTCCCGGGGCCCGCCTCAGCCGAACTGCACCGAGCGCTTGGCCAGGCCCATCCAGAAGCCGTCGATCACCGACTTCTGCCCGTCCAGCTCCCCCGTCGCCTCGGCGGCGCCCATGGTCACGAAGAGGGGGGCGAAGTGCTCGGTGCGGGGGTGGGCGTAGCGGCCGGCGGGGGCCTTGTGCAGGAAGTCGAGGAGCGCGTCCCAGTCGCGGTGCTCCAGGGCACGGCGCCCCCAGTCGTCGAACTCCACGGACCAGGTCGGTATTCCGCCCTGGCGCAGCGCCGCGAGGTTGTGGGTGAAGAAGCCGGAGCCGACGATCAGTACGCCTTCGTCCCGCAGCGGGGCCAGCTTGCGGCCGACCTCCATGAGCCGCACGGGGTCGAGCGTCGGCATGGAGATCTGCAGGACGGGGATGTCGGCCTCGGGGAACATCTCGACGAGCGGGACATAGGCGCCGTGGTCGAGGCCCCGGTCCGGGATGTCCTGGACGGGGACGCCGGGGGCGCGCAGCAGCTTGCGGACGGACTCGGCGAGCTCGGGGGCGCCGGGGGCCGGGTAGGTGACCTGGTAGTAGTGCTCGGGGAAGCCCCAGAAGTCGTACACGAGCGGCACGGGCGCGGTGGCGCCGAGGGCGAGCGGGGCCTCCTCCCAGTGGGCGGAGACGACGAGGATCGCCTTGGGGCGCGGCAGCCCGGCGGCCCAGGCGGCGAGTTCGCCGGGCCAGACGGGGTCGTCGGCGAGGGGCGGGGCGCCGTGGCTGAGGTAGAGGGCGGGCATGCGTTCCTGGGCGGCGGCGGACATGTCGGGCACTCCCTCCGAGCCCCGGCGGGAACCGGGTCTCGTCTCCGTGGAAGCACTCCGGCCGCCTCTGACGGACGAAGTGCTTCAAATCTAAAGCGTTTGCTTCTTCATGACCGTACGCCGAGATAGTTCAAAGTTCAAGAAGAGTGCTCGTACAGTGGAGCGCATGAACACCTCATCGACGTCCGCCCCGGTGGAGGAGACCCCCTGGCTCACCGAGGACCAGCAGCGCGTGTGGCGCTCGTACAGAGAGGCGACCACCCTGCTCGACGACCATCTGGACCGCCAGCTCCAGCGGGACGCGGGCATGCCCCACCTCTACTACGGGCTCCTGGTCGCGCTCGCGGAGTCCCCGCAGCACCGGCTGCGGATGACCGAACTGGCGATGTACGCGAAGATCACCCGCTCCCGGCTGTCGCACGCCGTCGCCCGGCTGGAGGGCAACGGCTGGCTGCGCCGCGAGAACTGCCCCGACGACAAGCGGGGCCAGTTCGCCGTGCTGACCGACGACGGCCTCGAGGTGCTGCGCCGGACCGCGCCCGGCCATGTGGGGGCCGTGCGGCAGGCGCTGTTCGACCGACTGAGCCCGGAACAGCAGAAGGCCCTCGGCGAGATCATGGAGATCGTCGCCGAGGGCCTGCAGCCGAGCGAAGCGGGTGCGGACCTGCCCTGGCTGCGCTGAACCGCTCGTTCCAGCGAGCCGGGGCAGGTCCTTCGCGGCGTGCGCACCGAGCGTCCCCGTCCCCGTACGCACGCCTGGTCCCTCAGGGGTACGGCCTCACGGCCGCGGCCGTCCGTGCGTCAGTGCGCGACGACCGGCACCGGAAGGTCCTCCGCGGCACCCTCCTCGGAGGACGCCACCGCCGAGCCGCCCGGACGGCCGGCGTTCACCAGGGTCAGGGCGATGACCGCGGCCGCGGCCAGGATGCCGACGGCGAACCAGATGGCGCTGGTGTAGCCCTGCACCATGCCCTCCAGCTGGACCAGCTGCTGCTGGGACCGGCTGGACGCGCCCGCGATGTGGTCGGCGATGTAGGACGTGGTCGCCGAGGCGGCGATCGTGTTCAGCAGGGCCGTGCCGATCGCGCCGCCCACCTGCTGCGAGGTGTTCACCATGGCCGAGGCGACACCGGCGTCCTGCGGCTTGACACCGAGGGTGGCCAGCGACATGGCCGGCATGAACGCGGTGCCCATGCCGAGGCCGAGCAGCAGCATCGCGGGCAGCAGGAGCGCGGCGTACGAGGAGCCGATCTCCAGCTGAGTCAGCAGCAGCATGCCGAGCGCGGCCACCAGGAAGCCGGGGCCCATCAGCAGCCGCGGCGCGACCCGGGTCATCAGCCGGGTGCCGATCTGGGTGGACCCGGTGATCATGCCCGCGATCATCGGCAGGAAGGCGAAGCCGGTCTTGACCGGCGAGTAGCCCTTCACGATCTGCAGGTAGTACGTCAGGAACAGGAACAGGCCGAACATCGCGATGATCGCGAGGCCGAGCGAGAGGTAGACACCGCCGCGGTTGCGCTCGGTGACCACCCGCAGGGGCAGCAGCGGGGCCTTGACCCGGGACTCCACGATCACGAAGGCGAGCAGCAGCACGCCGGAGGCGACGAACATGCCGATCGTGGTGGCGTCGCTCCAGCCGTCGGACTCGGCGCGGGTGAAGCCGTAGACCAGCGAGACCAGGCCGAGGGTGGACAGGATCACGCCGGGGATGTCGAGCGTGGAACGGTTGCGGCCGCCCTGCGGCTCACGGATGACGTACCAGGCGCCGAGCGCGGCGACGATGGCGAACGGGATGTTCACGAAGAACGTCCAGCGCCAGTCCAGGTACTCGGTCAGGAACCCGCCGAGGATCAGGCCCACGGCACCGCCGCCACCGGCGATCGCGCCGTAGATGCCGAACGCCTTGGCGCGCTCCTTGGCGTCGGTGAACATCACGGCGAGCAGGGAGAGCGCGGCCGGGGCGAGCAGTGCGCCGAACGCGCCCTGCAGCGCGCGGGCGCCGAACATCATGGCCTCGTTGGTGGCCGCCCCGCCGAGGGCGGAGGCGGCGGCGAAGCCGCCCAGGCCCACCACGAAGGCCCGCTTGCGGCCCCAGAGGTCGGCGATACGTCCGCCGAAGAGCAGCAGGCCGCCGAAGGCGAGGGCGTAGGCCGTGACGACCCACTGCCGGTTGCCGTCGGAGATGCCCAGGTCCTGCTGGGCGGAGGGGAGCGCGATGTTCACGATGGTCGCGTCCAGGACGACCATCAGCTGGGCTATCGCGATGAAGGCGAGCGCCTTCCATCGGTTCGGATCGGCGGCACCGAGGGCGCTGCCGGGAGCCTTCACGGCTGTTTCAGACATGGGGGTACCCACTTCGGGACTTCGTGACGGAAAAAGCGAAAGGAAAAAAAGGGAAAGGGGACGGCTCGTCGACTGTGACGGCCGCTGGAGAACGGCTGTGCGAGTGACGACCCCCGTGGTGCCCCGGACTCATCGGCCGGTGTGCCGGCGGGGCGGGCGGGTCGAAACGAACGGGTCGGGTCAGGACATGTGCTTCGGGACGGGTCGCGTCAGGCCTTGCGCAGGTCCTCCATGGTCAGTGCCGTACCGGGCAGGGTGGAGCGGGCCGGGGCCCGCAGCCCGTCCAGGAACAGCTGCAGATGGCGGTGGACGTAGCGGTCCGCGATGCCGCAGCCGGTGCCGGCCGGGGGCCGGCTGAGCTGGGCCGCGGCGATCAGGACGTCGCCGACGTCCACGTCGGACCGGAGCTGCCCCGCCGCCTTCGCGCGGTCCATGATCGCCGCGACGAGGCTCTCGCACCGCTGGCGCGACGCCTCCAGGTCCGGATGGTGCTGGTCGAAGGTGCTCTGGACCATCGGGCACAGCGCACTGATCCGCTCGTCGGCGGCGGTGTGCACGAAGCGCTCCAGAGCCCCGAAGGCATCCCCGGTCTGTGCGAGCGCCAGCTCGGCCGCCGCCACCGTACGGTCCATGACGGAGCAGACGACCTCACGCACCAGCGCGTCACGGTCGGGGAAGTTGCGGTACACCGTGGCGTTGCCGACGCCGGCCCGGCGGGCGATGTCGTCGAGCGGCACGTCGGGGCCGTGCTCGACGAACATCTCGCGGGCGGCGGTGACGATCCGCTCCCGGTTGCGCAGGGCGTCGGCACGGGGCCGGGGCGCCTTGCGCACTGCGGGGGTGGCGGTCTGCACGGTGTACTCCTCGGTCTCGGTGGGACATGACGCGTGGTGTCCCTGTGATGCCTGTCGTCCGCTGTTCCCGGGCCTTGGTGACCCGCGGTCCACGATCCGGGGAAGTGCTCCCCGTTTCGCGCGGACACAGGTCTAAACGGGGAAGTGCTCCCCGGTTATTTCCCTCCCCCGCTTTCTTTTCCTGTGACCTGAGTCACATCCCCGAATGCCTTCGCCAAGGCCGTGACACGGCGGGGACCCACGTTCGGTCTGCTCCAACGCGCGCGCCCGCATCCCCCGACACAGGGTGATCGAGAGGGTGCAGCGCGCGGTCCGGCGGGCTGCCATGGACTGAAAGGGCCCATGCATGCAGCCGAACCGCCGGATACGTTCCCGCCGTGTGGCCGCCCTCGCCTCCGTCACCGCCTTGATCATGGCGGTCGGCACCTCGGCAGGCACCGGGCACCTCACGGCGGGCACCTCCACGGTGGCCGGGGCCGGACCGATATCCCCGGAGCACTCCTCAGCGCTCGGCCCCTGCATGATCAGCGGCCCGCCGGCGGTCCAGATGTCCGAGGGCGTGCCCACCCCGCGCGGCTACGCCCGCTCCACCGGCACCGTCCGCGCCCTCACCCTCATGGTCGACTTCCCCGACGCCCCCGGCGCCGGCAGCGCGCTCGACCGCTACGGCGAGTTCTTCCCGCAGACCCAGAAGTGGTTCCGCACCAGCTCCTACGGCCGCCTCGACTACCGCGCCGAGACGCCGGTCCCCGACTGGCTGCGGATGCCCAAGTCGTTCCGCGAGTACGGCATAGAGCGCGGCGCCCCCTTCGACCCCGGGTACCGCCGGCTGGTCCAGGACATCGTGGTCGCCGCCGACGCACAGGTCGACTTCACGTCGTACGACTTCCTGAACGTCCTCGTCACCCCGAACGCCGGCCCGTCCGCCCTCGACACGGTCCTGTCGGTGACCTTCGCCGGCAATGTGGAGGCCCCCGTGGCCGACGGGGTCTCCGTCACCAACGCCTCCTTCGTGTACTCCCGCCAGGACGACGGCTCCGGCTCCTACCACCGCACCGGCTACCGAGTCCTCCCCCATGAGAACGGCCACGTCTTCGGCCTGCCCGACCTCTACACCGCCGAGGGCGGCGGCGCGGTCGGCCACTGGGACATCATGAGCGAGGACTGGGGGGCCAACAACGACCTGCTCGGCTGGCACAAGTGGAAGCTGGGCTGGCTGGACGACACCCAGGTCCGCTGCGCGTCCGCCCCCGGTACGGACGAGTACGCCCTGACCCCGCTCGCCCGCGAAGGCGGCCCCAAACTGCTGTTCGTCCCGCTGGGCCCGCACTCCGGCTACGCCCTGGAACTGCGCACGCGTGAGGGCAACGACGAGGCCGTCTGCCGCCCCGGCGTCCTGGTCTACCGGGTCGACGCGGACGTCGACACCGGCATGGGCCCGGTGAAGGTGCAGGACTCCCAGAAGGACAGCGGCGGCTGCACCCGCAGCCCGAACGTCCACGCCGAACTGTCGGACGCGACCTTCACACCGGGCGAGGAGTTCCGCGACGACGAGCAGGGGGTGCGGGTGGCTGTGGTGGGAGTGGACGCGGAGGGCGGTTATCGGGTGCGGGTGACGCGGGGGCGGTGACGTACGACCGGGGCGGGGCCCGGGAGCGGGGACGTACGAGGCGGGGCGGGGCTCGGGAGCGGGGACGTACGAGGTGGGGCGGGACTGGGGAACGGGGACGTACGAGGCGGGGCAGGACTCGGGAGCGAGGACGTACGAGGCGGGACTCGGGAGCGGGGACGCACGACCGGGGCGGGACTCAGGAGCGGGGACGTGCCGTCCGGAAGCGGTGGGCTTCGGGGGCGGTGACCCGCCGTCGCATGCCCGCCGCCGGTCTACGGTGGGGGCTGCCGCGACAGCCGTACGGAGAGCAGATGCCCGCGAAGAGGATTCCGTACGACGGTGACGGTGCCGCTTCTTCCGGTCATCCCGTACCCGGCGAGGCGGTCACCCCGCTGATCCGCGGCGTGACGGTGCTGCTCAGGCTGACGGAGGCGGGCGGGACGCTGAGCGCGAGCGCCCTGGAGCGCGCCACAGGGCTCGCACGGTCCACCGTGGACCGCATCGCCTTCACCCTCACCCGTATGGGATACGTCCGCCTCGACGGCCGCGACGTGACGCTCGCGCCGCGCGTGCTGGAACTCGGCAACGCCTACCTGGCCGCCCTCGGCTGGCCCGCCCTGCTCGCACCGCACGCCGACGCGCTCGCCGGGGAGGCCGACGAGTCGGTGACGTTGACGGCGGCCGACCGGAACGGCGTCCGCCTGGTCCACCAGGCCACGCACGCCCGGCCGCTGCCCCTCACCTTCCCGCTGGGCGAACTGCTCCCGGCCGACCGTACGGCGCCGGGCGCGCTGTTCGCGGCGGAGTGGACGGAGACCGACTGGAACGCGTGGCGCGACGACCCCACCTCTTACATGCACGGCGACTTCGAAGAACGGGCGAGGACGGCAGGCCGGGACGGCTGGGCCGTGGACGACCAGCTCACCGAGCCCGGCCTGCTCACCCTGTCCGTGCCGGTCCGCGACCCCCGCGAGGGCGGCCGGGTCGTCTGCGCGGCGAGCATCGTCAGCCACACCGGCCGGCACACCGCCCCCGGACTGTGCGACACCCACCTCCCCCGCCTGCGGGACGCGGCGGCGGCGATGGAACGCACCCTGCGCGACGCCCCCGTCCAGGACGTCGGCTCGCTTGGTGCCGGCCCGACCGGTGCCGGCCCGACCGGGCTGGCGTCCTGGACGGGCGCCTCCAAGCAGGAACTGGGCCGGGAGTTCGTCGCGTCGCTGGCGCGCGGGCTGACGGTCCTGACCGCGTTCGGCGAGGGCCGCGGCGAACTGACGCTCACCGACGTGGCCCGTACGACCGGGCTGACGCGCGCCACGGCACGCAGGGCCCTGCTCACCTACGGCCACCTGGGGCTGGTCCGCCGGTCGGGCACGCGGGGCTTCCGGCTGACGCCCCGCGTGCTGTCGCTGGGCTTCCCGCCCCTGTCCCGTATGCCGCTGTCCCGGATCGCGGCCCCGCACCTGGCCGAACTGTCCGACCGGATCGGCGAGTCGGTCTCCCTGGCGGTGCTGACCCCGTCCGGCGAGGAGACCCGTTGCACGGCCGGGACCGCGCCCGCCCATGCCCTGAGCGCGGGCGCCGAGGTGGGCACACGGCGCCCGGCGCACGCGAGCCCCGCGGGCCGCGTCCTCCTGGCGGATCTCTCCCCGGACCTGCGCAAACGGGCCTTCTGCCACCCCGCGGCCCCCGACCCCGACGACCTGACGGCCGCCCTGGACGTGGTGGCCCGCCACGGCCACGCCCTGTCCGACGACGAACCGGAGGCGGGGCTGCGCACGCTGGCGGTACCGGTGCGCAACGGCGAGGGCCAGGTGGTGGCGGCGATCGAGACGGCTGTCCACGCGGCCCGGCGGACGCGGGAGGCGTGCGCGCAGGACGTGCTCCCGCAACTACTTCGCACCGCAGGCGAATTGGAGGACGACCTGCGGGTGACGGCCCGCTTCACCCACGCCCTCCCGTGAACGTCCCCGCCCCAGTTCAGCCGACGTAGGACCGGACGGCGCGCCCCTCCCGAAGGGTGAGCCCCCACCAGGCGAGCTGGTCCAGCAGCACGGCGGCGGCCTTGGCGGTGCCGTCCTCGTCATGCGGGCGCCCTTCGTCGTCGAACCGCTCCCAGGCCATGTGGAAGCTGACGGTGTCGCGCAGGGTGACGGCGTGCAGCTCGGCGAAGACCTGCCGCAACTGCTCCACGGCCCGCTGCCCGCCGGCCATCCCGCCGTACGACACGAACCCGACCGGCTTGGCCCGCCACTCCCGGTAGACGTAGTCGATGGCGAGCTTGAGGGCGGCGGGGTAGCCGTGGTTGTACTCGGGCGTGATGACGACGAACCCGTCGAGCCCTCCGATCCGCCGGGCGAGGGCCGGGGCGTCGGACTCTTCGAGGGTGAGCTTGAGCTCGTCGGCGAGCACGGGTTCGGACAGATCGATGACGTGCGTCTCCATGTCGTCCCGCCGTCCGATCTCGGACAGGAACCACCGGGACACCCTGTCGGCGAACCGCCCGGGCCGAACACTGCCGATGAGCACACCGATCTTGAGAGGCGCGTGGGACATGGGTTCCTCGTTTCTCGTCGCGGGGAGCCGGCCCGCTCACCGTGATGGCCGTGACCGACACGAGAAACCTAGAAACTCAACTTAACTTGAGGTCAAGCGGCCCACGGCGGCCCCCGCCACCCCGGACCCACCAAACCCCGCCCTGACCAGCGGAAACAAGAAAACTCCCAAGACCGATCGAGCATCCGCTAGGCTAGTCGCCGGATCTTCCACGATCCGCGCCTTCGTAGCTCAGGGGATAGAGCACCGCTCTCCTAAAGCGGGTGTCGCAGGTTCGAATCCTGCCGGGGGCACCAGCCAAAAGGCCCCGGACCGATCATGGTCCGGGGCCTTTGACATCCACTTCTGACATCAACGGCGTCGGTCACTGACGACCGGGACGCCTCCGCAGCAGCCGATCCATGTGGCTCATGGCCTCGCGCTGCGTGTCCTGCACGACGTGCGTGTAGACGTCCATGGTGATGCTGATCTGCGAGTGGCCCAGGATCTCCATCACGACACGGGGCGCGACCCCGGCCGCCGTAAGGAGAGTCGCGGTGCCGTGGCGAGCATCGTGCAGGCGGATCACGCGGAGGCCGGCGGACCGGGCGACGCGCGTGAAGGAGCGGTAGACGTTCCGCGGCTCGACCGGGCGACCGGTCCGGGTGGTGAAGACGTAGGCGGACTCCTGCCAGGTCTCCCCCGCTCTCGCCCGAGCCGCCGCCTGCCGCATGCGGTGCCAGCGCAGCGGCGCGATGCAGAGCGCGGGCAGCGGGATAGCACGGCGACGACGGCTCTTGGGATCGTCGTCGTACAGCACGCCCCGGCGGCGCTGCGTCTGCTGGCGGACGTACAGCACGCGGTGGTCGAGGTCGACGTCCGACCAACGCAGGCCGACGATCTCCCCCCGACGAAGGCCCATAGCGAGGGCGAGCACGAAGGCCGCGTAGAGCGGGTCCTTTCGGGAGGCCGCTAGGAAGTCGAGCGTCTCGTCCAGGCTCCAGGGCTTCAGCTCGCGGTTGTCGGTGCGAGGAGGCTCGACGAGCTTGGCGACGTTGCGCGTGATCAGTTCCTCGCGGCACGCGGAGGACAGTGCCGAACGCAGCACACGGTGTGCCTCCTTGGCCGTCGCCGCGGTGGTCTTCTCCTCCAGGCGGACGAGGAAGCGGCGCACGTCGGTGACGCCCAGTGATTCGAGCCGCTTCGTGCCGAGCATCGGCACCAGGTAGAGCCGGACGTGCGCCTCGTACTTGTCGTACGTGCTGAGCTTGCGGCGAGGCTTGATGACGTTGTCCA
The DNA here is from genome assembly GCF_040645135.1 of Streptomyces sp. NPDC046859. Classification (NCBI taxonomy): domain Bacteria; kingdom Bacillati; phylum Actinomycetota; class Actinomycetes; order Kitasatosporales; family Streptomycetaceae; genus Streptomyces; species Streptomyces sp. NPDC046859. The sequence continues at coordinate 220,948 of NZ_JBEYXR010000003.1, forward strand.
GCCAGTACGGCAGCCACTCGGCGAGACTGGTCGACCGAGTCGGCACGGGCACCCCCTGGTCGACCTTGTCGAGCAGTTCACGGCGCTTGGCATCGCACTCAGCCCAGTTCTTGCCGTAGGCGAACTTGCGGGCGCGGGTGCCGTCCGGCTGGGAGGACGTAGACCGCGCACTGATAGCGGCCGTCCTTGCGCTTGGTGATCGTGCCTGATCCGTTGGGGTTGCGCTTGCGCTGACTGGCCATCAGGCGGCCTCCTCGATCTCGCGGGCGATGAAGTCACGCAGCGCGTCAGCGGGGATGCGGCGGGAACGGCCGACGGTGATGGAGACCAGGCGGCGCGAGCGGATCAGGTCGTAGACCGTGGAGCGGCCGAGCCTGAGCCGCGCCATGACTTCGGGCACGGTCAGCAGCTCCGGGGTGGCGGTGGTCATGCTGCGGCTCCTTCCGAGGCGAGTTGGTCGCGTAGGGCTTCGCGGGCGGTTTCGCGGTTGAACTGCAGGTCGCGGGCGATGGTCGCGGCAAGGACGGATTCACCAGGGGTGTGGCCGTGGCCGGCGTACTGCCAGTCGGCCAGGACCAGGACGGTGTCCGGCTCGCGGTCGTGGTCGTCCAGGCCGAGGGCGGCGTGTTCCTGGGCGGCGCGGTAGTCGGCGCGGGCCTGGCGGAGGGCGCCGAGGGTGGTGGAGTAGCGGCGGGACTTGGAGGAGAAGTGGCCGCGGAAGCCGAGCATGTGCGCCCAGGCCCACAACCGCCGGTCCGGATAGAGCGGATCGAGCAGCTTGCAGGCTTCGATCAGGCGGCGGGTGTGGTCGGGGACGCCGTGGCGGTCGAGTTCGGAGAGTTCGCCGATGCGGCGGTCGAGGGTGCCGGTGTTCTCGGCGGCCTTGGTGGCGTACTTGGCGACGTAGGAGGCGACGGCCTGTTCCGTGATCTCTGACCCGTCGCCGAACGCCTTCACCGGGCGGACGTCGAGCTGGGTGCCCCAGCGGAAGGTGCGGGCCGGTTGGTCTTCGGCGGCCGGGACCGAGACGGAGGTGTACGAGTGGCTGGCAGCGGCGTGGATCGCGTCGGCGAGGAGGTCGACCGTGGCCCAGGCGGGCGGCGGCGTGTCGGGGCCGTCCGGGCCGTCGAGGCGGATCACGGCGTGGAAGTGCAGGGCGCCGCGCTTCTGGAACTCGGCGACCTTGCCGTAGGAGACGCGGAGGTGGTCGGCGAGTTCGCGGCGGGTGAGGCCGGCGCGGGCGGCTATCTCGCGGCGGAGCCGGGTGGTGAAGCGCTGCCAGAGCTGTCCGGCGTGATTGTTGAACAGCACCGCGCCCGCGTAGTCGTACGTCTCCGGGTCGAGGGCGGTGCCCAAGGCCGGGTCGTCGGCGGCATGGCCTGTGCCGCAGCGGCAGATACCTCGGTCGGGCCGGTTGTGGACCGGGCCGAAGGAGGGTGCGGTGAGGGTGGCGAAGACGCGGGGGTGGTCGCGGACGGTGGCGGGGATGTCGCGGCGGTCGTCACCGGCGAGCCCGGCGCGGATGAGGTGGTAGGTGTCGCCTGCGTAGGTCCAGGCGCAGGACGGGCAGCGGGAGGCCCGGCGGTTGCCGCAGGCGAGGCGGAGCCGTCCGCCGGGCTCGTGTTTGGTGGAGTAGTGGTGCAGGGTCTCGCCGGTCGTCTTGTCCTTGGTCAGGGTCCAGCCGGTCAGGTGGATGGGGTCGGAGCAGCCGCCGGTGCGGCAGATCTGGTCTTCCCAGCGGTGGTAGTCGGAGGCCGAAGCCACCCTCAGCACGTCGCCGAGGGTGGTCGGGTCGAGCAGCGTCTCAGGCACGGGCGCCCTCCCGCGTACGGCGGGCGGGGACGGTGCCGAGGCCGTCGCAGGCCGGGCAGTGGGCGGTGATGGTCCGCAGGTGGCCGTGTCGGTCGCGGCCGCCGAGGGTGATGGCGACGGAGCCGAAGCCGTCGCAGTTCGAGCAGATCCGGGCGTTGCCGGTGGCGGCCGGGGTGGAGCCGGTCATGATGGGGGTTCCTTCCGGTTCAGTGGATCGGACAGGGGACGGCGCCCGGGCGGCGGAGACTTGGCGGTTGAGGCCGCCCGGGGGCCGGTCAGCGTCGCTTGGCCTCGGATGCGAGGAGCGAGCGCAGGACGACGGCGCAGACGGCGACCGAGGCGCCGGTGATGGCGACCGCCAGGAGCAGGGAGACCAGGACGGCGCCGACGACCAGGACGACGGCGGTGCCGCCGCCGACGAGGGCGAGCGCGGTACCGGGCGTGAGCTGGACGGTGGGGCGAGAGCGGGCGGGTTGCGTCGGGTAGGCCGGCGGGGTGTGCGAGCCCGGGACGATGGCAGTCGGCGCGACCACGGAGGGCGGCGTGACGCGGCCGGTCGGGGTGGGCATGGTCGGGATCTTCGGGCGGAACATCAGTGGTTCTCCTTTCGGGCGCGGGTCACTTGATGAAGGTCTCGATGGCGGGGGCCAGGACGCTGTCGGCGAGGAGGAAGCCGCCGAGCAGGAGCACCGCGATGAGCCAGGCGGGCGGGCGGATGAGCTTGACGCCGAGGTAGCCGACGACGAGCAGGGCGAACCAGAGCGGGACATCCATGGCGGTCTCCTAGCGGACCTTGCAGCGGTGGGTGCGGGCGGCGAGCTGGGCGGCGGACTGGCTGGAGTAGTCGGCGGACCAGCCGCAGCCGTCCGAGCTGCACACGGCGGCGTGCTTGGTGGTGCCGTGGCGGTCGCGGTGGGTGCCGATCTGCACCGGGCCGATCCGCATCACGGAGTGGAAGAAGTCGCGGGTGGGCATGTCAGTCGGTCTCCGTTCGGGTCAGGTTCGGGTCGGGGAAGGCGGCGCGGATACCGGCGGCGGTGGCCGGGTCGGTGGTGAGGCGGGCGGCCTCCTCGGCGAGCAGGTGGGCGAGGAAGGGCCGGTTGGTGGTGGCCATTTCGCGGGCGGCGTCGAGGTGGTCGGCGGCGGTCAGGTTGGCCGGGTCGACGAGCACGAGGTGTCTCCCTTCGGATCAGGCGAGCTGGGCGGCTATGGCGTCGGCCAGCTGGGGCGGGACGCCGAGGCGGGCGCGCAAGGTGTCGGTGTCGATGGGCGATCCCGTACGCGCCTGGTGGTCGTCGGCGACCTTGCGGGCGTGGTCGACGAGCGCGGCCGGGACCGGCGGAGCCGTGACAGGAGGAATCGGAGCGGGCTCGGCGGCGGGAAGCTCCGGGGTGTCGTCGGCGGCCGGGACGGGCTCAGGCTCCGGGGCGGGCGTGGGCACGGGCTCGGGTGCCGGTTCGGGGTCCGGGACCGTAGGCGCCGGCGGTTCCGGGACCTGCTCTGCGGCGGAGTGGGCCAGGAGCGTCCCACCCATGAACGCGAGCGCCGGCCACGCCGCGACGAGGATGCGCAGCCATGCCGGAACCTGGTCCAGGTCGAGCAGACCGGCCGTGGCCACGTTGGCGCCCAGCGAGGCGAACAGCGCGGTGATGAACCAGCACCAAGCCAGCCGTGAAGGACCGTCCGTCCGCAGTCGGCGCCACGCGGCTACCAGGAGAAGGTCGACGCTGATCGGGTAGGCCCATGCCTTCCAGCCGTCCTGTCCGGCAGCGGCGGCGAGGTCGTGGAGGTGGGCGAAGGACAGGGCCCCGGCGATGACGGCCTGGACCAGGACCGCGTCGACGCGAAGAGCGGGGCGGGCCATCACGAGCTCCCTTCTGGGATGAGGCATGGCGGGGGTAGGGACCTGGCGCGAGGCGGTCGCGCCGACCGGTTGGGGCGGGAGGGTCAGGCCGTGACGGGGGCTGTCTTGGACAGCGGCACGCGAGGAGCGGGCGGCGCGGCTGCGGCAGGCCGGAAAGGCGCCAGGACGGGCAGCGCGGGCGTGCGGTCGGCGTGCTTGTTGCAGACGTTCACGGCTTGGCGCAGGGAGGTGTGCGGGGCGCGGATGCGGTGCCAGCCTCCGGTGGAGTCACCGGCGATGGCGACGCCACGCAGCTCGGCGGGGATCTGGATGGCGGCCAGGACGGCGTCCGGGGAGATGTCGCCGAAGGCCATGTTCGCGGAGGTCTCGTCGTTGACGCGGTGTGCGGTGCGGCCGGTGAGCTGGGCACGGAGCATGGTGATGCCCTTGCCGAGTTCGGAGCCGAAGCGCTGGCCGCAGATCTCCAGGTAGATGCCGGCCGCGCGGCCGAGCTGGGCGAGGCGGACCAGGGCGGTGATGATGCGGTCCCGCCGCTTCTCCTCTTCCTTGTTGGCGAACAGGGCCAGCTCGGCGACCTCGTCCACCAGGACCACGACCGGGACCGGGCGCAGTTCCTCGGGCAGATCCCAGATGTCGGCGGCAATGTCCGCGTCCGGTACAGCGACGCTGGTGCGCTGCTCGGCCCGGATCAGTTGGTAGACCCCCTGCATGTGGTCGACGAGCGCGTCGAGCAGTTCGGCGGCGGTGTCGGGGTTGTCGGCGAGCGCGGAGAACCGGTGTGCCAGCGGAAAGAGTTCCACTCCCTGCTTGCAGTCGATGCCGACCAGGGCAACATCCATCGGGGCGAGCCCGGCGACCAGGTTGCGCTGATACACGGACTTGCCGGACTCCGTGGCCCCGAGGGTGAGGGCGTGCGGGACGGCGCGGTAGTCGCGGTAGTGCACCGAGCCGTCTTCCCGCAGGGCGACCGGCACCCGCATGGGGCGGGCGTCTGCCTTGGCGGGCATCTGCACGCGCTTGAGCACGTCATAGCCGGTCATCCGCAGCTCTACGACGCCGGACCGCACTTCCCGGGAGGTGACGCCGTACATCGAGAAGGAGTGCCGCAACCGGTCGGAAGCCGCCGCGACGTCGAAGGCGTCCTGCCCCGGGCGAAGCTTGAGTCGCAGGACGAGCCCTGTACGGGTCGGGCGTAACCGAAGGATGCGCGGCACCCGGGAGTCAGGCACCGGCCGGTCGGCGATCCGGGCGAGGGCGAGGCGCCAGCGCGAGGGCGGAACGGTCAGCCCGCAGGCGTCCATGACCGAGGCGTACCGGATCAGGACCCGGAGCGCCGCGAGGGTGACCCCGAAGGTCAGCCAGTACCAGGCGGGGCGCCGCCACCGCAGGAGACCCGCAGCGGCGACGACCAGCACCAGGGCGACCGTGAACGCGGCCATGATCAGGCCGCCTTGGGCTTCGCCGCAGCATCGGCGAGCGAGGTGACGGCGACCGCGCGGAACGCGATGCCGTGCCGCTTCTGCCCGTTGAACTCGTTCTCCCACGGACGGGCGACCAGGCCGGTGAGAGCGACCGGGGTCCCCATGGCCAGCTCGGCGGAGATGCCCGGCTCCGGGACGGTGATGGAGAGGATCTCCACCTCGTCGTTGGCCGCGAACATCACGTCGACGGTCATCATCGTCGCGCCGGTCTCGGCGTCGGTGGCGATCTCGCCCGTACGGCGGTCCTTGACCTTGGGCTGCGGGGCCTTGGCGACCATCACGGTGGCGTTGGCGGTGTCGACGGGAATCTGGCGCACAGCAGATCACTCCTACATAGAGGCTGGACTCTGTCACTCATGTATATGAGTGACATGAAGAAGAGTGCATCACTCCTATACATGAGTCAACCCGCCGCGAAAACGAACTCGCGACGGGCTGTGGGCAGTTGAGCGGCCGTCAGTCTGCTGCCGGGATCCGATACTCGAAAACGAACTGGTCAGCGGCCATGAGCGTGTCGCAGACCTCGACGACCAGGCCCTCGGTCGTACGGGCCTCCCGGATCAGATGAACCAGGGGCGCACCAGGACTGAGCGCCAGCTCGGACGCCTCTGCCTTGGAGGCCGGACGCGCTTGCAGCGTCTCGACGAACTCGGCGAACTCATGCCCGGCCTCTTCGAGTCGGGCGTAGATGCCACCGCCACCGGGGTTCTCGGCGAACAGCTCCGGGATCTCCTTGACGACGTCCCACGGCAGGTACGACGTCGCGGTCTCGACCGGCGTGCCGTTGCGGAAGTAGAGACGCCGGCGGGCGAGGACCTGAGTGCCAACGGGCACGCCCAGACGGCGGGCGGCATCCTCAGGGGCCTCCATCGGCCCGACGTAGAGGACGCTCACCTTGGCAGAGGCGCCGGACTGCTCGGACTCCGCGAGATACGCGGCCTTACCCCCCTGACGGAGAGAGCGCCGGAAGCGATCGGAGGAGCGGTGCCGCACGGGCGGCCGGTCCTTCACGATGGAGCCCTTGCCGTGCCGGGTCTCGACGAGGCCGCTCGCGCGCACCTCGACCATGGCCTTACGGATGGTGCCGCCAGAGACGCCGTAGCGGTCGACCAACTCGGACTCACTCGGCACCATGTCGCCAGGTTCGAGGACGCCTGCCCGGATCTGCTGAACGATCTCGTTCGCGATCTGCACGTACCGAGGTACGGCCTTGTCTCCTCCTACCGCGGTTCCCATAGTCCTTCTCTTCCTCCTATGCTCCTATACATGAGTCAATCACAGGAGGCAAGGCAGGCACCATCGCTGCACTCGGTATCCGTGGCCGGAGCCGTGGTGCGCGAGGACGGGCGCCTCCTGGCGATCCGCCGCGCCGACAACGGCACTTGGGAGCTCCCCGGCGGCGTACTCGAACTCGAAGAGACCCCTGAAGCGGGCGTCGCCCGCGAGGTCCTGGAGGAGACAGGCGTCCAGGTCGAGGTGGACGAACTCACCGGCGTCTACAAGAACACGACCCGAGGCATCGTGGCACTGGTCTTCCGCTGCAAGCCATCCGGCGGCGAGGAACGGACGTCCGACGAGTCGACGGCGGTTGCATGGCTCACGCCTGACGAGGTGGCGGAGCGCATGTCCGAGGTCTTCGCGATCAGGCTCTTGGATGCCTTGGACGGCAACGGACCCCACGTACGGAGCCACGACGGCCGGCACCTCATCACAGCGGGATAAGACTTTCTCTACTTCATCAAGCCCCGGCTGCGCTCCGCTCCGCCGGGCGCGCTTTCCGGCTCCGCTGCGGGCGACGCTCCTGCCTCCGGCCCGCTCCGCCCGCGCTGCGCCGACGCGCGCCCACACGTGGGTAGGACCGGTGGCCATGAGTCGATCACGGCACGGCGCGGCCACGGATAGAACGATGCCTCCGGCGGGGGATCGGCCGGCACCGGGATGGAGGGGCGCCGTTCGCGGCCGCGGGTCCGTAGGGGCGTGCGCGGGAGCTCCCATCCCGCACACCATCGACCCAGGCAGAGCCGAGCAGACGCGGCCCCTGGCGTCCAGGTCGTTCGTACAGTGGCGCGCTCCACCTGGACGCCAGGAACCACGCCTGCTCCACGGTGTGTGGGTCGACGGCGTACGGGATGGGAGCCGGGGAGAGTGGTGGGTGAGGTAGCAGCAGGTCCGCAGAGGATCTACGGGCGGGCGTACAGAGCCCATGCAGTCAGGTGTCCCGGGACCTTGAGTCTTCTCACAGCGAGGTAGGGTCCCACCACACTTCAGCAGATGGGGGCCCGGTGGCACAGACGATGGCATCTCCCCGGCGTCGGATACGCGCCGTGGTCGCTCTGGCCGGCGTGATGGCTGTTGGGGCTGTGCTGTGGGCGCGGCCCTTTGAGTGGTTTCGCACTCCGCCGCGGCCATTGCCCGAGGTACTGCACAGTTTTGGGCTCAAGATTCCCGAAGGTGCCCATGACGTGTCGTACAAGGACTTCGGTGCCTACCAGGGGGACGAAGCGATGTTCCGCTTCACCGTCACGAAGCAGCAGCTCACGCAGTTCACCTCAACGCTGCGGACTGGATCGGATGGGCCGGTCAAGCTCGAGGAGAAGGGATTTCGCTACATCGACACCGAAGTCGTGAAGAGGGCCGGGTGGCATCTTGACCAGCTGAGCAAGTACTCAAGCGCCTATGCGTATTCAGGTGAGAGTGGCAATTACTACGGCGGGCAGGTCTCGGTGCTCGTCGATGAGCGCGAAGGTCCCTCACGTCTGGTGGTCTACCTCTGGGCGCTCAAGTCGTCGTGAGCGTCTGACATCAACGGTTGACACCAACAGCGGCGAACGCAACCGCACGCAAGCGGCCCCCAACGGGCGATAAACCGTCGACAGGCCAGGAACCATCCACCCCCCAGGGCTCCGCGATCGACCTGATAAGGATGAGGCCAGACCTCAAAGCTTTGACCTCGTACGGGCGCCGTCCTCGCTGTTAGGCGACGCCCGTCGCCTTGACTCGGTCATTGAAACTCCAGCCCACAGCCGCTACACCGACCGGGCGGGCAGGCACCCTTGAAGGATGGCGTGAGCACCTGAAAGGGTCGTCGCTCTGTTGAACGTTCATGAATCGATCGGGAGACGCGCGTGGGGTCCGAACCCCTGGGTTCCGCCGTACCCGGTGAGACGGAGCGCGCACGCCCCAGAAGGAGTCCCACTGATGCGAGTCAGACTTTCTCTCCCACGTGACGCCGACATGCCGACGCGGCCGCGGTTGCTGCCGTTGTCCTCGGTGATGGTCATGGTCGTGGCCGTGCTGACGGCCGCCTGTTCAGCGCAGGGCGGTGGCGGGGAGGCCGAAGGGGATTGCGCGATCGTGGCCACGTATGGGGACCGTACCTATACGGAGGTGGCCAACGTCGACTTCCGGATAGGCGACGCACTCGGCACCGCCGAGTTCCCGCCCTGCAACGACACACCGAGCGTCGACGACGATACGGCAGGGCACGAAGCGACGGCCTATGCCGTCGACGGCTTGGATCCACGTATCGCCATCGCGATGCGGTACACCCCGGACGAGGTCATGCTGCTCGCCATCCAAGCCGGTGGCAGCCTTCCTCCGGAGGTCAAGAACCTGACCAGGCACTAGCCTCGCCGTCCCCAAGTGAAACGGCGAGGTTAGCCAGCCACTTTGGCGCGAGCCTCGAAGGTCATGGCCCCAACGTCGTGCTTTACCGGGCAGGTCCACAGACTGCCCGACGCGCCGGAAGCTTACGGGGCGATGATCACTCGCGCCAAAGCAGCTCCCGGCCAAAGTCGCTCCGCCGACCCTTGTGCGCACCACCGCTCTATTGAACTGAACGCTCTGAGCACTGCATTAAGCAACGCAACTTCACCAAGCGACTCCCTTGTCAAGATCATCAAGAGTGTCCTAAGATCCCGCCGGATACACGAACTAGGCCACATCGAAACTTCACTGGAGGGGGAATCGTGACAAACAGGCGTGCGGTAACGGCGATTACATCCGCAATTGCGGCAGTCGCTCTCGTGCCTCTCGCAGCGTCACCCGCTGAAGCTGCGACGAGTTCGGAATGCACCACCACGGGGGCTTATGGATACTGGTGGGGGGAATGGGCGGATCCGACGCGTATTGACCCGCTTGACCTCTACGTATGGGACCAGGCCGCGGATGGTCATCATGTCGGCGTGCGACTCCAGACCATTAATGGAAACGGAACGCTGAAGTCGTGGTCTTGGCATGAGATTTATGGCGGAAAAGGCGATGGTGGCGCCTGGCACACCTATGCGGATGACGCAAACTTGATCACGCAAGCACGTGTCCAGGTTGCTGTGATGGAAGGTGACGCCATCGTTCGGTCTTGCGTTGGTCCCTGGCGCAACTACTGAGCTAGAAGCAAAAGGGCGGAAAGCCCCGCTGCGGTCAGCAGTGAAGTACAGCAACTACCTCAACCGGCCTCGTCCGGTAGCGTCCTCACTCGGGCAAAGTGGGACGGGTGTGACCGTCAGTGACCGATACATCCAGAGCTACGGACCAGAAGGCTTCTGACATCCACGGCTGACATCAACGACGCCGGACGGGGGCGTACACCAACGTCTCCGTCCGGCCGTCGCACCAATCGCCGACAGCAGCCGGAGCAGGCTCGGATCGAACTCCTAAAGCGGGTGTCGCAGGTTCGAATCCTGCCGGGGGCACAGAGCAAAGGGCCAGCTCAGGAGGGTTTCCCTCCCAGGCTGGCCCTTCGTCGTGTTCGTGGTTGTGCCACACGCCTGCCACCACTGCCATGCGGTCGGCAGAGACGTCGAGCGGGTGCGACCTTTGGTCCAATTGCTCAGCTGCACCTTGTGCCAGGCGGCGGTGAGGGGCCTCAGCCACACGCTGGTGATCGCTTTGTTGGCACTTACGCGTTCATCAGATCCTTCGACTTCGCGCGGTGGCGACCCTTCGGTAGAGCCGTCTTGGCTGTCAGCCCTCGGGACTGCCACGCGTTGTCACGGAGCTTGAACAGGGCCCAGTAGCGGGTGGGGCACAGGAGCACGATGTTCATGAAGACGGCCGTCGGAGTTCCGACGAGCCACGAGCGCCACCGCTGGCGCGTGGTCATGTCCGGACGCATGAGTACGTACAGACCTGACTGGCCGTACCGGACCACGAGGTAGACCCCGAGGTAGACCAGGGCCACGCCGGGGTTGTGGTAGCGGCCGCCCAGGGTCATCAGCGTCATCACGAGAGTCCAGGCCAGCATCACGGGGGTGATGACAAGCTGGAGCAGACCAAAGGTTGGCGATATGAGTTGCTTCAGGGACAGCCGGGAGTAGACGAACGGCAGCATCCACCACCACGACCGAGCCCAGCGGAGACGCTGACGGTAGGTCTTCTTCAGCGTGGTCGGCATGTCGGTGATCACGCCGGCCTCGTTGACGGCCACGACCTCACCGCGCATGAGGGCTCGCAGCGCCAGCCAGCGATCGTCGCCCGTTCCGCACTCCACCTCGTAGGCGTCCAAGTGGTCGTAGAGCAGCTCGGCGCGGTAGAGAGCAAGTGCGCCCGAGGTGGTTTCCAGCGCTCCGAGCATGGAACGCGAGGACCGCATCATCACGCACGAGGTGCCGATGTCGATGTCTGCGGCCCTGGAGACCCAGGTCTCCTCGAAGTTGCGGATGTAGATCATCCCGGTGGTTGCCTGGATCTTCGGATTGCTCATGGCCCGCAGCTGCTGCTCCAGCGCATCCGGGAAGGGCTCGCCGTCCGAGTCGATGGTGAGAACGAAGTCGAAGTGCTTGCCCTGCGCCTGAAGATGGCGGAGCACCGTGACTTGCGCTCCACGCTTGCCCTTGTTCTCCTGCCGGTGCCAGAAGACCTGGGGGTGTTCGAAGGGCTCCACGGGGTATTGCTTGGAGCCGTCATCGATGACGTGGATCTCGTCGACCGGATGTGTCTGGGCCAGCAGCGACCACACCGTTCGGTGCAGGTTTTCCGTGGGCTCCTCGAAAGCGGGGATGATCGCCACCGTTCGGCCAGGAGCCACGGGCAGGTGCGTGAAGGACCGGCCTTTCAGGAACGAGACCAGGCAGAGCACGATCACCATCATGCCCAGCCACCAGTAGAACGTCAGGATCGGGCTCTTGGACTGGAGGTGCACCACCACGGTGGCAGCGGCCAGAGCCGCCACCACCACAGCGGTCACCACGGAGAATCTGGCCCGTGATGAAGTGCTCAAGCGGTCACCCGCTTACCGCGGGTCGCCAGGCGGAAGACCGCCACGCCGCCGATCACAAAGAGCATGGCCCCCAGCACGATCCACCCCAGAGCTGTGCCGCCCGTAGCGGCCAATGCTGCTCCCCCCGTGGCTGTACCGATCGCGGCACCCACACCGTTCTGTCCGTACATGTTTGCCTCTTTCCCGGGCGTCAGAGACGTCCGGCGTCGTCGCGGGCCGGCATGACACCGCGTATGTCCAGCACATGGGCCGCCTCGTCGGCGACCTTCGTGACGGCGAGTACGTCGTGGGCCGTCACCGGTCCCACGGCGTCCTGGTTCTCGACCGGGATGGGGTCTCGTTCCCTCATCCCCGTCTTCCGGATGGAGTCCGGGCGTTCGCGACGCCCTTCTGATTCCCCGGCGACGGCCGTAGCTGCCAGCCGTGAAGCTCGACGGCACGCCACTGTCCGTGCACACGCCTGGCTACGGCGTTGCTCTATGCGTGCTCTAGAGCCGCTCGACGTGCGGGGCGGCCGCCATGACGCCACGTGTGTCCAACACGTACGCCGCCTCGGCGGCGACCTGGGTGAGATCGAACTCGCCGTGCGGGGTGAGCAGGAGGACCGCATCGAAGTCGGCGACGCTCATGCCGTTCCCCGCGGTGGCAAAGGGAATCTCCCTGGAGCCGCCGTCCGGCAGGTAGGGGTCTACGACAGTGACGTCGGCTCCCATAGTGCGCAACCGGTCGATGACCTGGACGGCCGGCGACTGGCGGGCGTCCGCGGTGCCCGGCTTGTATGCGGCACCCAGGGCGAGGATGCGAGCGCCGTGCACGCTGCGGCGGAAGCGGCGGCTGAGCGAGTCCTGCAATCGGCGCACCACGTAGTCGGGCTGACTTTCGTTGATGTCCTGAGCCAGCTCAATGAGCCGGAAGGTCTGCCCGTGCCGTGCTTTGACGTGATGGCTGAGGTAGACAGGGTCGATGGGCAGGCAGTGCCCGCCGACGCCCGGTCCAGGCAGGAACTTGGTGAACCCGAACGGCTTGGTCGCGGCCAACTCCAGGGTGTGCCACACGTCCACGCCAAGTGTGTGAGCCATCCGGGAGAGCTCGTTGACCAGGGCGATGTTGACATGCCGGTAGGTGTTCTCGAACACCTTGGCCAGCTCAGCCTCTTCCAGCCCCGATGCCGGGACGGTGACTTCGGTGACCGAGTCGTAGAAGGCCTTCACCTGGCGCAGGCAGGCATCCGTGAGCCCGGCGACGATCTTGGGCGTGTTCTCCAACCGCCAGTCCGCGTTGCCGGGATCGATGCGCTCGGGGCTGAAGCCGACATGAAAGTCCTGCCCGGCGACCAGGCCCGAGCCCTCCTCCAGCAATGGGATGAGCACCTCGCGCGTGGTGCCTGGATGCGTGGTCGACTCAAGCACCACGGAGGCACCCGGCTCCAGCCACTCAGCCAGCACGCCGCCGGCCTCTCGTACGCAACTGAGGTCCGGCGCACGGTCGGTCAGCGGCGTCGGCACGGTGATGACCGCAACGTCGAAGCCCTTGAGGTCTTTCGGATCCGAGCTGGCGGTGTAGGCGCCCGAACGTTGCACTTGTCGCAGGCGGGTGGAGTCGATGTCCTCGATGTAGGACGATCCGGCGGCCAGCTTCTCGCAGCGCTTCCGGTCGGGTTCGTAGCCGGTCACGGTGTGTCCGGCCTCGGCGGCCCTCAGGGCCAGGGGCAGGCCGACGTAGCCCTGCCCGAGCACACAAACATGCATGGTGGTTTCCTCCCCTTGAAACCAGTCCACGGACATGCGCGAACTGGCTGACGGCGCCCCTGAATTGCGACCTGCCTGTCCCTGAAGCAGGCAGTCGCGGCGTCGGATACTGCATGAAGCGGTGTGGGAGCGTCGGACTGAACATCCGGTTGCAGCAAACGTCTGCGTCGACCATCACCGCGTCACCGACCTGCCCAGGCCCCCTGCCTGAACGTGCACAAACTATGGTCGGTGATCTTCACAAAACCCCCTAATTTGCGGATCTCAAGAGTTCAGCAACAACCCGCTAGGCGGAACCCTCTTTGCCGATTCAAAACCTGTGAATCGCCCCTGAGGCCACCCGACAGCGTGGTGCCGAGTCGTCAGAACGCTTCCATTGAAGGGACATCGCAGCGATTGCGATGCGACCCCGGCTCGCCCTGAGGCATCTCGACAGCCGTCAGCCGCCCACGGCTTTGCGGCTACTGGCACCCCGGACCACCTTGAAAGGATCTTCACACTTCCCCCCGTCCTTGCTTGGTCAAGACTTCAAGGAATCACCGCCAAGTGGAAGGCCTGTTTCCATATCGCGACATTGAGGCCGATGCACTCGCGAACAGCGCGCGCCTCTGCGCGCGCCCCCATACCACCGCTCACATCTTCGCGCCGGGCACCTGAGGTTTCCCCAAGTCCCGGACTTAGGGACGCCTATTGGGCTGTGCTGTGTGTGGGCTCGGGTTCCCCCGTCGGGTCCGTCTGGCAGCAGCGCAGTTTGCCGATTCTGGGGGAATGATCCCCAGCGAGGCGAGCGCACCATAACCGCACCAGATCCTGCGGGGAGTGCCTCGGGTGATCGCAGCTTCCCAAGCTGATGGCTCCGAAGCTGTCGGCACGGGCCTGCCCTGCGGCTTGCACTGGTCCGCGAGCACAACGGTCACGCATCTCAAGCTCATCGGGGCGTTGCGCACTAGTCTCCGACCATGGCGAGCACGACATGCGGATGGTGCGGACGGCTGGCTCACAGTGGCGAGTGCGAAGATCGCGATCCGTCAAATGAGGGGTAGCCGTGGGTACCTGGGACATCGGTCCGTTCGACAACGATACGGCCGCAGACTTCGCCAACGACCTGGACGACGCCGCTGAGGGAGAGCGCGAACGTCTCGTCCGCGGGGCGCTGATGCGCGCCGTCGACAACCATGACTATCTGGAGGCGCCCGACGCCGAGGAGGCCGTAGCCGCTGCCGCCTTGATCGCCGCCCAGTGTCCGGGCGGCGAACCGGTCAGCCTCCACTACGGCCCGGAAAAGCCCATACCGAGGATGTCGGCGGACGTCAGGCGATTGGCCGCCGAGGCCCTGGACCGAGTCCTCGCCGACAAGTCCGAGCTGTCCGACCTCTGGGGAGCGGAAGAGGGCGGACGCTGGCGCGGCAGCGTTGCGCACCTGCGCCGGCTGCTCGATCCGGCATCGGGGGCGCAGGGAGACGCGCTGTTCGAGGTGTGACGCGTTCCAGCTACGACCACGCGCTCGGCTCTGGCTGCTTCGCTCGACGGCAATGACGTCCACTGCTGACATCAGCGTGGCCGGACGGCCACGTATGAACGAGGTGCCCAGGCAGCTCCATATGTTCGGCCTCGGATCCGGAGCGCCGCCAGTTGCGCACCGGACTGCCCTCGCGACCTCGCCGCGGTTCTCACGTAGACGGACCCGGACACGGGCTGCCTGCCCTCGCTGCCGTACGCGGCGCCTCCTGGCGGCTCAGTCGTCGGAGTGCCGGTGCCCTCCCTTTCCTTCCTTGCCGTCGTCGTGCTTGCCTGGCTTTTCGCCGCCCTTGTCACCACCGTGCTCCGGCCCGGGTGCCGTCCTGGCGGACGGAACGGCAGGCGATGGGGTCGTGGCCGGGGGCCCATCGGCGGGGGTCGATGCGGTGCGCGTGGGTGAGGGGGAGGTCGGAGACGGAGGCGCCGTGGCTCCGGAATTCAGCGATGCTCCGAGGGCCGCGGCCCCGGCGAACAGCGCGAGGCCGGCGCCGGCGAGAACGGCTTTGGAGGCCGGCTTGCGGCGACCGCTGGGGCGGGAGTGCGTGCCGGCGCGGGAATCACCGGCGTGCGGGGGCAGCGGCGAGGGGACGGCCGAGGTGGGCATGAGGGTGGTGCCGTCGTGCTCGGCCGGTCGTGGTGTCCCGTCCCGCGCGGCGAGCCAGTCGGCCGCCTGCTCGGCGGTAGGCCGGTGGGCCGGGTCCTTCGCGAGCATCCGCAGCACGTAGTCGGAGAGCGGCCGCGGGATGCCGGGGCGCAGGTGGTCGGGCTGTGCCGGTGTGGCACTGACGTGCTGCTGGACCACGGCCAGTGACGTGGCTCCCCTGAACGGAGGCCGCCCGGTGAGCAGTTCGTACAGGACGCAGCCGAGGGAGTAGACGTCGGACGCCGGCTGCGCGGGACGGCCCAACGCGCGTTCCGGAGCCAGGTAGTCGGCGGTCCCGATGATCTTGCCCGTGGCGGTCAGGTTGCTGGCGGCCTCCTCGGCGAAGCGTGCGATGCCGAAGTCGGCGATCTTCACCGTGCGGTCGGTGGTCAGCATGACGTTGGCGGGTTTGACGTCCCGGTGGACCACTCCCTGGCGGTGTGCCGCGGAGAGGCCGGCGGCCGCCTGGGCCGCGATGGCTGCCGCCTCGGCCGGGGCCAGGGCGCCGCGCAGGGAGCGTTCCTGGGCCAGGTTCCAGCCGTCGACGAGTTCCATGACCAGATGGGGCTGGTCATGGTGCGAGCCGAAGTCGTACATGCCCACGACGTTGGGGTGGTTGAGCCGGGCCGCGATCCGCGCCTCCAGGCGGAACCGCTCGGCGTCCGTCCCTTCCTCGGCGTGCAGCAGTTTGACGGCCACGGGTCGCCCGAGGAGGTGGTCGCAGGCCCGCCACACCTCGCCCATCGCGCCGCGTCCCAGCAGCTCCTGCAACTCGTAGCGGTCCGCCAGCAGACCCTGCACACGTACCCCGATCATCGCGTTGCTCGTGGTTCCCCGAGGCCCAGATGGTTCGGTTCGAGGGCGTTCGGGTCCCGGTCGACCGGCCGACGCACTCTCGCTCGGACCGGGCGCCGGGGTGCGCAGGGGGCGGGCAGACGACGGGGGGTTCACCTGCCTGTCCCTCATTGCGCGACCACCCGCCCGGACTGGGGTGCGAGCAGGTGCCACGAGGCCCCTGGGTCCTGAGCCCACTTCTACAGCGATCCGGAGTCCCTGGCCGTCACACCCCGGGGGCGCCCGGTGCCACACGGCTCTCCTCGCGCGCGGGCAGGCAGGGGCAGGCCCGGCACGGGGGAACCGAACCTGCCCCCCCGCACGTCGGCGCCTCGTTGGTCGTCGTCAGCAGCCCGGGTACGGCCATGGACACCGTGTCACAAGGGTCGATCCCCTCCCCCGGAGAGGTGCCCGCCCCCCTCCGCTCGGATTCACGCGACGGACCTGCCCTCCGGCCGCGTAGAGCAGACGACGGACTCACCCGAGGAGGGGACGGCACAGTGACAGCGACTGCACTCAAGGGGGCACTGCGGGGTGCCAGGGGTACGGCGATCGCGGCGGCGGCGATGGCCGTGCTGACCGCGTCGCAGGCGCCGGGGGCGGTGTCGGCCGAGGCCGCGGAGCCCGCGCGGAGGGCGGCACCCGCCGAGTACGGGCTCGGTGTGTCCGGCGACACCCCGTACCGCACCGAGCTCCCCCCGCTGCGGACGCGGAAGAAGGGCTCGGAGCAGGGAGCGACGGACGGCGGCGCGCTGCCCGCGAGCGTGTTCGCCGCGTACCGGCGTGCCGAGGAGGAGCTGGCACGCAGCGCGCCGCGCTGCCGGCTGCGCTGGCAGCTGCTGGCCGCGATCGGCCAGGTGGAGTCCGGGCACGCACGGGGCGGCAGGGTGACCCGGGACGGTACGACCGTGACACCCGTCCTCGGCCCGCGGCTGGCCGGCGGCGCCTACGCCGTCGTACGGGACACCGACGGCGGCGCGTACGACGGGGACACGGTGTACGACCGCGCGGTGGGCCCGATGCAGTTCATCCCGTCCACCTGGGCCCGCTGGGGAGCGGACGGCAACGGCGACGGACGGGCGGACCCGGACAACGTCTACGACGCGGCGCTCGCCGCCGGCCGCTACCTGTGCGCCGGCGGCCGGGACCTGGCGAACCCGGCCGACCTGGACCGGGCGATCCTGGGCTACAACCACTCGGACGCCTATCTGAGCACCGTCAAGGCGTGGTACGCGTACTACCTGACCGGACACCGCGTGGTGCCGGACGTGTCCAGCGGATCTGGGTCGGGGCGGCCGAAGCCGTCCCGCTCGGAAAAGCCGAAGCCCTCGTCGCCGAAGTCGCCGAAGTCGCCGGACGACCGGAAGCCGGGCCCTGGTCCTTCGCACGCGTCGTCGCCGCCGCCTCCCTCGCCCTCCCCCAGCCCGTCCCCCGAGGCCGGCGTCCCCGAGGAGTCCGGGACGCCGCTCGTTCCCGTCCCCGAACCCACCCTCACACCGCCCGGCGTCGGCGTGCTGCGCGACGCGGGGCCGCTGACCACGGGCAACGACTGAGACATGAGGGGTGTCTCCCCCTCCACAACGGCCACTACCCGGGGGTAATGTCGCCACCCGCCGGATGCACAGGACCGGCGGGTGAGTGCGAAGGGGCCCTCATGGCGACGGACATGCCGGCGGACACAGCGGCCGCCGACGAGCGTTGGCAGCACATGTGGAGCCACCGTGAGCAGCTGCTCAAGGTGGCCCGGCGGCGGTCCATGAGCCAGGAGGACGCCGAGGACGCCGTCCACGAGGCGATGCTGCGGGCCGCGGAGCGCCCGGAGCTCGACGACGAGCGGCTCGGCGCCTGGCTGACGACGGTGACGATGCGGCTGTGCGTCGACCGGCACCGGCAGGTCAGCCGGGAGGCCGAGGTGGGGACCCGCCCCACACTCGTCGCGCCTGGCCCGGTACCCGTCGAGGAGGCGGTGTGCGACCGGGCTGAGGCGAAGTGGCTCGCCGTGCGCAGCGGTGAGCTGCCGGCCCGGCAGGCGGAGGCACTTCGGCTCAGGTCCCAGGACCTGGACGTGAGCCAGGTCGCGGTGCGGATGGGGCTCAGCTACCGGACCGTCGAGTCGCTGCTCGCCCGGGCCCGGCGGACGCTGCGCGCCTCGCTGGCCGGGACGCTCGGGCTGGTGTTGTTCCTGATCGGGCGCGGGCGGCTGCGCGGGGGCGTCAACGCGCAGGCGGTCGTGGTCACTTCGACGGCGGTGACCCTGGCGGTGGCGGGGTTCGTGCTGCCGTACGCACTCGACGCGGGCGGAAGCGGGAACGGTCCGACGCCACGCCCGGCCCTGCCCGGCGACGTGCAGATCGTGGGCAGCGAAGCCGCGGGCCGGGGGCGTGCCGCGAGAACGCCCACCCCCTCGCCCTCCGTGCCCGGGGTCTGGGGCGGGACGCCCTCGCCCACCGGGTCCCTGCCGGTGCCGTCCCTGCCGGACGTGTCCGCGTCCCTGCTCCCGGAGCTGTCGGCGCCGCAGGTACCCGAGGTCCCGAAGGTGCTCGAGGTGCCGCAGGTACCGGGGGTGCCGGCGGTCCCGAAGGTGCCCGACGTGCCCGACGTGCCCACCGTGCCGAAGGTGCCCGACGTGCCCACGGTGCCGAAGGTGCCCGAGGTCCCGAAGGTCCCGGGCCTGTCGACCGCCGTGCCGGACCTGCCCACGACGTCGGCCGCCTCGTCGGTCCCGTCGCTTCCCCCGGCCACGGCCGTACCGGCCGCTCCGCTCTCCGTCCCCGCTCCGGGAACGCCTTCGCCACAGCTGCCGTAGCCCCCTTAGGCCCCGTACGCCCCGTACGCCCCGTACACGCGTCCGCAAAAAATCCTTCGTCCGCCGCGACGGACACCCGTCCCCTCCCCGTAGAGCAGATGTCGGAGCTGCTCCACGGACGAAGGGTGGACACGGATGGGTGTCGAGATCTGTGTGGAAGGGCTCACCAAGTCCTTCGGCCACCAGGTCATCTGGCAGGACGTCTCGCTGACGCTGCCCGCCGGGGAGATCTCGGTGATGCTCGGCCCCTCGGGGACGGGAAAGTCGGTGTTCCTCAAGACGCTCGTGGGGTTGCTGAAGCCCGAGCGGGGCTCCGTGAAGGTCGCGGGCCGGGACATCACCCGCTTGCGCGAGCGCGACCTGTACGAGGTGCGACGGCTGTTCGGCGTGCTGTTCCAGGACGGCGCGCTCTTCGGCTCGATGAACCTCTACGACAACATCGCCTTCCCGCTGCGCGAGCACACCCGCAAGTCCGAGAGCGAGATCAAGCGGATCGTCCTCGAAAAGATGGACATGGTCGGACTGATCGGCGCCGAGGAGAAGCTGCCCGGCGAGATCTCCGGCGGTATGCGCAAACGGGCCGGGCTCGCCCGTGCCCTGGTCCTCGACCCGGAGATCATCCTGTTCGACGAGCCGGACTCGGGCCTCGACCCGGTCCGCGTGGCCTACCTCAACCAGCTCATCGTCGACCTGAACGCACAGATCGACGCGACCTTCCTGATCGTCACCCACGACATCGCCTCGGCCGGCCAGGTCCCGGACAACATCGGGCTGCTGTTCCGGCGCGAGCTCGTGATGTTCGGGCCCCGCGAGAAGTTGCTGGCCAGTGACGAGCCCGTCGTACGGCAGTTCCTGAACGGCCGGATGCAGGGGCCGATCGGCATGGCGGAGGAGAAGGACGCGGCCCAGGTCGAGCAGGAGCTGGCCCGGCTCGACGACGGCGGCCCGGCCGACGCGCCGGCCCCCCGACTGCTCCCCGGCCCCGGCATCGTCCGCCCGCCTCGCTGGGAGGCGATCGCGAGACGCGAGGCACAACTGCACGGGACGGAGGTGAGAGGCGCATGAGGCTCTCCCCGACGGGCGCGCTCCGGCAGTCGGGCAACCTCTTCGCGATGGCGCTGGACGTCGTGCGGACCCTCCCCCGGCGGCCCTTCCAGACGCGGGAGTTCATCCAGCAGGCGTGGTTCGTCGCGAGCGTCACGATCCTGCCGACGGCTCTGGTCTCGATCCCCTTCGGGGCGGTCATCGCGCTGCAGATCGGCAGCCTGACCCGGCAGTTGGGCGCGCAGTCCTTCTCCGGTGCCGCGTCCGTGCTCGCCGTGCTCCGGGAGGCCTCGCCGATCGTCACCGCGCTGCTGATCGCGGGCGCGGGCGGCACGGCGATCTGCGCGGACCTCGGGGCGCGCAAGATCCGGGACGAGATCGACGCGATGCAGGTGCTCGGCATCGACCCGATCCACCGGCTCGTCGTACCGCGGGTGCTGGCATCGATGGTCGTGGCCGTTCTGCTCAACGGCCTGGTCTCGGTGGTCGGTGTCGCGGGCGGCTACTTCTTCAACGTCGTCCTCCAGGGCGGGACGCCGGGCGCCTACCTGGCGTCCTTCACCACCCTCGCCCAGCTGTCCGACCTGTGGGCGGCCGAGCTGAAGGCGCTGGTGTTCGGGGCGATCGCCGCGATCGTCGCCTCCTACAAGGGGCTGACCGCGCGGGGCGGGCCGAAGGGCGTGGGCGACGCGGTCAACCAGTCGGTGGTGATCACCTTCATGTTGCTGTTCGTGACCAACTTCGTGATGACCGCGGTGTACTTCCAAGTCGTCCCGCAGAGGGGTTAGCCCATGCGACTTCTCAGCCGTCCACTGAACGCTCTCGAAGAGCTCGGGTCCCAGCTCTCCTTCTACGGTCGTTCCTTGGCCTGGACGGGCCGCACCGTGCGCCGCTACAAGAAGGAGATCCTGCGGCTGCTCGCCGAGGTGAGCTTCGGCCGGGGCGCCCTCGCCGTCGTCGGCGGCACGGTCGGGGTGATCGCCTTCCTCTCCTTCTTCACCGGGACCGAGGTCGGCCTGCAGGGCTACGCGGCCCTCAACCAGCTCGGCACCTCGAACTTCGTGGCGTTCCTTTCGGCGTACTTCAACACCCGGGAGATCGCCCCGCTGGTGGCCGGACTCGCCCTGTCCGCGACGGTCGGCGCAGGGTTCACCGCGCAGCTCGGTGCGATGCGGATCAGCGAGGAGACCGACGCGCTGGAGGTGATGGGGGTCCCGTCGCTGCCGTTCCTGGTGACGACGCGGATGATCGCCGGCTTCGTCGCGGTGATCCCGCTGTACGTGGTCGGGCTGCTGTCCTCGTACCTCGCCGCCCGCACCATCACGACCGTCTACTACGGGCAGTCGACGGGCACGTACGACCACTACTTCCACCAGTACCTGCCACCGGTCGACGTCTTCTGGTCCTTCGGCAAGGTGATCGTCTTCGCCGTCCTGATCATCCTGGTGCACTGCTACTACGGCTACCACGCGACCGGCGGCCCGGCGGGCGTCGGCGTCGCCGTCGGCCGGGCGGTGCGGACCTCGATCGTCGCCATCAACGTCCTGGACTTCTTCCTGAGCCTCGCGATCTGGGGCGCCAACACGACCGTACGGATCGCGGGGTGAGGCCGATGAGAGCACTGAGACTCAGGTTGTACGGCGTCGCGTTCCTCGTCGTGCTCGCGCTGCTGCTGTCGCTCGCCGTGGCCGTCTACGAGCAGGCGTTCACGCCGGTCGTGCGCATCACGCTGCGGGCCGACACGCTCGGCAACCAGCTCGAGCCGCGCGCCGACGTCAAGCTGCGCGGGCTGCTGGTCGGCGAGGTCCGGGCGACGCACGCGGACGGGACGAGGGCCACGCTCGACATCGCGCTCAAGCCGGAGTACGTCGCGCACATCCCCTCGGACGTGCACGCCCGGCTGCTGCCCAAGACCCTCTTCGGCGAGAAGTACGTCGACCTGGTGCCGCCCGCCGGGCCGGCGGCTCGGCCCATCCGCGCCGGGGACGTCATCACGCAGGACCGCACCACGGTCGGCATCGAGGTACAGCAGCTGATGAACGACCTGCTGCCGCTGCTTCGGACGGTCCAGCCGGGCGAACTCAACGCCACGCTCTCGGCGTTCGCCACCGCTCTGGAGGGCCGCGGCGACCGGATCGGCGACAACCTCACCC
The DNA here is from genome assembly GCF_040645135.1 of Streptomyces sp. NPDC046859. Lineage (NCBI taxonomy): Bacteria > Bacillati > Actinomycetota > Actinomycetes > Kitasatosporales > Streptomycetaceae > Streptomyces > Streptomyces sp. NPDC046859. Next base: position 243,068 of record NZ_JBEYXR010000003.1, read on the forward strand.
GGGTCGACGGCTATCTGCGCCGCCTCAACCCGCACATGCCCTCCCTCAAGGAGGACATCGCGCGGTTCGCGGACGTCGCCGAGGTGTACGGCGACGCCGCGCCCGACCTGATGCGGATCCTGCGCAACACGGTCACCACCAGCCGGACGATCGTCGAGAAGAGGGACCGGCTGGCCGCGGCTCTGCGAACGACCGCGTCCGTGGCGGGCACGGCGAACGGCTTCCTGTCCGAGAACGGCGACCGGCTGATCACCCTGGGCCGGGTCTCCCGCCCCACGCTGGCGCTGTTCGCCCGCTACTCCCCGGAGTACCCGTGCCTGTTCCAGGGCCTGGTCCGGCAGGGGAAGGCGTCGGAGGACGCGTTCCGGGGCGGCGAGATGCGGATCACCCTGGAGGTCGTCCGGCCGCAGGGGGCGTACCGGCCCGGTGAGGAGCCGGTGTACGGCGAACGGTCCGGCCCGAACTGCCGCGGCCTGCCGCATCCGCCGGTGCCCGGGCCGAAGCCCCGTCTCGACGACGGTACGTCGGCCGGAGGTTCCGGCGGCGACGCAACCCCCGGAGGTGTCGACGTGTCCGCCACCCGGGCCGAGCAGCGGGCCGTCGGCTCGCTCGTGGCCCCCGCCCTGGGCGTCCCCGCGGACCAGGTGCCGTCCGTGGCGACCCTGCTGTTCGGGCCGCTCGCACGCGGAACGGCGGTGAGTGTCGCATGAGCAGGTCGGGAGCCCGGCAGACCGCCGCCCCGCTGGTCAAGTTCAGCCTCTTCGCGCTGGTCACGATCGCGGCGACGGCGCTGCTCGCCGCCACCATCGTCAACTTCTCCTTCACCGCCAAGGAGACCTATCACGCGGTGTTCACCGACGTCACCGGGCTGGAGACCGGCGACGACATCCGGGTGGCCGGAGTGCGGGTGGGAGAGGTCGACGGCATCCGCATCAAGGACCGGACCCTGGCGGAGGTCACGTTCACCGTCAGCGCGGACCGGCCGCTGCACGCCGGGACCCACGCGGTCGTCCGCTACCGCAACCTGGTCGGGCAGCGGTACATCGCGCTGACCGAGGGCACGGGTGACGTCACCGCCCGGCTGCGGCCGGGCGGCACCATCCCGCTGTCCCGGACCCAGCCGGCACTGGACCTCAACGACCTGCTCAACGGCTTCAAGCCGCTGTTCGCCGCACTCAGCCCGAGCGACGTCAACCAGCTCGCCACCGAGATCGTCCGGACCCTCCAGGGCGAGGGCGGCACGGTGAACAGCCTGCTCGCGCACACCGCCTCGCTCACCAGCACCCTCGCCGACCGCGACGAGCTGATCGGATCGGTGATCGACAACCTCAACACCGTCCTGGAGACGCTCGACAAACGCGGCTCCCGCTTCTCCGGGCTGCTCACGCAGCTGCGCCGGGTGGTCTCGGGGCTGTCGGCCGACCGCAGGCCCATCGGGGAGTCGCTGGTGAGCATCGGCGACCTCACGGACGTCACGTCGGGGCTGCTGAAGGACGCGCGTCCTCCGCTGAAGGACGACATCGCCGAGCTCGGCGATCTCACCGGAACGCTGAACAAGAACGAGAACACCGTGGAGGGCGTCCTGAAGCGGCTGCCGAACAAGCTCGAGAAGCTGACGGGGACCGCCTCGTACGGCTCGTGGTTCAACTTCTACCTCTGCGACTTCGACGGCCGGATCGTGCTGCCGAGGACCAACCAGGTGATCAGCCCGGAGCTGCATGTGGCGCAGGCGAGGTGTGGCGGATGAGCATGCGCATCGGGCGGCGCGACGTCCGCCGCCCCGAGCCGCTGGTGAAGGTCAAGGTCCTGCCGCCGAGGCTGCCGGGACTCCCCCGACTGCTGCCCAAGCGCAAACCGCCCCGCCCCGAACCCCTCGTGAAGGTCAAGGTCCTGCCGCCGAGGCTGCCCGGGATCCGGCTCAGGCGCCCCCACCTGAAGCCCTTCCGCGAGCGGAATCCGGTCGGTGTGGGCGCCGTCGGCCTCACCGTTCTCGCGCTGCTCACCGTTGCCGCCTTCAACGCCGACAGCCTGCCGCTGATCGGCGGCGGCGACACCTACAGCGCGGCCTTCTCCGAGGCCGGCGGGCTCAAGCCGGGCGACGAGGTACGGATCGCCGGGGTCAAGGTCGGCAAGGTCGAGGACGTCGACCTGGACGGCGACCACGTCAAGGTGACCTTCAAGGTGAAGGGCCGTCCGGCGTTCGGTACCGACACGGGTGCGTCGATCCGGGTCAAGACGATCCTCGGCGCGAAGTACCTGGCCCTGCACCCGAAGGGGCCCGGCCAGTTGCAGCCGGGCCGCGAGATCCCCCTCCGGCGGACCGTGTCGGCGTACGACGTCGTCCAGGCCTTCAGCGACCTGACGACCACCACCGAGGAGGTCGACACGGACCGGCTCGCGAAGGCACTGGACACGATCTCCGTCACCTTCGAGGACTCCCCCGCGGAAGTGCGGGCGTCGATCAAGGGGCTGTCCCGGATCTCCCGGACCGTCGCCACCCGTGACCAGGCCCTGCGCGGGCTCCTCGACCACGCGAACGGAGTCACCGAGGTGCTGGCCGCTCACACGAAGGACTTCTCCGCGCTGGTGAAGGACGGTGACGCCCTGTTCAAGGAGATCGGCAAGCGGCGCGCGGCGATCCACAAGCTGCTCAAGAGCTCCGCTCTGCTCGGCATCGAGCTGTCCGGCCTGGTCGACGACAACAGCAAGGAGATCGGGCCCGCGCTGAAGAACCTCAACACCTTCGTGACGATGCTCGAACGCAACCAGACGAGTCTCGACCGCAGCGTCCGGCTGCTCGCCCCCTATGTACGGCTCTTCACCAACACCCTCGGCAACGGCCGCTGGTTCGACTCCTACATCCAGAACCTGGTCGCCGCCCCGGTCACCCCACGGGCGGGAGGCACCCGATGACCCGCAGAACCCTGGCCCTGTTCACCGCGCTCGCGATCGTCGTCGGCCTCGCCGTCGTCCTCTGGCCGCGGCCCGGCCCCGTCCACGTGACGGCGTACTTCCCGCGCACCGTCGGCATCTATCCCGGCTCCGACGTCCGGGTCCTCGGCGTCCGCATCGGCGAGGTCAAGGAGATCACGCCGGAGGGCGACCGGGTACGGGTGGAGCTGGCATACGACCGGGGCCGCAAGGTCCCTGCGGACGCACAGGCCGCCATCGTCAACTCATCGGTGGTGAGCGACCGTTACGTGCAGCTGCTGCCTGTGTACCGCAAGGGCGCGGTGCTGCGGGACGGAGCCGTCATCCCCGAGTCCCGTACGGCCGTCCCCGTCGAGCTGGACCGGATGTTCGACAGCCTGCACACCACCGCGGAGGCGCTCGGCCCGAACGGCGCCAACGAGAAGGGCTCGCTGTCCCGGCTCCTCGGGGTGAGCGCGGACAACCTCCACGGGCAGGGCGGGAACCTCAACCAGACGGTGGAGAACCTGTCCCAGGCGGTCACCACGCTGTCCGACGGGCGGGGCGACCTGTTCGGGACCGTGCGGAACCTTCAGGTGTTCACGGCCGCACTGGCGGCGGACGACGCCGGCGTCCGGTCGTTCAACACCGACCTCGCCGACGTGGCCGAGCAGCTCGCCGGGGAGCGCAAGGATCTCGCGGCCGCGCTGAAGTACCTGGCCGCCGCGCTCGGCGACGTGTCCGGCTTCGTGAAGGGCAACAAGAAGGCCCTGACCGCGGACGTGAAGAGCCTGGCCAAGGTCACCAAAGTCCTCGTCACCCAGCGGGACGCTCTGGAGGAGCTGTTGACCGTCGCCCCCACGGGTCTGTCGAACCTGCAGAACGCCTACAACCCCGCCGCAGGCACCCTCGACACCCGCAACAACCCGCAAGGCCCGCAGGATCCGTCATCCCTTCTCTGCTCGATCCTGAGGACGACCGGCGAGGACCACGACAACTGTGCCGGGCTGAAGAAGCTCCTCGACTCCCTGCCCGAGGTCCCGTCGGCCCCGGCGTCGACGGGCACGGTCGACAGGACCCTCGGCGGAATCCTGGGGGCACCGGCATGAGCGTGCGGCGCAAGGGGCGGGTGGCCGCCTGGACGGCGGTCGGCACGCTGCTGCTGACCGGCTGCGAGTTCAACGGCTGGTACGACGTCCCGCTTCCCGGCGGTGCCGCCTCGGACGGTCACGCCTACCACGTCACCGTCGACTTCCGGGACGTCCTGGACCTGGTGCCGCAGTCGGCGGTCAAGGTCGACAACGTCACCGTCGGCGCCGTCGAGAAGGTCGAACTGGACGGCTGGCACGCCCGCGTGCGGCTCAGGATCGCCGACTCGGTGAAGCTGCCCGGCAACGCGGTCGCCGATCTGCGGCAGACCAGCATGCTCGGCGAGAAGTACGTCGCGCTGTCCCCGCCGGCCGGGACGCGGCCCGTCGGACGGCTCCGCGACGGCGACCGCATCCCGCTGTCCCGCAGCGGCCGCAACCCGGAGGTCGAGGAGGTGCTGTCGGCCCTCTCGGCGCTGCTCAACGGCGGCGGGGTGGCCCAGCTCAAGACGATCACCGTCGAGCTGAACAAGGCCCTCGACGGCCGCGAGGACCGGGTCAGGTCCCTGCTGAAGCAGCTCGACACCTTCCTCGGCGGCCTCGACGACCAGCGGGCGGAGATCGTGCGCGCGCTGAACGGCGTCGACCGGCTCGCCAAGCGGCTGAAGAAGGAGAGGAAGACGATCGCCCTGGCCGTCGACACCCTGCCGCCCGCCCTGAAGATCCTCGCCGACCAGCGCAAGGACCTGACGAAGATGCTCACCGCCCTGTCGACACTCGGCAAGACCGGCACCAGGGTGGTGAACGCCTCCCGCGACGACACCGTCGCCAACCTGAAGAAGCTCCGGCCCATCCTGCGGCAGCTGAACGAGGCGGGCGACGACCTGCCCGACTCCCTGGAGATCCTGACCACCTACCCGTTCCCGCGCAACGCGACCGACGCGGTGAAGGGCGACTACGTCAACTTGAAGATCACTGCCGACCTCGACCTGGCGGACCTGTACGGCAACGCCACCGGCAAGCCGGGCGACGACGGGAAGTCCCCGGCCCCCGACACCCCGCCCCTTCCCGACGTCCCCACCCCCACCCCGCTCCCGTCCGTCCCGTCCCTGCCGGGCACCCCGTCCGTGCCCCCCGTGCCTCCCGCGCCCTCCGCGCCCTCCGTGCCCTCGACACCCTCCGACGGCAGCACCCTGCTGTGCCCGCCGGTGTGCACCGCTGCCTACGGCACCGGGGACGGCTCGCGGCGCCTCCCGCCGGGGGTCGATCTCGGCCTCGCCGAGCTGATGCTGAAGGGGATACTGCCGTGATCACACGTACGGTCAGGGCCCAGCTGCTCGCCTTCGCGACCGTCACCGCCCTCGGGGTGTCGTTCGTCGGCGCCCGGTACACGGGCCTGGTGGACGACGTCCTGCACCGCGGCTACACCGTGCGTGCCGACTTCGCCGAGTCCGGGGGTGTCTTCTCCGGCGCCGAGGTCACCTACCGGGGCGTACCGGTGGGCCGCGTGGGCGAGCTGCGGCCGACCGGGTCCGGGGTCTCGATGGCGCTGAAGATCGAGGACGGCGCCCCGGGGATCCCGGCCGACACGCTCGCGGTGGTCGCCAACCGCTCGGCGGTGGGCGAGCAGTACGTCGACCTCCAGCCACGGCGCTCGGGCGGGCCGTACCTCACGGACGGCAGCCCGATCCCGCGCAGCCGCACCCGGACCCCGCTGCCGGTCACCGACCTGGTCCTCAGCCTCGACCGGCTGGTCAACTCCGTCCGCAAGGACGATCTGCGGGTCACCGTGGACGAGTTGGGCAAGGCGTTCGCCGGCACCGGACCGAACCTGAGCCGGCTGGTGGACTCCGGCAATGCGCTGGTGGAGTCGGCATCCGAGTCGCTCCCCCAGACGATCTCGCTGATCGAGGACTCGCGGAAGGTGCTCAGGACACAGGCCGACCAGGGCTCGGCCATCAAGTCGTTCTCCCGCGACCTGGCCGCGCTCACCGAGCAGCTCAAGTCGAGCGACGGCGATCTGCGCAGGCTGATCGGCAACACCCCGCCCGCCGCCCGGCAGGTGAACTCCCTGCTGAGGTCCACCCGGCCGCACGTGCCGGTCCTGCTGACCAACCTCATCAGCGGCGGCCGGATCACCGTGGCCCGGCTGCCCGGCGTCGAACAGGCCCTGGTCACGCTCCCGCTCACTGTCGCGGGCAGCTACACGGTCATCCCCGGCGACGGCACCACCCACTTCGGGATGGTCGTGAACGCCGACGACCCTCCCGCCTGCACCCAGGGCTACGGCACCCAGCGGCGCGACCCCGCCGACACCGGCACGCGCCCGCCGAACACCGACGCGCGCTGCACGGCACCGCGCGGCAGCAAGACCTCGGTGCGCGGAGCGCAGAACGCGCCCGGCGCGACGACCGGTCGGCACAGCTCCGACCAGGCCGCGTTCGTGGCCCCCTACGACCCGGAGACCGGCACCTCCCCCAAGCTCTCGGCTGCGCTCGAGCAGGGAGGGACCCCCATCGGCCCGGACGGAACGCCCTTCGAGATCGGCTCGACGGGCGGGGAACAGACCGTGTTCGGAAAGGAGTCGTGGCAATGGCTGCTCGTGGGACCGATGGTGTGAGAGGCGGAGGCATGAGGCTGCTCTCCGCGGGGCTCGTCGCCGCGACCGTGGTGACGGTCGTGCCGTGTGTCTGGCTGGGCCTGAAGCTGTCCGACCAGCGCGCGGCGGAACAGCGCCGGCAGGACATCCTGGCGGCGGCCCGCCAGTCCGCGCTGAGCTTCACGTCGCTCGACTACCGCCACTACGACCGGGACAGCGGCAATGTGCTGAAGGGTGCCACCGGCGCGTTCAAGAAGGAGTTCGCCGCGCAGACCGAAGAGCTGACGAAGCTGGTGGCGCAGAACAAGTCGGTGTCCGAGGGCCAGGTCCTGGAAGCGGGCATCGTGCGGTCCGACGCCCGCTCGGCCCGGGTCCTGGTCGTGGCCGACAGCAAGGTGACCAACACCGCCGCGCCCGAGGGCCAGGCGCGCACCTACCGGCTCCAGCTCGACCTGACGCGCGTGGCAGGCCGCTGGCTGACCTCCGACGTCGCGTTCGTCGGCTGACCCACCCGTGAGGCCATCGATGAGAAGAGACACCGTGGCGAACCCGACCTCCCGCACCCGCGGCACCGGCTCACCGGCCCGCCGCACCATGACCGCGGCCGCCCGCGCGGCGGCCAAACGCGCCGGGCGGCCCGCGCGCGCCGAGCACGTCGCCCGCCAGGAGGAGCGGACTGCCTCCGGGCGCACCCTGCTCGTGGAGCCCCCGGCCCACGGCTGGGAGGACCCGCCGGAGCCCGGGTCGCTCGAGTCCTTCGACTCCTTCGAATCGTTCGGGGAGGAGCCGGAGGACGGCGCGCCCCCGCGCAAGGCCGGGCGGAGCGTCCTCATCGCGGTGCTGGGCGTCGTCCTCGTGGCGGCCCTGGTCGCGGCCGCCGTACTCGGGTGGCAGTACCGGCAGGGGCGGCAGGCGGAACAGGCTCGCGGCGAGGCCGTCGCGGCCGCGCGGAAGGCGGCGCCGGTGGTGCTGTCGTACGACTACCGGCATCTGGACCGGGACTTCTCCCGGGCCCGCGCCCTGCTGACCGGGCACTTCCGCGACCAGTACGGCAAGACCACGAAGGCGGTGGTCGCGCCGACCGCGACGAAGTACCACGGTGTGGTGAAGGCGACCGTGGCCACACCCGCCGACGGCGGCGCCCCGGCGGTCTCCATCGTGTCGGCCACACCGGACCGGGCCGTCGTCCTGCTCTTCGTCAACCAGCTCACCCGGAGCACCCAGGTTCCGGCGCCCCGGCTGGACCTGAACCGGGTGCGCATGACGCTCACCCGCACCTCCGACGGCTGGAAGGTGAGCGGCGTCGACGCCCTCTGACCGGTGACAGGGCCACGGACCAGGACGAGGCTGCCACCGGATCCCGCCCCGTCGGGCTTCGGCCCGGACTCGTCCAGGCAGGTCCACCAGGGCCGCCCGGCTTGACCTGTCAGGCCGAGACAGTCGCTCAGGGCTGCGGCTACGGTCGGGGGGAAGAGCGGATTGCCACCGGAGGAGGAACGACGATGGCCGGCACCGAAACGCTCGACCGCAGCACCTGGGAGACCACGCTCAACCAGATGACCGAGGAACACCAGGGGGAGTTCGTCACCATCGAGGTACTGGACCCCGAGGTCGGGCACCAGTACGAAGCCAACCGGCTGCCCTTCGCCAGCATCGTGTACGACCCGAAGGACGACGTGGTGGCCGTCTCGGTCGGCGGGCAGTCGCCGGGCTACCCCGTCGTCCTGCGGCACCTCGTGTGGCACCCCACGGAGATCGACGTGGCCACGCAGGACATTCCCGAGCCGGCGGTCCGGGTGGTCGACAAGGACGGCACCGCCACGCTGATCACCTTCTTCTCCAAGGAGTCCGGCACGGAGTCCTGACCCCTGGGGCGCACCCGCCGCGGGCAGCCGTCACGGCACCTCGTAGCGGGCTGTCCGGCAGGCGGTCAGGGAAGCAGAAAGTGCCTCTGAGCAGCGAGAACGGGAATTGCCGAGGTCCTGTTCCTGCCACCGCCGGAGGCACTTTCACCCTTGTTCGGGTCCAGGACGACGGCCGCTGATGTGTCGCGCGGCCTCGACCGTGCACCCTTCAACGAGCCAGGGACGCGCAGCGCACGCAGGTCTTCGCCGCCGGGCGGACTTCGAGGCGCTCCGTCGGGATCTGCTCACCGCACTGCTCGCAGCGTCCGTAGTCGCCTCTCTCCAGCCGCTCCAGGGCGTGGTCGAGATCGTTCAGATGCTCGCGCGTTTGGGACAGCAGGGCGGCGACGTGCGCCCGCTCGAAGGCCGTGCTCGCCCCTTCCGGGTCGTGCTCGTCGTCGATGGCCACCAGGGCGTTCGCCTGGACGATCCCTTCGTATTCACGGGTCAGAGCGGATATCTGCCGCAGCGTGCCGTCACGGTCGGCCGCGAGCAGCGCACGCATCGACTCGCTCTGAGATGCGGGAAAAACGGCATTACTGCCTCGATCGCTCATAACGGAGGAAACCTCCGCGTCGTGCGTCACATTCCCGGGTCCCCGGGCGACGGCAGCCTCAGGAACGACGCGGGCGGCCCCGCTGGTACTGCTTCGGCCACGGGACGTCGTCCCCCAGCACGCGGGCCGCGCGGAGCGGCCAGGTCGGATTGCGCAGCAGTTCGCGCGCGAGCATGATCGCGTCGGCCGAACGGTCCACGAGGATCTGGTCGGCCTGCTCCGGTGCGGTGATCAGGCCCACCGCGGAGACGGGCAGGGCCGCGCCCTCGCGGACGGTCCGGGCGAAGGGCACCTGGTAGCCGGGCTCCACTTCGATACGGGCGTTGTGGACGAGCCCGCCGCTGGTGATGTCCACCAGATCGACGCCATGGGCCACCAGGTGCCGCGACAGTTCGACCGTCTCCTCCGGAGTCCAGCCGCCGTCGGCCCAGTCCGTGGCCGAGAAGCGCACGAACAGCGGGCGGTCCTCCGGCCACTGCGCCCGTACGGCGTCGGTTACCTGGACGAGGAAACGGCTGCGCCCGTCGAGATCGCCTCCGTACTCGTCGCCGCGATGATTGGACAGGGGTGACAGGAACTGGTGCAGCAGATAGCCGTGCGCGGCGTGGATCTCCAGGACGTCGAAGCCGGCGGACAGCGCCCGCGTGGCGGCCTCACCGAAAGCCCGGACCAGAGCGCGGATGTCGTCCACGCCGAGCTCCCGCGGGGCCGGCCAGTCGCCGAACGGCAGCGGTGACGGTGCCACCGTCTGCCATCCTCCGGCCTCCGGTTCGACGTACACGTCACCCACCCAGGGCGGTGCCGTCGACGCCTTGCGGCCGGCATGGGAGATCTGGATGCCGGCGACGGCTCCCTGCCCGCGGACGAAGTCGGTGATCCGCTTGTACGCGGCGGCGTGCCCGTCATCCCAGATGCCGGCGTCGGAAGGGGTGATCCGGCCCTCGGGTACCACTGCCGTGGCCTCTTGCATGACCAGGCCGGACCCGCCGCGTGCCAGGGAGCCGAGATGGACCAGATGCCAGTCCTGCGGATAGCCGTCGACCGAGCTGTACTGGCACATGGGGGCCACCCAGGACCGGTTCGGGAAGGTCGTGCCGCGCAGGGTGAGCGGTGAGAAGAGACGGCTCATGGGAGGCCTCGCAGGGATGGGGGAGGACGGGTGCCCCGCAGCCGTCGAGCCGTGACGGCCTGGGCTCCTGCGGAGCGCCCCTCACGGTGGGTGCGTCCGAGTACCCGGCCGCTCGTGACCACACACCACACACCACACACCACCGGTCAGCGTGTCCCCCAGGCGGTGTCCCGGCGCGTGGCGGTCCCGGGCCGTGGTGGTGGGGCCGTGGTGGTGGGGCGCAGCACCGGCGACGACGTCGGCGCGCGGCGCCGCGGGATCGCCGCCGTCGTCGTCGGGCCGTCCGTCGGCGTGATCACCAGCAGATCCGGTCGATGAGTTCCCGCAGGTCAGCGCGTCCGTCCTCGGAGGGGAAGACCTGCCGGTTGCTGCCGCATGACCGGCGGGGTCCACTGGGGTAGAGGGCCTCATCCGGAAAGGGGCTGTTCCATGGAACGGCAGGCAAAGGACATCAGGACGCATGTGACTGCCCGCGGCCGAGCACTCCCGGCGGTGATGTCGTGACCGCCCGGGTCGAGTGCGTGGTGACGATCGGCGTCGTGCCGGGGCCGGACGCCGACACCACGCCGATGAGGAACAATGTGTGGATCGTCGGCGACGACGAGCAGGTGATGGTGGTCGACGCCGCACACGAGCCGGACGTCATCGCCACGGCGCTCGGCGACCGCCGCGTGGCGGCGATCGCGTGCACCCACGCACACAGCGGCCACGTCGACGCGGCGGTGGCTCTGTCGGACCGCACCGGGGCTCCGATCATGCTGCACCCGGACGACCTGGAGCTGTGGCGTCGCAGCTATCCCAGCCGTGTCCCCGACGAGGAACTCGTCGACGGCCGGGTGATCGACGTCGCCGGAACCGCTCTGACGGTGCGTCACACTCCAGGGCACACGCCGGGATCCGTAAGTCTGTACGATCCGGCCCTGCACAGCGTCTTCACCGGGGACATGCTGTTCTCGCGCGGCCCTGGAACCATCGGGCCGGAGGACTCCGACTTCCAGGCGATGATCCACTCGATCCGCGAGCGCCTCGTCACCCTGCCCCCCGACACGGTGGTGTGCCCAGGGCACGGCGACATCACCACGGTCGGCGAGGTGGGCGAGCGCGTGGAGGACTGGCTCCGCGGCATCACGTGAGAGCGGGAGCTGGGCCGACGACGTGGTGAAGCCCCTGGATGGATGGGTTCTCCACCAAGAGAACCTTCTCCACCAGAGGCTTCACGTGCCCGTTGCGTCCGTCCGGCGTCGACGTGGCAAGGGCGCCCGGTCTTCAGAGCCGGCCCCGGGCCCTCGGGCCCGTCCGATCCGGCTCTGCTTGTCGCCGTGCTCCCGGACCGCTGCGGGATCCCCGCCCTTCGCCGTCATTCGGACGGCGCGGACATCGGACCCCGCGGCCGTCCGACTCAGGCGTTGGGGCGCTTGCCGTGATTGGCCTTCTTCTTCTTACGGCCACGTCGCTTGTTGCCTCGTTTGGCCACGGTGCACATCTCCCTCATTCGGAACTTTCTACGCGCTGGTCAGTCTAGATCCGGCCCGTAATGTCCGCATCAGCGCTGCCGCGGGCGGGTTCTTCCTCTCCGGTACCGCCTGCCTCGTACTCGGCGCGCTGGGCGTCCTCGGCCCCTGACGACAGGCTCGGCGAGAGCCACGCCGGCTTCAGGGCCGCAAGCCGGACTCGGCCGGGCAGGCGTCCGTCACGGTGCGGTGAACAATGCGGGGAAACCGGGCGCGAGCCAGGGCCTGCGCCCCCAGGCGAGGACCTTGCCGCGGGCGATGGCACCGGTGGCACTGCGCCGGCCCAGCGCGAGCAGGAAGAACGTGACCGGTTCGATCATGATCGTGCAGTCGGGACGGCGCGGGGGCTCGGCGTGCACGGTCACCGTGCCGTTGGTGAACGCCACGGTGAGCCGGGAGAGGCCGCGCACCCTCAGCTCGTAACAGGCACTGTGCCCGGCAGCCGCTCGTGCGTCGACGACACGGGGCATCGCGGTGATCAGGAACGGCATCGCCAGATCGACCCTGTCGCGGTCGATCATGTGGGGTCGGCCGAGTGCCGCCGCGATGTCGTAGCCGTGCCCGAGCATGTGGGTCAGCAGGTAGGAGCTCAGGGTCTCCAGGTCCATGGGCCCCAGCGGTGTCACCGTCGGTGTGTCCGCCGACCGCAGGCCGGCCGCCTCGGTGAAGGCCCGCGCATGCCGGACGATGCCGTCCGCCAGGACGGAGGTGTCGCGTTCGGGGAAGGAGACCAGCGAGGCGGCGTTGGCCGCCGCGAGTCCCCCTGGTGTGCCGTCGCCATATTCCTGCTCATGCCCGGCGGCGAGGGCAGCCATCAATTCGTTGGCCAGGACCAGATGCGCCGCAGCCTCTCCAACCGTCCACTCGGCACCGGGAATGAGCACCGTGGCATCGGTACACGACCGGAGCAACCGGGCTATCTCGTCGGCTACGGCACATATGGCTTCGGACAGCCGCGATCGCGCGGCGGCCTCACGCTGAGGGATGGTCATGGGAGTGAAGGGTGGACCAGCCCTCCGCATCTGTCCATCGTCCAGTTGTCCAGGCACACCGGTCGACCTGCGAGGCAGTCAGGATGAGGGCGGCCGCTTGACGACCGGCTGCCGCCCCTTCAGGAACGAGTGGGCCGACGTGTTCGGTGCGGACGTGTCCAGGGTGCGGTCACTGCCGCGGTCAGGGAGACGGCGGAGAGGAGCGCGAACAGGTGGACGTAGCCGCCGAGGGGCGCGGAGAGCGCGGCTCCGGCGAGCGGGGCCAGGGCGGCGGCGGTGGTCACGGGGGCGGCCATCAGCCCTGACAGGCGGCCGTAGTGGGTGGTGCCCCATCTGTCGGTGACGGCGGTCGCTTGCAACAGGGTGAGGTTTCCGCGGACCATGCCGGCCGCGACCGATACGGCTGCGACCAGTGCGTAGGGGCCGGGGATCGCGGCGAAGCCCGCGGTGGTGAGGCCGCCGAGCGCGATCAGGATCGCCGTGCGCGCCGTGGTGCCGGTGCGGCGGGCGAACGTGGCGTACAGAGTGCGCCCGAGGGTCTGTCCGGCACCGCCCAGGCCGAGCGCCCAGGCGGCCTCGGCCGTGGTGTATCCCCGCTCGAGAAGCAGCGGCACCAACGCGACGACGACCGCGTACATCGCCAGTGAGGACAGGGTGAACGCGGCCGAGAGCATCCAGAACGATCTGCCGCGTGCCACGGTGGCGGCGTCCCCGACGGTGCCGCCGGCTGCCGACGGGGCCTCCGGCCACGGAGCGCGCAGCGCCGACGCGTGGGCGGGAACGGTGATCAGGGCGAGGATCCCGGCCAGCACGAGGTAGGTGCCGCGCCAGGTGAGGTGGTCGGCGAGGAGGGCCGTCAGTGGCGCGAAGATCGTGGACGCGAGGCCGCCGGCGAGGGTGACCGTGGTGAGGGCGCGTATGTGGTCGGGAGCCCACCAGCGGGTGAGCGCGGCGAAGGCCGGCTGGTAGAAGGTCGAGGCCATCGCGAGCCCGGCCAGTGCCCAACCGGCGGCGAAGGCCCACTGGTTCGGGGCGCTGGCGATGACGACGAGGCTGGTGGTGCCGAGCACCGATCCGGCGGTCATGACCGTGCGCGGGCCGCGCCGGTCGAGCGCGCGGCCGACGGGGATTCCAGCGAGCGCGGAGACGATCAGGGCGAGGGAGAAGGCCGCCGTGGTCGCGCTGGTGGGCCAGCCGGTGTCCGCGTTGATCTGCGGGTTCAGGACGGGGAAGGCGTAGTAGACGATGCCCCAGCTGGCGATCTGGGTGACGCAGAGGGCGGGCAGGACCGCGCGGGGCCGCGACCGGTCCCCTGTTCCGGTCGCGGCCCCGCCGCCGCGGGCGTGGAGGCTGGTCACGAGCCGCAGCAGCCGCCCGCCGGGGCCTCATCGGCAGGGGCCTTCACGCCGAGCTGGACCAGTCGCGGCGCCGGGGCGCAGCAACCGCCGTCGCCCTGGTCCGCTTCGGGGGCGTCGAACAGCCCCGCTCCACCGCACACCCCGGTTTCCGGGAGGGTGAGTTCGACGCGGTCGGCCGAGTCGATGTCACCGGCGATGGCGGCCGCGACGGAGCGGACCTGCTCATAGCCGGTCATCGCCAGGAACGTCGGTGCGCGGCCGTAGGACTTCATGCCGACCAGGTAGATGCCCTGCTCCGGGTGGGCCAGTTCACGGTGGCCGTGCGGGTAGACGGTGCCACAGGAGTGCTGGTTGGGGTCGATCAGCGGAGCCAGCGCGACCGGGGCCTGGAGCCGCTCGTCCAGGCCGAGCCGGATCTCCGAGAGGAACGACAGGTCCGGCCGGAAGCCGGTCAGCACGATCACCTCGTCCACCGGCTCCAGACGGCGGCCGTCCTCGGCGACCAGGACCAGACGGCCGTCGCTGTCGCGCTCGATCGCCTCGGTGCGGAAGCCGGTGACCGCGTCCGCGTGACCGTCGTCCACGGCGGCCTTCGCCGCGAGCCCGAGCGCGCCGCGGGCCGGGAGCTGATCGGCGGTGCCGCCACCGAAGGTCGAGCCGGAGATGCCGCGACGCAGGATCCACACCGCGTGGGTGCCGGTGCCGTCGTCGGCCTCGGCCAGGCCGGCGAGGTAGGCCAGTGCGGTGAAGGCGGAGGCGCCGGAGCCGATGACGGCGGTGCGCCTGCCCGCGTAGCGGGCCCGTACGGCCGGGTCCTGGAGGGCGGGCACTCGGTAGGTGATCCTGTCGGCGGCCGCGCGCTCGCCCAGTGCGGGCAGTCCGCTGCCGCCGGCCGGGCCGGGGATCGTCCAGGTGCCGGAGGCGTCGATGACCGCCCGGGCGAACACCTTCTCTTCCCGGCCGTCGGCATGGGCGACGTGGACGACGAAGGGCTGCGCCGCGCGGTCGGCGTCGACCATCCGGTCACGACCGGTGCGGGAGACGCCGGTCACCCGGACGCCGGTGCGCACGCGGTCCCCCAGGACATCGGCGAGCGGCTGCAGGTACAGGTCGGCCCACTCGCCACCGGAGGGACAGGAGGCCGGGTCGGGCTTGACCCAACCGGTCGGGGCGAGCAGCTTCTCGGCGGCGGGGTCCGTGAGCTCGCTCCACGTGGAGAACAGCCGGACGTGGCTCCACTCGCGTACGGCGCTGCCCGCGGCGGTGCCGGCTTCCAGCACGAGCGGTCGGATGCCACGCGCGACCAGGTGAGCGGCGGCTGCCAGGCCGGCCGGTCCGGCTCCGATGACGACGACGGGCAGGTTCTGCGTTTCCATGACGGCTGTTCCTCGGTGTCGTTGCGGCGCGTGCGGGTCAGCGGAGGGGGGCGTGGGCGGCGAGCGCGAGCTGGGCGCCGGCCGCCTGCCGAGCGGTGGAGCGGGCCAGGACGCCCCGGATCCAGGCGACATGCGAACTGCCTGTTTCGATTGTTGTCGATGCCCTGCGCGATCAGGATGGCACCTGTATCGATGAACGTCAACATAGACGCTTGTCGAATTCAGACCACGTCGCCCGCCACCCGTCGGCCCACCTCGGGCGCCGACGGGCCTGGCCCGCCTGGTTCGACATGTGTCAACATAGACATATGTCGAATACCGAGGCGCTGCCGCTGCTCGAACCCGACGGCCGGAGCGCGGCGCCATGCTGCCCGCCGCTGACCGAGCGGCCCCTGGACGCCGCGGAGGCCGAGACGGCCGCCCGCATGTTCAAGGCGCTCGGCGACCCGGTACGGCTCCGGCTGTTCTCCTCGGTCGCCTCGCACGAGGGCGGCGAGGCGTGCGTATGCGACATCTCCGACGTCGGCGTCTCCCAGCCGACCGTCTCCCACCACCTGAAGAAGCTCAAGGAGGCCGGTCTCCTGACCTCCGAGCGACGCGGTACGTGGGTCTACTACCGGGTGGAGCCGTCCGTCCTGGCCGCCATGGGGCAGTTGCTGGTCAAGGCGTCGACCGCAGTCTGACCCGGCGGTCCTGGCGGTAGCGGATGCGGCGAGGGGTCGCGGCGTACTGGCCGTATGCGTCGAGGTAGCCGTCGAGGAGTTCGCGCAACGTGCCGGCCTCCGAAGGGAGCACCGCCGAGAAGGCGTCCCATCCGGTGAAGGTGAGTTCGGGCGGCAGTTCGACGAGGCCGGTGATCGCGTCCCAGAAGGCGTCCCAGTTCCGGCCGTAGAAATCGGGGAACATCAGTTCCCGCTGAAGGAGCCGCTGGAGGCCCTCGGCGTCCCGTACCTCGGACAGGTCGACGACCAGTGAGTCGGGGACCGTGGGCTCCGCCTCGTTCGTTCCGTCCGCCTCGTCCGCCATCGTGGCCCGGCCTTTCAGTAGGTGCCGACGAAATGGAGCAGTCGCGCTCCCGGCCGCATGCACCGCTTGATGGTATTGGTCGCGCCGACATGGGCCTCGTGCCGTCCAGGTCTCCCGGAACGTCCCGGCCCGTGTCCGCCAGGTCGGGTGGGACGCGTCGATGTCGAGAGGGGGGCCGGTGCGACGCGGGGGCGGCGTTCGAACAATATCTGTGGTGGCCGCATGAGAAATTGATGTAGGGGGCGGGACAGGATTTCTTACCCTTCCGCCGGTTCCAGGATATTGACACCGCACCGGCCGCTTCGGCGTGCTACTGTCGTTATCAGTTGCAGGTGTGGTTGCCAGAGGAATTGTTTTCCGACGGGGTGATCATCACGGCGACATGGAATGCGCACACGGCGTTTTCCTGCCACCGCCTCCGAAGGAGAAACAAAATGGCTACCGGTACCGTGAAGTGGTTCAACGCGGAAAAGGGCTTCGGCTTCATCGAGCAGGACGGCGGCGGCGCCGACGTCTTCGCCCACTACTCCAACATCGCCAGCCAGGGCTTCCGCGAGCTGCAGGAGGGCCAGAAGGTGTCGTTCGACATCGCGCAGGGCCAGAAGGGCCCGACGGCGGAGAACATCGTCACCGCCTGACGTCGGCCACCGACGCGTACTTCGCAGCTGGGGCCCGCACCTCTGGGGTGCGGGCCCCAGCTCGCCGTTTTCCCGTAGTTTTTTTCTCATCTCGCTTTTCGGCGACCGCCGTTCGATGGGCCCGTATTGCGCCCGTCCGGCTCGCCCTCTCGACTTTCGGCTCGTTTCGAGATTCTCTGCGCCGCTCCTCTGCTGCGGGAATTCCTTGCTGCGTGCCCCGATGGAAGGTTCCGCATGCAGCGTGCCCGCACGTCCAGCACACCCCGCACATCCCGCACCCCCGACCGTTTCCGGCGTGGCTCCGGTTCCCGGCGCCCCACCGGGCGTCCGCACGGCGAGTTCGCGGTGCCGGTGACGAAGACGCCCGCCCTGCCCGCCGTCACGTCGTTCGGCGACCTCGACATGCCCGGACAGCTGGTGGCCACGCTCAGCCGCGAGGGGGTGTCCGTGCCGTTCCCGATCCAGGCGGCCACCCTGCCGAACTCCCTCGCCGGTCGTGACGTCCTCGGCCGGGGCCGCACCGGCTCCGGCAAGACGCTCGCGTTCGGACTCGCCCTCCTGGCCCGCACGGCCGGACGGCGGGCCGAGCCGCGGCGGCCGCTCGCCCTGGTCCTCGTCCCCACCCGTGAGCTCGCCCAGCAGGTCACGGACGCCCTCGCCCCGTACGCCCGCTCCGTGGGCCTGCGCCTGGCGGCGGTCGTCGGCGGGATGTCCATCGGCCGGCAGGCCGGCGCGCTGCGCAGCGGCGCCGAGGTCGTCGTCGCGACGCCCGGACGGCTCAAGGACCTCATCGACCGGGGTGCCTGCCGCCTGGACGACGTCGGCATCACGGTCCTCGATGAAGCCGACCAGATGGCGGACATGGGCTTCATGCCCCAGGTCACCGCACTGCTCGACCAGGTGCGCCCGGACGGGCAGCGGCTGCTGTTCTCGGCCACCCTGGACCGCAACGTCGATCTGCTGGTCCGCCGCTATCTGAGCGACCCCGTCGTCCACTCCGTCGACCCGTCCGCCGGCGCGGTCACCACGATGGAGCACCACGTCCTCCATGTGCACGACGCGGACAAGCACCGGACGACCACGGAGATCGCGGCACGCGACGGCCGCGTCATCATGTTCCTCGACACCAAGCACGCCGTGGACAAGCTGACACGGCACCTGCTGAGCAGCGGTGTGCGTGCCGCGGCGCTGCACGGCGGCAAGTCCCAGCCGCAGCGCACCCGGACCCTGGCCCAGTTCAAGAACGGGCAGGTGACCGTGCTGGTCGCGACCAACGTCGCGGCGCGCGGCATCCACGTGGACAACCTCGACCTGGTCGTCAACGTCGATCCGCCCAGCGACCACAAGGACTATCTGCACCGCGGCGGACGTACGGCCCGTGCCGGCGAGTCCGGCAGCGTCGTCACCCTGGTGACGCCCGGCCAGCGCCGGAGCATGAGCCGGCTGATGGACGCGGCGGGCATCAGCCCCCGGATCGCGCAGGTGCGCTCGGGCGAGGCGGAGCTGAGCCGGATCACCGGGGCGCAGGCGCCTTCGGGTGTCCCCGTCGTCATCGCCGCGCCCGAAGCGTCGCGCCCGCGCGGTGCGTCCCCCTCGTCCCGCGGCCGACGGGGCCGTACCGGTCGGGGCGGGCCGGTGCGGGGCGAGGCCGTGCGCCGGGCGGCCTAGGTTCAGTCGCGGGAAAGGGCCCGGCGGGGCATCACCCAGCCCTGCCCGGCCAGCACCGCCTCAGCGCCCGGCGCCGTGACCGTCCGCCCGCCCCCCTCACCCGCAGGAGCAGCAATGACGACGGCCCAGCAGCAGTACCGGACAGCGCACCGCTCCCCCGTGACCGGGGCCGACCGGCGGGACACCGCCGGCCCCCGGGTCCGTGACGACATGACGGTCGAGGTCGCGCTGTCCCTCTTGGCCGGCGCCCGCGTCGACCACCTCGTCCTGTGCGACGCGGACGACCAGAGCACGGGCCTCGTCACCCTGGCCCGGCTCGCCGTCCTGCGGCGCAGCCCCGCCTACACGGACCAGGTCCGGCTGCGGGACGTCCTGGACACGCCGGTCGCCGCGTACGGACGGAGTCGTCGGGACCTCGGCGTCCTCGCGCCCTGACCCGTACGACCCGTACGCGGAGATCACCACCCCGGACCCGGTGAGGGCCTGCCGACGCGCGTCGGCAGGCCCTCACCGTCACGTCCCGGCACCGCCCCGCGGAAGGGTGGCGGAGCACCGGGGCGGGCCCATGGTGTTACATGTGTGCGGGGCCCTGGTGCCGGTCGGCGCCGGGCCCCGCGACGCGTTGCACATCGAGGTGACATGGCAGATATCCCGCTCAGCGACCGGCTGGACGACGACGACTACCCCGCGTACACCATGGGCCGGGCCGCCGAGATGCTCGGCACCACACCGGGTTTCCTGCGCGCGCTCGGCGAGGCGCGGCTGATCACTCCGCTGCGCTCGGAGGGCGGGCACCGCCGGTACTCGCGCTACCAGTTGCGGATCGCGGCCCGCGCCCGTGAACTCGTCGACCAGGGGACGCCGATCGAGGCCGCGTGCCGCATCATCATCCTCGAGGACCAGCTCGAGGAGGCGCAGCGCATCAACGCCGAGTACCGGCGCGCCGCCGAGGAGGAGTCCGGCGGCTCCGAGGCCTGACGCCCGGAAAAGGGGCGGTCAGCCCAGCGGGTTCGTCGTGGCGCGCAGGGTGGACAGGACCGGGCCGTACATACGGGCCTTGATGGTGCCGACGGTGTCGCCCGCCTTGTTCACCTGGGCCTGGGCGAGTTCGATGGCCGTGGAGCGTACGGCGTCCTCGGCGACCGCATGGTCGACGATGCCGGCCGCCGTCGCGTCGGCGCCTCCGTAGCGGCGGGCGGTGATCATCGCCTCGTGTGCCGTCCGGGGCGTGAGCCGGGACTGGATGAGGGCGGACATGCCGGGCGTGAAGGGGATGTTGATGTCCGCCTCGGGCAGGCACCAGAAGCCGCGGTCGGAGCGCATCACCCGGAAGTCGTGTGCGAGGGAGAGCATCGCGCCGGCGGCGAAGGTGTGGCCCTGGAGGGCGGCCACGGTCACCAGGGGCAGGGACAGCACGCGCGCGAACAGCTGGTGCACGGAGGCGACGTAGTCCTGGTGCTCGTCGGGGTGCGCGGTGAGCCACTCCAGGTCGAGCCCGTTGGACCAGAACTTGCCCGTGGCGGCGGTGACCAGGGCGCGCGGTCCGTCCGCCTTCTCCACCTCGTCGAGGGCGGTGCCCACGGCGGCGATCCATTCGGGGTGGAAGCGGTTCTCGCCGTCCCCGAGGTCGAGGACGAAGACGTTTTCCTGGCGGTCGAGCGACGGCATGGCGGCTCTCCTTCGAGGCGAGCGGGCGGGGTGAGAAAGGAACGACGACACGTGAGCGACCGCTTAGTAACTTATGACGGGCGGCATAGCGCGCGCAAGGGGCGAGACCCCGCACCGCCGACAGGCTCCGCAAGACCGCCGGCCCCCGAAGAACCGACCAGGGGCCCGGTCCGCTCGCGCGGGTCGGGCCCCTGGTCGGTTCTTCGGGGGTGGTCGTGGAGCTGGTCGGCCGCGGGCGCTGTCACGCCCTCTCGGCTGAACCGGCGCTGGGCCGGATGTTCCTCACGGCCGCGCTCCACCGGCCGGTCTCACCCCGGGGCGCCGGGACGCCTCCCTGTCGACGGGTGTCCCGTCCGGGTGGGCGCCGAGCGACCTGAGGCATGGCGCGGAACGCCGCTCCTGCGGGCGGACCTCAGAACGCGCTGTTGTCGCAGCCCATGGACGAGCCGAGGTGGGTCGCCTGCGCGCCCGGGTCGCCCTCGCCGTTGAGCGCGCTGCCCAGGGCGCCGTTCAGGATGCCGACCTCACCGAGGACGTCGACGTTCAGGTCGTGCGACCGGCAGTTGGAGCTCTGCAGGACGCTGACCTTGTCCCCGCCCTTCTTGCCGCCGTGCCCGTCGAGACCCTGGGCGGTGGCCGTGCCGCTGGCGAGGATTCCGGCGCTGCCGAGGGCGACGACCAGGACGGCAGCCTTGCGAAGCTTGTGCATGTCATCTCCAGAGAGGTGAGGAGGTGCGATCCACGAAAGATCGACTGCGTACAGTGACGAAGCTAATGTGAAGAAATTGGACATGTCAGTACGACTCGCCGATGATCGTCATGTTTCACACCGCCCGCCCGCTACTGGTCCAGATACGCCAGCACGGCCAGCACCCTGCGGTTGTCCCCGTCCGTCGGCAGGAGACCGAGCTTGGTGAAGATGTTGCCGATGTGCTTGGCGACGGCCTTCTCGGAGATGAACAGGCCCTGGGCGATCCCCGCGTTCGAGCGGCCCTGGGCCACCCATTCCAGGACCTCGCGCTCACGCTCGGAGAGGCTGCCCACGGCCTCGTCGCGCTCCTTGCGGACCAGGAGCTTGGAGATCACCTCGGGGTCCATCGCGGTGCCGCCCTCCGCCACCCGGCGGATGGAGTCGAGGAAGTGCCCGCCGTTGGTGACGCGGTCCTTCAGCATGTAGCCGACGCCCCGGCCGCCGCCGGCCAGCAACTCGCGCGCGTACAGCGGCTCGACGTACTGGGAGAGGAGCAGGACCGGCAGGTCCGGGATGCGTTCGCGGGCGGCCAGCACCGCGCGCAGGCCCTCGTCCGTGAACGTCGGCGGCAGCCGGACGTCGACGACCGCGACGTCCGGCTGCCGCTCGATGAGCGCGTCCAGCAGTTCCGTCCCGTTGTCCACGGCGGCGACGACCTCGTGGCCGTGGGCGCCGAGGAGACGGATCAGCCCGTCCCTCAGGAGGAAGTGGTCTTCGGCGAGGGCAATACGCACGGAAGCTCCATCGTCACCATGGTCGGGCCGTTCACGGGGCTGTTGACGGCGAGGACGCCGTCGAAGGTGGCGAGCCGGCGCTCGATGCCCCGCAGACCGGTTCCGCGCGAGACGTCCGCACCGCCCTGGCCGTCGTCCGTGACGGTGATGCGCAGCATCCCGCGATCGTAACGGATGTCGATCCAGGCCCGGTCGGCGCCGGAGTGCTTGGCGACGTTGGTCAGGATCTCGGAGATCGCGAAATAGGCCGCGGACTCGACGGGCATCTCGGGGCGGCCCGGCAGGTCGACGTGGACCTCGGTGCGGACCGGGCAGACCATCGCCAACGCCCTTACGGCGTCCGCGAGTCCACGGTCGGCGAGGACCGGAGGGTGGATGCCGCGCACGAGGTCGCGCAGCTCCTCCAGCGCCTTGGAGGAGGACTCACGGGCCTCGATGAGCAGGGCGCGCACGGCCTCCGGGTTGGTCTCCAGGAGGTGTTCGGCGGCGTCCAGGGTCATGCCCATCGCGACCAGGCGGGCCTGGGCGCCGTCGTGCAGGTCGCGTTCGATACGGCGGATCTCGGCCATCTGCGTGTCGACGGCGTCGGAGCGCGTGGTGGACAGGTGCTGGATGCGGCTGGCCATCAGCTCGCTCTCGCTGGGGGCGAGCATGGAGCGGGTGTACAGGGCGTGCCGGCGGACGGCGCGCGGTGCGACCCACAGGGCGAGCGGCAGTTGGAGGACGCCGAGGACACCGGCGAGGACGGCGGTGGCCTGGCCCTCGATCGGGATGAACTGGTACCACAGGCCGTCCCATTCGACGGACAGCGGGACCCCGAAGAAGGCGAGGAAGACGCCCCAGACGCCGCTGAGGATCAGGGCGAGCGGGAAGAACGCGAAGAACGCGCCGGCCAGCGGGTCGACGAGCACCCAGACCCACTCCCGGCGGGTCTGCGGATCGCTCATGATCCACCGGTAGCGGGCGGCGGCCCCGGAGGCTCCCTCGGGTGCGGGGGGCAGCGGGCCGGGCGGGCCGGGGATCTCGACCCCGGACCAGCGCAGGGCCAGCTCGCGCTGGCGGGCGGCGAGGTTGCGCACGCCCTCCATGGCGCGCGGCACCACGCCGAGGCCGGGCCCCACCAGCCAGATCGCCCCGGACACCGCCAGGGACCGGCCGAAGGCCGCCGACGCCATCCAGCACAGGGTCATCACCCTGCGCAGCCCGACCAGTCCGGCCGCGACCGAGAATCCCCTGATCTCGTCGGGCGCGCGGTTCACCCCGAGCTGCATCGTGCGGTCCATACGGCTCGCTCCTCTCTGCTGCCTGTGCGGTACGTGGGCCGAAGCGCCCGTGTCCTCATCATTCTGGCCACGGCCGGGGTGACGGCGCGGTGGGGAAAACTCCCCTCTTCGGCGGCTGGAAAGGGGTGTTGTCTCCACCCGCCGGGCCGATCAGGGGCCGATGAAGAGCGACAGGGTGTCCGCGACGCAGGCCGATCGCGGGCGTCCCTCGTCCTCCACCTCGACCGTCATCCGGACGGCCGCGAGGTGGCCGGCGGGGGTCTCGCGCACGCCGGTCAGCCGGGCGCCGCCGCGGACGCGGGAGCCCACCGGTACGGGCCGGGGGAAACGCACCTTGTCCAGGCCGAAGTTGACGCCCATCTCGATCTTCTCGATGTCGAAGATGGCGCGCATCATCTCGGGCAGCAGGGCCAGGGTCATATAGCCGTGCAGGATGGTCCCGCCGAAGGGGCTGCGCGCCGCCCGTGCGGGGTCCACGTGGATCCACTGGAGGTCGCCGGTGGCCTCGGCGAACCGGTCGACCCGGTCCTGGGTGACCCGCTGCCACTCGCTGTACCCCAGGTGTTCGCCGGTGGCGGCGGCAAAGTCGGCCAGACTGGCGAAAGATCTCATGACATCGATTCTGTTGGGCCGTTCGGGACAGGGACAAGGCGCGCCCCGGCCAGGAAGCCCCGGCCGTCAGCGCGCCGTCAGTCGTTCGTCAGCGGTGGCTCAGCCGTACCGCTTGAGCTCGTGGAAGAACCCGGGCACGGTGTGCAGCTCCCCGGCGGCTGCGACCCGGTCGTAGACGTGCTTGGCGACGGCCAGGTCCAGGACGCCGAGGCCGAACGGGGAGAAGATCACCGTGCGGTCGGAGGGCGGGGTGAGCTCCCCGGTGAGCACGTCGTACAGGGCCCCGGCCACGAAGTCCCGGTTGCCCAGGCGCTGTTCGGCCAGGTGCGGGGAGGTGCCGGCCTTCAGGCAGTGCTCGACGTCGTCGACGGCGTTCCAGGAGTCGAGGACGATCTCGGGCGACAGGTCGCGCAGGGAGACGTGCAGCACCAGCGGATGGTGGGTGAACCACTGCGGGTCCGTGACGTGGGGTTCCCCGGCGACGGTGGCGAAGACGACGAGGTCGCTGGAGCGGATCAGGTCCTCGGCCTTGTCGTGGACGGTGATCTCCACTCCGTCGCCCTCGGCGCGCCGCAGATAGCCCCGGAAGCCCTCGGCGTGCTCGGCGGACAGGTCGTGCACGCCGATCGCCTCGAAGTCGAAGCCGCTCGCGGCGAGGTAGGTGTGCAGGTAGCGGGCGATCAGGCCGACGCCGACGAAGCCGACCCGGGTGGGCCGGGTGCCGCGGGCCGTGCCGAGCCGGTCGGCGGCCAGCGCCGCCGAGGCGGCGGTGCGGGCGGCGCTGATGATGGAGCTCTCCAGGCAGGCGAACGGGTAGCCGGTCTCGGCGTCGTTGAGGATCAGCACCGCCGAGGCACGCGGGATGCCCGCGGCGACGTTCTCCGGGAAGCTGGAGATCCACTTGATGCCGTGCACGCCGACGTCGCCCTTGACGGAGGCGGGCAGCGCGATGATCCGGGACGACGGACGGTCCGGGAACCGCAGGAAGTACGAGTCCGGGTTGACCGTCTGTCCCTCGCCGTGCAGCCGGTAGGCGGCCTCGACGGCCGCGACCACCTCGTTCTCGTGCCCGTCGAGCGCCTGGTGCACCTGGGCGCCGGAGACGACGGCGAAGGGGGGGACCTGAGTCATGGGGATGCTGCTCCTGAGAGGTGGAAGGGTCGTACGGGGGCGGGGGCCGGGTCAGCCGATCCGGGCGAGGCCCTTGGCGTCCTGCCGGGCCCGGCCCCGGGACACCAGCAGCGGGTCCCAGTCCGGATGCCGGTCGGGCAGCCGGGCGGGGTCGCCGAGGACCGTGCCGCCGTACACCTCGGCCAGCAGGGGGCGGCCGAGGATCTGGGAGGCCACGGCCATGCCACCGGTGGCGACGCCGCCGACGCCGCTGCCGTAGCGGACGTTCTGACCGACGACGTAGAGGCCTTCGACGTCCGTGCGCACGTCCGGGCGGCGGCCGTCGGAGCCCCAGCTGGCCATGCCGTACGGGGTGCCGCCGCTGGCGCGGATGTAGCGCTCGTTGGTGAGCGGGGTCGCGGTCTCCACGTGGGTGATGCGGTCCCGGACGGGCCCGAGGACGCGTTCGGCAGCGTCCAGGATCAGCTCGGTCACCTCGCGTTTGCGGGCCAGGTAGGCGGGGTTGCGGCGGTACGGTTCGCCGTCCGCGGGGCCGCCGCGCACCCCCCAGAAGGCGTGGCCGGGCGGACAGCCGGTCATGAGCTGGAAGTTGCTGTGCCCGGGCGGGCAGACCGCCTTCGATCCCCGGTCCTTCACGGAGGCGAAGGAGAACGCGAGTTGGGGGATCCGGTCGAAGACGCCGTCACGCTCGTAGCGGTCGAGCACGTCGGCGTGGGCGGCCTCCATGTCGTCGCTGTCGTGCCACCAGATGTTGGCGTTGGGCAGTCCGTCCAGCTCGGTGTCGAGGGCGACGTACACGGCGACGACCGCGCTGCGCATCGTCGCCGCGCGGGTGCGGGCGACCAGGTCGGCGGGGAAGGACTCCTCGCCGCCGCACAGGTCGAGGACGGTGCGCCGGTAGTCGGCGTTGGAGACGACCAGGGGCGCGAACACGCTCTGCCCGTCGGCGAGTTCCACGCCGGTGGCGCGTCCGCCGTCGATCAGGACGCGGCGCACCTCGGTGCGGGTGCGCAGCTCGCCGCCGTAGGACTCCAGGGCCTCCACGAAGGCGGCGACGAGGGTCTGGCCACCGCCCTCGGGGTAGTACGCGCCGCGCAGGTAGTGGTCCATGATGTTGACGTGCTCGGCGAAGCCGATGCCGTCGGGCATGGCGCCGTAGTTGCCGGCCTGCGCGGCGAGCAGGGTGCGGCCCTTCGGGGACAGTCCGCAGTGGTCGAGCGCCCTGCCGAGGGTGCGGCGGGTCCAGCGCATCGTCTGCGGGGAGCGGCGGAACAGCTCGACCATCGGCTCGCCCATCAGCCCGGCGCGGCTGGCGCCGGCCACGGCGACGGCGAGGTCGACGAACCGGTCGACCCGGTCGGCCTCGGCGGGCAGGGCCTGCTTGAGGCGGGCCCGGTACCGCTCCCAGCCGGCCGGCACGTCCACGGTGGCCGTGGGCGTCATGATCCGGTCGAAGCCGCCCTCGTTGTCCATGGGCCGGAACCGCACGCGGTCGCGCACGCCCAGGCCGGACAGCACGGCGGGCAGCAGTCCGCCCTCGCCGCAGTCGCCGAGGTAGTGGGTGCCGACGTCGAACTCGTACTTGCGGCGGCGCCGGAAGACGTGCGCGTTGCCGCCGGCCACGTCGTGCTGTTCCAGGACGAGGACCCGGCGGCCGTCGGCGGCCAGGTATCCGGCGCCGACGAGGCCGCCGATGCCGCTGCCGACGACGATCGCGTCGTAGTGCCGGCCGTCGAGGTCGCGGGCGCCGCGCTGCTGGGGTCGGGTTCCGCCGCTCATCAGAAGGTGCCGCCGCCGTGGATCTCGAGGACCGAGCCGGTGATGTACGCGGCCCGCTCGGACACCAGGAAGGAGACCAGGTCGGCGACCTCCTCGGGGCGGCCGAGGCGGCCCAGCGCCACGTTCCTCAGCTGTCGCTGCAGGACGGTCTCCGGCATGCCGCCGACCATGTCGGTCTCGATGAGGCCGGGCGCGACCACGTTGGCGCGGACCCCGCGGGGCCCGCACTCCTTGGCGAGGGACTTGGTGAACCCGATGATCCCGGCCTTGGAGGCGGCGTAGTTGGCCTGCCCGCTGTTGCCGTACACGCCGGCGACCGACGACAGGTTGACGATGGCGCCGGTCCGGCGCTTGCTCATGGAGAACGCGGCGGCCCGGCACACGTGGTAGACGCCGTCGAGGTTGGTGCGCAGCACCTGGTTCCAGTCCTCCTCGGGCATCAGCACCAGCGGCCGGTCCCGGGTGATGCCGGCGGAGGTGACGGCGGCGTCGACGGGGCCGAGCTCGCGCTCGGTGCGGGCGTACCAGTCGCGTACGCCGTCGGCGTCGGCGACGTCGCAGCGGGTGGCGGTGACCCGGGTGCCGTGCTCGGCGGCCTCCTTGGTGAGGCGTTCGGCGGCGTCCTCGTCGGAGCGGTAGCAGAAGGCGACGTCGTACCCGTCCTGGGCCAGGCGCGTCACGATCGCCCTGCCGATTCCCCGGGAGCCGCCGCTGACCAGTGCGATCACCGCTGCTCCCCCATCAGGCGCAGGACGGCCGCGGCCACCGCGCCGTCGCGGTCGACGGCGGTGACCAGGGCGGCATGGCCCCGGGAGCCGGGGTCGGCCTCGGCGACCGCGAGGACGGCCCCGATCTGGAAGGAGGCGGAGGCGGCGCTGGTGTCGCCGAGCAGTTCCATGGACGGCACGCGGGAGAGCGCGTCGGCGGGGACGAGGTCGGCGAGGGCCTCGTGCTCGGCGCGTCCGGCGGCGGTCGGCGCGGCGCACGGCACGGCGGCCCACAGGCCGGCGGCGTCGACGCCGGCCCGGTCGAGTGCGCGGCGGGCGCACGCGGTGACGGCGGCCTGCGGGTCGTCGTCGATGTCGACGCGGGTCTCCACGCTCAGCACGGCGGCCAGCGCGGGGCGTTCGGCGGTGTCCGCGGGTTCGAGGAGGAAGAGGCCGCAGCCCTCGCCGAGCAGCGGCGCCGGGTCGCCGGGGGCGGCGGCGGTGTGCTCGAACCAGGCGTGCGCGGCGGAGAACTCCTCGGCGGAGCCCACCAGGTACTTCGTGGCCCGGCCCTGGTGCATCAGGCGGCGCGCGTAGTTCAGGGCGAGCAGGCCGCTGACCCGGCCGCCGGCGACGGTGGTGTTGGGGCCCTTCAGGCCGTGCCGGATGGCGGTGGCGCCGGCGGCGTGGTTGAGGCTGCCGAACGGGATGCGTCCCGCGTCGACGTAGAAGGGGCGCTCGTTGGTGTAGGACTGGCGCAGGAAGTCGGTGACGTTCTCCAGGCTGCCCATGGTGATGCCGAGGACGACGCCGGTCAGGTCGTCGGTCTCCACGACGCGGTTGCCGTCGCCGTCCAGCAGGAGGCCGTCCGAGGCGACCAGGGCCAGCGCGGTGAGCCGGTCCATCTTGGCGGTGCCGCGTTTGCCGAGCACCTCCTGGATGTCGAAGCCGGGCACCACGCAGACGTCGGAGGACGGCAGGGAGCCGAGCCCGGCGTCCGCCTTCACGGCCGTCTTGGCGCCGGCGCGGACCCCGGCGGCGAAGCGTTCACGGCCGACGCCGTACGGCGAGACGGCCGACCAGCCGGTGATGACGGGTGTGCCGGGCGGCAACGTGGCCTCCGGACTGGCGGTTGCGGTGCTCATGGTCGTCACTCACTCCCCGTACGTGCCGAGTATCAGGACGGCGTTGTTGCCGGCGAAGGCGCTGGAGTTGTTCTGCACGATCCGTACGTCCGCCTCGACGGCCCGGTTGGGCACGACGTCGAGCGGGCAGTCCGGGTCGGTCTCGCGGTGGTTGATGGTGGGCGGGATGAAGCCCTCCTCGATGGCGATGCCGCAGGCGATCGCGCCGAGCGCGCTGGCGGCGCCCATCGAGTGGCCGAGCATCGACTTCACGGCGACGGTGCGCGGCGGGGTGTCGCCGTACACGTCGACGATGGCGGCCGACTCGGTCTTGTCGTTGGCCTTGGTGCCGGTGCCGTGCGCGGAGATGAAGTCGACCTCCCCTTGCTCGACGCCGGCGTCGCCGAGGGCGAGGCGGATGCCGCGCGCGATGCCGTCGCGGTTGGGCGCGGTGGGGTGGGCGGCGTCGCAGCTGAGGCCGTAGCCGAGGACCTCGGCGTGGATGCGGGCGCCGCGGGCGAGCGCGGACTCCAGGCTCTCCAGGACGAGGATGCCGGCGCCCTCGCCGGTGAGGATGCCCTGACGGTCCTTGTCGAAGGGCCGCACCACGTCGGGGGTGAGCGCGCCGAACCGCTTGAACAGGGCGAACGCCTTGCGGCACACGGCGTCGGCGCCGCCGCACAGCGCGAGGTCGACCTCGCCGGAGCGGATCGCGTCCAGGCCGTAGCCGATGGAGTAGTTCCCGGCGGCGCAGGCGGTGGTGACGGTGGTGGCCTCCACGTTCGGCATGCGCAGTTCGCGGGCGATGACGGTGGACAGCCGGCCCGCGTTGATGCGGCGGGACAGCACCGGGTCCATCGCCTCGGGGTCGCCGGCGGCGAGTTCCTGCTCCAGCAGCAGCGCGATGTCGTGGGATTCGCCGTCGGTGGTGCCGACGGTGACGACGGCCGGCCGCTCGCCGAGGTCGGCCTCGGTGAGCCCGGCGTCCTCGACGGCCATCCGCGCGGCGGCGACCGCGTACTGGCCGGCGCGGCCCATGTCGTCCAGGGGGACGTTGCGGATCCACCGCCCGGGCTCGAAGTCGGGGACCTCGCAGGCGATGTCCTGGCCGAAGCCCTCGGTGTTGAACCGGGTGATGGGCCGTGCGCCGGAGCGGCCGGCCCGCAGCCCCGCCGTGTACTCCTCGACACCCGTGCCGATGCTGGAGATCACCCCGTAGCCGGTGAGGACGACCCGGCGGCGTGCTGGTGCGGTGGACATGGGACTCCTTCGGAGGGACGGACGCTCGGGACGGGGGGTGCCGGTCACCAGCCGGCGGCCGCCGCGGTCACCTGGTAGGTGGCCTCGACGTTGACCATCCTGGGGAGTTCGTTCATGTCGATGACGATGGAGTACTCCATCTCCAGGGCGCTGAGGACGTCGATGAGCTTCAGCGAGTCGGCGCCGAGTTCGTCGATGAACAGGGCCGTGTCGGAAAGGGAGCCGAGGTCGACGTCGATGTTCTCGGCGATGATTTCCCGGATTCGGCTGAGGCGTTCGGGAGCGACCGTCGTCATTGCTGTTTCCTCCGTTTATGACGGTTGAGATCTGCTGTCGCGGAAAAACGTAGTGAGCGCCGGTGACTGCGCGCTGACGTCCAGCTGATGGACCGCTGACGGGCGTCGCCGGTCAGCGCCCGACGGCCCGCCGGAAGCCGCGTACGCTGCCCAGCACGGCCACGACCAGCAGCGCGGTCAGCGTGATGGCGGTGACGGCCCCGGGGTGCTGGGCGGGGAAACCGGTCCCGGCGGCGCCCGCCGGATCGTTGCCCCACAGCCGCCGGCAGGTGGTGATGACGGACGTCACCGGATTCCATTCCGCGACCGGGCGCAGCCAGCCGGGCAGTCCGCTCACGGAGACGTAGGCGTTGGACAGGAAACTGAACACGACGAGGACGAGAGCGCCGGTGCCGTCGATGGCCTCGACGTTCTTCTGGGTCGTGCCGAGCAGAATTCCCACCCAGAGCATCACGTAGACGAAGGCGAGCAGGACGGCGAATCCGGCGGCGGTGCGCAGGGCGCCCTCGTGCGGGCGCCAGCCGACGGCGAGGCCGGCCAGGGACACCGCGGTGAGGCTGACCGCGCCGACGAACAGGTCGGACAGGGTGCGTCCGACGAGCACGGACGCCGGGGAGATCGGCAGGGAGCGGAACCGGTCGACGAGGCCGTGCCGCAGGTCGAGGGCGACCCCGATGGCGGTGGGGCCCACGCTGGTCAGACCGACCTGGATGGCGATGCCGGCCATGATGAAGTCCTCGTAGGCCACGTGCCCGGGGACCTGCATGGAGTTGCGGAACAGGTAGCCGACGGCGATCAGCATGACCAGCGGGTTCATCGTGACGAGGATCAGCCGGCCGGGCGAGCGCCGCAGATGGGTGAGGTGCCGGCCCGCCAGCGTCAGGGTGTCCGCCAGATGCCCGGCGAGGGCGCCGCCGGAGTGCGCGGGGCGGGTCGTCGTGGCCGTGGCCGTCACTGGGTCTCCTCTTTCCGGCCGGTGCCCGTGAGGTCGAAGAAGACGTCGTCGAGCGTGGGCCTGCGCAGTTCGAAGTCGGCGAGGGGCACGCCCTTCTCGCGCAGGGCGAGCGCGGCGCGGGCCACCTCGTCCAGGCCGTCCGGACCGAGCTGCACCGACACCCGGCGGGCGCCCTCGTCGACGGCCGGGGCCCGGCCGCCGAGCCCGGACAGGGCGGCCACCGCGTCGCCCAGGTTCTCCGGGCGGGCCACGGTGACCTCCAGGAACTCGCTGCCGACCTGCCGTTTGAGGGACTGCGGCGTGCCCTCGGCGATGACGCGGCCGGCGTCGATCACGGCGATCCGGTCGGTGAGTTCGTCGGCCTCCTCCAGGTACTGGGTGGTGAGCAGGATGGTCACCCCGCCGGCGACGAGGTCGCGCACGATGTCCCACAGCACGGCCCGGCTGGTCGGGTCGAGGCCGGTGGTGGGTTCGTCGAGGAACAGCACCTCGGGCTCGCCGATGACGCAGGTGGCCAGGTCGAGGCGGCGGCGCATCCCGCCCGAGTAGGTGCCGACGGGCCGGTCGGCGGCCTCGGTGAGCTCGAAGCGTTCGAGCAGTTCGGTGGCGCGCCGGGCGGCGCCGCGCCGCCCGAACCGCAGCAGCCGGGCGAGCAGCACGATGTTCTCGCGTCCGGTGAGCAGTTCGTCGACGGCCGCGTACTGGCCGGCCAGGCCGATGCGCCGGCGCACCTCGCGGCTGTCCCGGACGACGTCGTGCCCGGCGACCGTGGCCCGGCCGGCGGACGGCTGGACGAGGGTGGCGAGGATGCGCACGGTGGTCGTCTTGCCGGCGCCGTTGGGCCCGAGCACGCCGAGGACGGTGCCGGCCGGCACCGACAGGTCGATGCCGTGCAGCGCCGTGTGGGAGCGGTAGGTCTTGCCCAGGCCCTCGGCGAGGACGGCGATGTCGGACGAGGACACGCTCAGCCCGCCTGCCGCTGGAGGCTGAGCGGACGCATGTCGGTCCAGTTGCTCTCCACATGGGCGACGGCGGTGGCCCGGTCGGTCGCGTCGAGCACGACCCGCCAGCCGTCGGGCACGGCCGCGAAGGACGGCCACAGGGAGTGCTGCCCCTCGTCGTTGACGAGGACGAGGAAGGTGCCGTCTTCGTTGTCGAAGGGGTTGGCCATGGGGTTCTCCTGATCTGTGCGGAAGGGTCGGACGTTCGGGTGCCGCGTCAGCGGGCGGCCGTCAGGGCGGCGAGATCGTGTTCGACGCGGCGGCCGATGACGGCCGCCGGGCCCGGGGCGAGCATCCGCTGGTGGCCGCAGTCGACGTCGTACGTCTTCGGGGCGGCCGCGAGGTGCGGCTCCCAGCGTTTGGCCCGCAGGGCGCGTTCCTCCCCGGTGACGCCTTCGGCGGCCAGGAAGAGCGTCATCGGGCAGCCGTCGAGACGGCCGGGTGTGAAGCGCCGGAACAGGTCGAGGTGGTTGCGCATGACGCCGAGCAACCGCTCCAGGGTGGCCGCGCCCAGACCGGCGAGCGGGCCGCCGAGCCGGTCGAGGTGGGCGGCGACGGCGGCCGGGGTGAGTGTGCCGAGCCCGGTGGTGCCGACGCCCGCCTCGGTGAGGAAGTCGGCGAGGAACTCCTCGTCGGTGGGCGCGGCGCCGTCCGCGTCGCCCGGGAAGGCGTCCAGGTTGGCCAGGTAGGCCACCTCCTGGCCGGCGGCGCGCAGCCGGATCGCCATCTCGTGGGCGACGACTCCGCCGAAGGACCAGCCGAGCAGGTGGTACGGCCCCTCGGGCTGGACGGCGCGGACGCGCCGGACGTAGTCGTCGGCGACCTCGCTGAGGTCCCGGGGCAGGGGTTCGCCGGCGGCGAGGCCGCGGGCCTGGAGGGCGTACACCGGCCGGCCGGGGTCGAGATGTTCGGCGAGCGTGGCGAACGGGATGCCGAAGCCGAGGCCGCCGTGGACGCAGAACAGCGGGGGCCGGGTGCCGGTGGACCGGATGGGCAGCATCGGGCCGAGCGGGTCGACGCCTTCGCCGAGGGTCGCGGAGGCGGCCGCGAGCGACTCCAGGGTCCGGTGCTCGAAGACGGCGGCGAGGCTGATCCGCAGTCCGGCCCAGGCGGCGGCGTTGACCACCAGGATCGCCTTGAGGCTGTCGCCGCCGAGGGCGAAGAACCCGTCGTCGGGACCGACCGGTCCGGTGCCGAGCACCTCGGCGACGGCCGCGCAGAGGACTCGTTCCGCGTCGGTGCGCGGCGGCCGTACGGTCCGGTCGGCGGGGGCGGTGTCGGCGGCGGGCAGGGCGCGGACGTCGAGCTTGCCGTTCGGGGTGAGCGGCAGGTCCGGCAGTGCGACGTAGGCCGCGGGCACCATGTAGCCGGGCAGGGAGCGGGCCAGGTGGGCGCGCAGCTCGGTGGCGTCCGGCGCGGGCCGGCCGGGGGCGGGGACGACGTAGGCGACGAGCCGGCGCTGTCCGCCGGGTCCGGCGGGGGCGAGGACGGCGGCCCGGGCGACGGCCGGGTGGCCGGTCAGCCGGCGTTCGATCTCGCCGGGTTCGATACGGAAGCCGCGGATCTTCACCTGCTGGTCGGCGCGCCCCACGTAGTCGATACGGCCGCGCGCGTCCCAGCGCACCAGGTCCCCGGTGCGGTACATCCGCTGCCCCGGCGCGCCGAACGGGCAGGCGACGAACCGCTCCGCGCTCGCGCCGGGCCTTCCCAGGTAGCCGAGCGCCAGGCCCGGTCCCGCCAGGTACAGCTCGCCGACCACGCCGCGCGGCACCGGCCGCAGCGCCTCGTCCAGCACATAGGCGTGGGTGTCGCCGATGGGCAGTCCGATGGGCACGCCGGCCGGGGCGTCCACCGCCTCGGCGCAGTCCTGGAGGGTGGCGAAGGTGGTGGCCTCCGTGGGGCCGTACACGTTGTACACGCGGGTGCCGGGCAGGGCGGCGCGCAGCCGGTCGAGGTGGTCGCGGGAGTGTGTCTCGCCGCCGGTCAGCAGCACCCGCAGCGGGGTGAGCGCGTCGGGCCCGGTGTCGGCGACGGCGTTGACGAACTGGGTGGTCAGGAAGGCCACGCTCACCCCGGCCGACCGGCAGAAGTCGCCCAGCGCCCGCGGGTCGGCGGGTCCCGGCGGGCAGATCGCGAGCCGGGCGCCGTGGGTGAGCGGCGTCCAGATCTCGAAGGTGGACGCGTCGAAGGCGACGGGCGCGAAGTACAGGAAGGTGTCGCCGGCGGTGAGGGCCAGTTCGGGCAGGCCCTGGACGAGCCGTACGGCGGCGCGGTGGGTGACGGCGACGCCCTTCGGGCGGCCGGTGGAGCCGGAGGTGTAGATGACGTAGAGGAGGTCGTCCGGGCGGGGCGGGGCGACGTCCGGCGGGGTGACCGGGAGATGGGCGAGGGTGCCCCGCACGTCGGGCGCGTCCAGGACGACGACGTCGGCCGGGGCTCCGGTCGCGGTGTCCGCCAGCGCCTCCTCGGTGAGCAGCAGCCGGGCCCCGCTGTCGGCCAGCATGCCGTGCGTCCGCTCCACCGGATGGGCGGGGTCGAGCGGCAGGTACGCCGCCCCGGTCCTGGCGATGGCCAGCAGGGCGGTGACGGTGGCCGGGCCCCGCTCCAGCCGCAGCGCCACCAGGTCGCCGCGCCCGACGCCGCGTCCGGTGAGCAGGTGGGCGAGGCGGTTCGCGGCGGCGTCCAGGTCCCCGTACGTGGTCTCGGCCGTGCGGCCGTCGCCGCCGATGTGGACCAGGGCGACGGCGTCCGGTGCGGCGGCGGCGCGCCGGGCCACGAGTTCCGTGACGGTGGTCCGGTCGGTGCCGGTGTGGCGGGTGCCCCGCTCCAGCAGGTACGCGCCCTCGGCCGGGTCGAGGACGTCGAGGCGGGACAGCGGTGCGCCGGGGTCGGCCAGCGCGGCGCCGAGCAGCCGCAGATAGGCGTCGGCGATCCGGCGGGCGGTGGCCGGTTCGAAGAGGTCGGTGCGGTACTCCAGCGCGACGGACAGACCGTCGGCGCCCTCCTCGGTGAGCTGGAGGAACAGATCCCACTTCGCCGTGGACCCGGGCACCTCCCGGGGCCGTACGGTCAGGCCGCCGGTGCCGCCGCGGGGCGGCTCCGCCTCCTGCTGCAGGCTCAGCATGACCTGGAACAGGGGGTGCCGGGACATCGACCGCTCCGGGTTGAGCGCCTCGACGAGCTTCTCGAAGGGCACGTCCTGGTTGCGGTACGCGGACAGGGTGAACTCCCGCACCCTCTCGAGCAGTCGGCGGAAGTCCGGGTCGCCGCCGGTGTCGGTGCGCAGCACGAGGGTGTTGACGAACATGCCGACGACGTCGTCGAGGCGTTCGTCGGAGCGTCCCGCCACCGGGGTGCCGAGCGGGATATCGGTGCCCGCGCCGAGCCGGGTGAGCAGGGCGGCGAGCGCGGCCTGCAGGACCATGAAGACGCTGGCGCCGGATCGCGCGGCGAACGCGCGCAGTGCGCGGACCAGTTCCGGCGGGGCGTCGGCGCGGACGAGACCACCGTGGTGCCCGGCGCGGGTGCCGCGCGGGAAGTCGTAGGGCAGCCGGAGTTCTTCGGGCAGCCCGTCGAGGGCCCGCGTCCAGTGCGCGAGCTGGCGGCCGAGCTCGCTGCCGGGGTCGTGTTCGTCGCCGAGGAGCTCGCGCTGCCACAGCGTGTAGTCGGCGTACTGCACGGGCAGCGGGCGCGGGGCGGGGGCGCGGCCGACGCGGCGCGCCTCGTAGGCGGTGGTGAGGTCGCGGGTGAGGGGCGCCAGGGACCAGCGGTCGCCCGCGATGTGGTGCAGGACGAGCAGCAGGACGTGCTCGCCGGGCCCGACCGCGAACAGCCGGGCCCGCAGCGGGATCTCCCGCTGCAGGTCGAAGCCGCGGCCGGCCTCGGCGGCCAGGGCGGCGTCCAGGCCCGCCTCGTCGACGGCGGTCACCGGCAGCGGGACGGGGGCGTCGGCCGGGGCGAGCACCCGCTGCTCGGCCGGGCCGACGCCCCCGGTGGGGCGGGCACCGGGTACGGGGGAGGCCCCGGTGCCCGCCGGCTCGGCGGAGGCGGGCAGGGCGCGGGCCGGGAACACCGTCCGCAGCGCCTCGTGCCGGGCGACGACGTCACCGAGCGCCGTCTCCAGCGCGGCTGTGTCCAGGGGTCCGGTGAGCCGGACGGCCAGCGGGATGTTGTAGAGGCCGCCGGGGGCGCCGAGCCGTTCGATGAACCACAGCCTCTGCTGGGCGTACGACAGGGGCAGCGTGGCCGGGCGGGGGCGTGCGGTGAGCGGGGGCCTGCCGGGTCCGGCGGCGGGCAGGCGGGCGGCGAGCGCGGCGGCCGTCGGGGCCTCGAACAGGTCCCGCAGGCCCAGTTCGGCGCCGAGTTGGGCGCGGATCCGGTTGACGACGCGGGTCGCGAGCAGCGAGTGCCCGCCGAGCGCGAAGAAGTCGTCGTCCACGCCGACGCGTTCGAGGCCGAGCACGTCGGCGAGGACCGCGCACAGCGTCTCCTCGGCGGGGGTGCGCGGGGCGCGGTCGGAGGTGGCGTAGGTCGGGGCGGGCAGGGCGCGGCGGTCGAGTTTGCCGTTGGCGGTCAGGGGCAGCGCGGGGACCCGGACGACGGCGGCGGGGACCATGTGCTCGGGCAGCCGGGAGGCCGCGAAGTCCCGCAGGGAGGCCGTCAGTTCGCGGCCGGAGAAGTCGTCGTCCGTCACGACGTACGCGACCAGCCGCTGGTCCCCGGGGCGGTCCTCGCGGGCGACGACGGCCGCCTCGGCGACGCGCGGGTGCCGGCCGAGGACGGTCGCGATCTCGCCGGGCTCGACGCGGAAGCCGCGCAGCTGCACCTGCTGGTCGGCGCGGCCCAGGTAGACGAGGGTGCCGTCGTCCCGCCACCGGGCCAGGTCGCCGGTGCGGTACATGCGCGCGCCCGGCGGTCCGAACGGGCAGGCCACGAACCGGTCGGCGGTCAGCCCCGGGCGTCCCAGGTAGCCGCGCGCGAGACCCGGACCGGCCACGTACAGCTCGCCGGGCACTCCGGCGGGCACGGGGCGCAGCGCGCCGTCCAGGACGTACACCCGCAGGTCGGGGATGGCGCGCCCGATCACGCTGCCCCCGCCGGCGGCGGCCGTCGCGGCGTCCAGCTCCTGGTAGGAGACATGGACCGTGGTCTCGGTGATGCCGTACATGTTGACCAGGCGCGGGGCGTCGTCGGCGTGCCGTGCGTACCAGTCGGCGAGCCGGCCGAGGTCGAGGGCCTCGCCGCCGAACACGACGTGCCGCAGGGACAGTTCGCTCCACGCCTCGGCGTCCGCGCGCATCAGCTGGTAGAAGGCCGACGGGGTCTGGTTGAGGACGGTGACCCGTTCGCGGGCGAGCAGGTCCCGGAAGGCGTCGGGCGAGCGGGAGACGTCGTGCGGGACCACGACCAGGCGTCCGCCGTACAGCAGGGCGCCCCACAGCTCCCACACGGTGAAGTCGAAGGCGATGGAGTGGAACAGCGTCCACACGTCGTCGGGTCCGAAGCCGAACCAGGCGTCGGTGGAGTCGAGCAGCCGGACGACGTTCCGGTGCGGCACCACCACGCCCTTGGGGCGGCCGGTGGAGCCGGAGGTGTAGATGACGTAGGCCGCGTGGCCGGGGGTGACGGCGGGCCGGGGCGCGGTGTCCGGGTGGGTGGCGAGCTCGGCGGCGGTCCCGGCCGTGTCGAGGTCGACGCGGGCGGTGCCGGGGTGGGCGGGCAGGTCGGTGCCGGTACGGGTCAGCAGGAGGACGGGGCGGGCGTCGCGCAGGGTGTGGGCGACGCGCTCGGCCGGGTGGGCGGGCTCCAGCGGAAGGTACGCGGCGCCCGCCTTCAGCACGGCGAGGACGGCGACGACCAGATCGGCGCCGCGCGGCAGCGACACCGCCACGAAGGTCTCCGGTCGGGCACCCCGGGCGGCGAGGAGGTGCGCGAGCCGGTTGGCCCGCCGGTCCAGTTCCCGGTAGGTGAGGCTCTCGGCGCCGGCGGTCACCGCCACCGCGCCGGGGGTGCGGGCGGCCTGCGCGGCGAACAGGTCCGGGACGGTCGCCCGGCGGGCGGTGTCCGGGCCGGACGCGGGGGTGCCGCTCCACTCGGTGAGGATGCGCCGCTCGTCCTCGGGGGCGAGCCCGCCGAGGTCGGCGAGGAGGACGTCCGGGTTCTCGGCGACCTGGCGCAGGACGCGCACGAGCCGGCCGAGCACCTTCCCGCCGTCCGGCACGGACGGCCGGTACGCCAGCTGGAGCTCCAGCCGGTCGCCCGGTACGACGGTGAGGTGGAGGGGGTAGTGGGTGGCCGCGTGCACCCGGGCCGCGCTCACCGTGCCGCCGGTCTCCCGGCGCAGGCCCTCCTCGTCCAGCGGGTAGCTCTGAAAGGCGAGCACGGTGTCGAAGAGGTCGCCCTGGACTGCGCTCGCGGACTGCACCTCGGCGAGCGGCAGATGCTCGTGCGGCATCATCTCCAGCTGCTGCCGGGCCAGTTCCCCGAACAGCTCGCTCGCCCGCCGCAGCGGTCGTACGTCGGCCCGCACCGGCAGGGTGTTGGCGAACAGCCCGATCATCGACTCGACGCCGGGCACCTCGGCGGGCCGGCCGGAGGTGACGGCCCCCAGGACCACGTCGTCGCGTCCGGTGAGCCGGCCCAGCAGCACCGCCCAGCAGCCCTGCACCACGGAGTTGAGGGTCAGCCCGCGTCCGCGCGCCCAGGCCGTGAGCGCGGCGGTGTGCTCCTCGGACAGCAGGGCGTGGTCCGTCTCGGGGAGCCCGGTGTCCGCTCCGGCCGTCTCCGGGGCGACCCGTACGGGCCCGTCGAGCCCTTCCAGCAGGCCCGCCCAGGCCGTGCGGGCCGCGGCACGGTCGCGGGTGCCGAGCCAGCCGAGGAAGGACCGGTAGGCCGCGGGCTCGGGCAGGGAGGCGGCGCCCCGCTCGTCGGCGAGGAGGGTCAGCTCGCGCACCGCGAGCGGCAGGGACCAGCCGTCGACGAGGATGTGGTGCACGGACCACACCAGCCGGCAGCGGTGCGCGCCGAGCCGCAGCAGGGCGAACCGCATGAGGGGCGGGCGGGCCGGGTCGATGCGCCGCAGCCGGTCCTCGCGCGCGATCCGCGCGGCCTCCGCCTCCCGCTCCTCCTCGGGCAGGTCCGCGAGGTCGTGCACGGACCACGGCGGGCGTACCTCGTCCTCGTGCGGGACGACCTGCACCGGCTCACCGTTGCGGCGGCTGCGGAAGCAGGCCCGCAGATTGGGGTGGCGGCGCAGCAGGGCGGCGGACGCGGCGCGCAGCCGGCGCTCCACGTCCACCGGGTCGCCGTCGATGTCCGCGACGAACTGGAGCGTGTAGAGGTCCGGGCCGGTGCGGTCGTAGGAGGACAGGAAGAGCAGGCCCTGCTGGAGCGGGGAGAGCGGGAGGACCTCGCTGATCCTGGTCCTGGTTCTCGGCTCGGTCACGACAGATCCTCACTCAGCTCGAATTCGAGGTCGGCCAGTTCGTCGTCGGTCAGGGAGATCAGGTCGCCGTCGGGCTCGGGCGCCGGCGGTGCGGCCTCGGCGCCGGCCGCGGCGCGGGCGAGCGCGGCGGCCGTGCGGTGCGTGAAGACGTCCCGGGTGGTGAGGGCGAGCCCGGCGGTGCGGGCGCGGCCGACGACCTGGATGGAGCGGATGCTGTCGCCGCCGAGCGCGAAGAAGTCCTCGTCGACGCCGACGGCAGGCATGCCGAGCACCTCGGCGAGGATGCCGCAGAGGATCTCCTCGCGCTCGTCGCGCGGGCCCCGTGCGGGCCGCGTGGCGTCCGTGTGGTCCGGCCGGGGCAGGGCCTTGCGGTCGAGCTTGCCGTTCGGGGTGAGCGGCATGGCGTCCAGGACGAGCCAGGTGGACGGGATCATGTATGCGGGCAG
Source organism: Streptomyces sp. NPDC046859 (assembly GCF_040645135.1). Lineage (NCBI taxonomy): Bacteria > Bacillati > Actinomycetota > Actinomycetes > Kitasatosporales > Streptomycetaceae > Streptomyces > Streptomyces sp. NPDC046859. The sequence continues at coordinate 283,014 of NZ_JBEYXR010000003.1, forward strand.
CAGCCGCGCCAGGTCCTCCCGTACGGCGTCGGGGGTCGCGGCCGGCCCGGTCAGGTAGCCGACCAGGCGCGGGTTGCCGGAGGCGTCGGGGACGACGGCCACGGCCGCGTCGGTGACCTGGTCGAGCCCTCGGACGGTGGCTTCGATCTCGCCCAGTTCGACGCGTCGTCCGCGGATCTTGACCTGGTGGTCACGGCGCTCGATGAACTCCAGCTGCCCGTCCACACGCTGCACCACCCGGTCACCCGTCCGGTACATCCGCGCCCCCGGACCCGCGAACGGGTCGGCCACGAACGTCCCCGCGGTACGCCCCGGATCATCCAGATAACCCCGGCCCACACCCGCACCACCGACATACAACTCCCCCGGCACCCCGGCCGGCACCGGCTGCAACTCGTCACTCAGCACATACAGCCGCGTATGACGGACCGCACCACCGATCGGCACCCGGCCACCCAGCACGTCACCGGACCGGATCACCCCGTGCGTCACATCGTCCGAACACTCCGTCGGACCGTACGCGTTCATCAACGGCACCAGCGGATAACGCCCATGCCAGCGCTCACACAGATCAGCGGGCAACGCCTCACCCGTCACCATCAGCCACCGCAGATCCGGCAACTCAGGCGCACAGCCCTCCACGTCGAACGCGTCCAGCGCCGCCCGCAACAACGACGGCACCACCTCCAGCACCGCCACCCGCTCATCACGCACCACCGCGAACAGACCCACCGGATCCGCCGCCAACTCCGTGCCCGACACCCGCACCCGGCCCCCCACCAGCAAAGGCGCCAGCATCTGCCACACCGACACGTCGAACGTCAGCGGAGCGTTCTGCACCACCACCTCACCCGCGACCAGCTCCAGATCCGCGACCTTCGCCCACAGGTGGTTCACCATCCCCGACCGCTGGACCATCGCCCCCTTCGGACGCCCCGTCGACCCCGACGTGAACATCACATACGCCAGATCCAGACCACCGCCGGCGGTGGGCGGCAGGGCGCGCTCGGTCAGCGTGTCCTCCAGGACGAGGACGGTGGTGTCGCCGGCGGTCTCGCGGGCCTGTGCCGTGTACGCCCGGCCCACCAGCAGGTGGGTCGCGCCGCTGTCCCGCAGGAGTGCCGCGTTGCGGGCGGCCGGGGCCGCCGGGTCCAGCGGCAGATAGGCACCGCCCGCGCCCAGCACACCCAGCACACCCGTCACGAACGGCACGCCGGGGTCCGCGAGCATCGCGATCAGGGAGCCGGTCCGCACGCCGTCCCGGGTGAGCCGGGCGGACAGCCCGCCGGACGTCTCGACCAGCTCCCGGTAGCTGAGGGTGCCCGTGCCGTCGGTCAGGGCGGGCTCGTCCGGGATGCGGTCGGCGACCGCGCGCACCCGCTCCACGACGCCGAGGCTCTCCTCGGGGATCGAGGGGTCCCAGGTGCCGAGCAGACCGCCGAGCTCGCCGGGCGTCCCCGGTCCGGCGAGGCCGGCCGGCGCGGTGACGTCGACCCGGGCGAGCGGCAGCGCGGGGTCGTCGGCGACGGTGCGCAGGAGGTGCCGGAACATCACGGCGACGCGTTCGACGTCGGCGCGGGTGAACAGGCCGGGCGCGTAGTCGAACCGCAGGTGCAGGGCCTCGCCGGGGAACACGGCCATGCTCAGCGGGTGGTGGCGGGCGTCCCTGGCCTCGGTGCGCAGCACCCGGGTGCCGTCGGTCCCGGATTCGGTGCCGGCCGCGTCGAGCGGGAAGTTCTCGAACAGGACGACGGTGTCGAAGACCTCGCCGGTCAGCCCGGCGGCCTTGTGGATGTCGGCGAGGCCCAGGTGCTCGTGCGGCAGCAGAGCGGTCTGCTGGTCCTGGAGCGTGGACAGCAGCTCGGCGAGGGTGGTGCCGGGGCTGAGCCGGACCCGGACCGGGACCGTGGTGAGGAACATGCCGATCATCGACTCGACGTCGGGGACCTCGGCGGGCCGGCCGGAGGTGACGGCGCCGAAGACGACGTCCTGGCGTCCGGTGAGCCGGCCGAGGAGCAGCGCCCAGCAGCCCTGGACGACCGTGTTGAGGGTGAGACCCCGGGCGCGGGCCCAGCCGGACAGGGCGGCGGTCAGCTCGCGCGGCACCTCGGCGTGCACGGTGTCGGGCAGCGCGGGGGCGCGGCCGGGGTCGGCCGGTACGAGCAGCGTCGGCTCGTCCACGCCCTCCAGTGCGGCGCGCCAGGCCGCCCGGGCGGCCTCACGGTCCTGGGCGGCGAGCCAGGCGAGGTAGGAGCGGTAGGGGGCGGGGTCGGGCAGCGGCGTGGTGTCCGGGCCGGGACGGCACAGGGTGAACAGCTCGCGCACCAGCAGCGGCATCGACCAGCCGTCGACGAGGATGTGGTGGCTGGTCCAGATGAATCGGTGCCGTCCCTCTCCGTGGGTGACCAGGGCGAACCTGAGGAGCGGCGGGGAGGTCAGGTCGAAGCGCCGGGTGCGTTCGGCCTCGGTGATCCGGTCGAGCTCCGCGGTGCGCTCCGGTTCCGGCAGGGCCCGCAGGTCCGTCTCCTGCCAGGGCAGCTCGGCGTGGTCCGGCACGATCTGCACGGGGTCGCCGGTGGCGCGGGCGCGGAAGGCGGCGCGCAGGTTGGGGTGCCGGTCGAGCAGGGCCTGTCCGGCGGCGCGCAGCACGGCGGGGTCGAGGTCGCCCTCCAGTTCGGCGACGATCTGGAGCGTGTAGACGTCGGTGGTCCCGCTGTCGTAGTCCGCGTGGAAGAGCAGGCCCTGCTGGAGCGGGGTGAGCGGGAGGACGTCGGCCAGGGCCGTGCCGGCGGCGGCGAGTTCGCTCTCGTACGTCTCGATCTCCGCCTGGCTCAGGGCGACCAGCGGCAGGTCGGACGGGGTGCGGCCGCCCGCGCCGGACCCGGTGGTGTGCCGGACCAGCAGGCCCAGGGCACGGAACCAGGTCTCGGCGATGTCCTGGGCGTCCTCCTCGGCGACCGCCTGGCCGGCCCACGCCCAGTTGGCGATGAGGTGGGGGCCGTCGTGGCGGTCCTCGGTGGCCGGGGTGACGTCGATGAGGTGCGGCAGCGGCATACCGGGGTGGGCGCCGGTGCCGACGACGCCGTCACCGCCCGCCGGTTCCCACAGCCGGTCCTCGCGGGCGTCGAAGCGGCCCATGTAGTTGAAGCCGAGTTGCGGGCGGGCGCAGGGGGCGAGGACACGGGCGGCGTGCGGGTTGAGGTAGCGCAGCAGGCCGAAGCCGACACCCCGGTCGGGCAGGGCGCGCAGCTGTTCCTTGACGCGCTTCAGGGCGGTGGACAGGGCGGGGCCGCCCGCCCACACCTCGTCCCAGTCGAGGGCACCCGGATCGAGGCGGACCGGGAAGGCGCTGGTGAACCAGCCGACGGTGCGGGACAGGTCGAGGTCGTCGGTGAGCTGCTCGCGGCCGTGGCCCTCCAGCTCGATCAGGGTCTGCGCGTAGGGGGTGCGGCCGTGCCGGCGCCGCCAGTCGGCGACGGCCAGGGCGAGTCCGGTCAGCAGGACGTCGTTGACCTCCGCGTGGAAGGCGGCGGGCACCTCGGTGAGGAGCGGGCCGGTGACATCGGGCCCGAGTTCCAGACGGAGGGTCCGGCGGGTGCCGTACACGTCCTTGGCGGGGTCGAGGCGGCGGGTTCCGATGAGTGGGTCGGGACCGTCGAGAAGGTCCTGCCACAGGGCGAGTTCGGTGCCGCGCCTCTCGGTGCGGGCCTGGTCGGCGAGCGTGCGCGACCAGGCGCGGTAGGAGGTGCCGACCGGGTCGAGTGCGGGGGTGCGCCCGTCGGCGAGGGCCGCGCAGGCGGCCGCCAGGTCGGGCAGCAGGATGCGCCAGGAGACGCCGTCGACGACGAGGTGGTGGCCGCACAGCACGAGCAGCGCGGTGCCGGCGCCGGGGGCCGGTGCGATCAGCACGGCCTGGAGCATGACGGCGACGGACGGGTCGAGCCGCGCGCGGGCGGCGGCGGCCTGCCGTTCGGCGAACGCGAGCAGGTCCTTGCCGTCGGCGGCGCCCGCCTCCGCACGCGCGACGAGGCGCACGCCGGCCAGTGCGCCGGGTTCCAGCACCTCGGTGTGCCACAGCCCGGGCGACGGCTCGGTGGCGCGGGTGCGCAGGGCGTCGTGGTGGTCGGCCAGGGCGTGCAGGGCGGTCTCCAGCACCTCGGCACCGAGGTCCGCGGGCACGTGCACGACGACGTGCTGGCTGTACTTGACGACCGGCCCCGTCAGGCTGCGGACGTCCTCGTGCAACTGGCCCATGATCGGCGTCAGTTCGTACGGTCCGACGCCCGGCTCACCGTCCGGCTCGTCCGGCTCGCCGGTGCGGGGGCCGCCGGCGGCGCGGGCCAGCGCGGCGACGGTCTTGTGCTCGAAGACGTCCCGGGTGGTGAGGGCGAGCCCGGCCTTGCGGGCGCGGCTGACGACCTGGATGGAGCGGATGCTGTCGCCGCCGAGCGCGAAGAAGTCCTCGTCGACGCCGACCTCGGGGGTGCCGAGGACGTCCCCGAAGATCCCGCACAGGATGCGCTCCCGCTCGGTGCGTGGACCGCGCGCGGTCTCCTGGCCGGCGAGCGCGGGCTGCGGCAGGGCCTTGCGGTCGAGCTTGCCGTTCGGGGTGAGCGGCATGGCGTCCAGGACGAGCCAGGTGGACGGGATCATGTACGCGGGCAGCAGCTGGGCCAGCTCATGGCGGACCTGTACGGCGTCGACGCCGGGCCCGGTCAGATAGCCGACCAGGCGCGGGTTGCCGGAGGCGTCGGGCAGGACGGCGACGGCGGCGTCGGCCACGCTCTCCAGGGAGCGCAGGACGGCCTCGATCTCACCGGTCTCCACGCGTCGTCCGCGGATCTTGACCTGGTGGTCACGGCGCTCGATGAACTCCAGCTGCCCGTCCACACGCTGCACCACCCGGTCACCCGTCCGGTACATCCGCGCGCCCGGACCCGCGAACGGGTCGGCCACGAACGTCCCCGCGGTACGCCCCGGATCATCCAGATAACCACGGCCCACACCCGCACCACCGACATACAACTCCCCCGGCACCCCGGTCGGCACCGGCTGCAACTCGTCACTGAGCACATACAGCCGCGTATGACGGACCGCACCACCGATCGGCACCCGGCCACCCAGCACGTCACCGGACCGGATCACCCCGTGCGTCACATCGTCCGAACACTCCGTCGGACCGTACGCGTTCATCAGCGGCACCAGCGGATAACGCCCATGCCAGCGCTCACACAGATCAGCGGGCAACGCCTCACCCGTCACCATCAGCCACCGCAGATCCGGCAACTCAGGCGCACGGCCCTCCACGTCGAACGCGTCCAGCGCCGCCCGCAGCAACGACGGCACCACCTCCAGCACCGCCACCCGCTCATCACGCACCACCGCGAACAGACCCACCGGATCCGCCGCCAGCTCCGTGCCCGACACCCGCACCCGGCCACCCACCAACAAGGGCGCCAGCATCTGCCACACCGACACGTCGAACGTCAGCGGAGCGTTCTGCACCACCACCTCACCCGCGACCAGCTCCAGATCCGCGACCTTCGCCCACAGGTGGTTCACCATCCCCGACCGCTGGACCATCGCCCCCTTCGGACGCCCCGTCGACCCCGACGTGAACATCACATACGCCAGGTCGAGCGGGCCCCCGGACAGGGGGAGTCCGGCGTCGCCGCGGGCGTCGGCCGGGTCGGTGAGGGACAGGGCCACGACGTCCGCGTCCGGGGTGTCGAGCCCGGCGCCGAGGAGGAGGTGGCGTGCGCCGCTGTCCCGCAGGAGTGCCGCGTTGCGGGCGGCCGGGGCCGCCGGGTCCAGCGGCAGATAGGCACCGCCGGCGGCCAGGACGCCCAGCACGCCCGCGACGAAGGGCACGCCGGGCTCGGCGAGCAGGGCGACGACCGCACCGGTGGCCGTGCCGGCCGCGCGCAGGCGGGCGGCGACCCCGGCGGCGCGGGTGACGAGACCGGCGTAGGTGATCTCCTGTGTGCCGTCGGACACGGCGACGGCGCCGGGCGAGAGCGCGGCGACGTCCCGGACCCGCTCCACGAGCCCCTCGTAGCCGGCCTGTTCGGTGTCCCGGTCCCAGGTGCCGAGCAGTCCGAGCCGTTCACCGGGGGCGCCGATGCCGATCCGGCCGACGGGGTGGTCGGCGGGGAGGGCGGCGAGGTCGCCGAGGAACGTCTCGAAGCGGGCCAGGTGGGTGGCCAGCTCCTCGGAGGTGTAGAGCTCCGGGTTGCCGTCGAGGTGGATCTCCATCGTGCCGTCGGCGGTGTTGAGGACGGTGATGATGAGGTCGTTGACGATGCCGGTGGAGAGATTGACGACGGTGCCCCGGCAGCCGGTGCCGAAGGTGAGGGCAGGGTCCTGGTCGAGGACGTTGACGAACGGCCCGAAGGGGCGCCGGTCGTCGGTGCGCAGGCCGATGTCGCGGCGGACGCGGTCGCCCCGGTACCGCTGGTGCTTCAGGGCCCCCGACACCTCGACCCAGGACTGGCGCAGCAGCTGGGCCGGGGTCATGCCGGGGCGCACCGGCACGGCCAGCGGAAGGTAGTTGGCGAGCATGCCGGGGATCTCCCGGCTGGCGGCGCCGACCCGGCCGGTCACCGGCAGGGTGAGCAGCGGCCGGTCGACGCCGGTGGCGTGCCGGGTGTACGCGGCGGCCGCGGCGACCAGGACCACGGGCAGGGTGACCTTGCCGTCCCTGGCGAGGGCGCGCAGGGCGTCCGTGGCCTCGGTGCCGAGGCGGGTGGTGTGCCGCAGCGCGCTGCGGCCGGGGGCGGGCTGCCGCGAGGAGAGCGAGACGAGTTCGGGGGCCGGTCCGCGGGTGCCGTCGGTGAGCCGTGCGGTCCAGTAGGCGCGGTCGCGTTCGACGTGCGGGGAGCCGAGGTAGTCGCGTTCGGCGTCCAGAAGCCGGTGGAAGGGCGGCATGGCGTCGGCGTCGAGGTCGCCCGGGCGGGCGCCGGCGGCGAGCCGGGTGTAGAGGGCGGCGAGCTTCGGGTAGAGCAGGGCGCGGCTGAACCCGTCGGCCAGGATGTGGTGCATGCACAGGTAGAGCAGATGGTGATCGGGGCCGAGCCGGATGAGGGCGCCGCGGAACAGCGGGAAGTCGGTGACCTTCAGGGGGTCGGCGTGGTCGGCGCGCATCCACGCCCCGGCCGCGGCGAGCGGGTCCGCCTCGCCGCTGAGGTCGAGGGTCTTCAGGGGGAGCTGGGCGAGCGGCCGGACGATCTGTCCGGGGGCGCCCTCCTCCTCGACGAACTGCACCCGCAGTCCCTCGGCCTCGTGCCCGAGACGTCCGAGGGCCCGGCCGAGCACCTCGGTGTCCAGCGGTCCGCGCAGGTCGATGTAGTCGGCCATGTTGTAGCCGAGCGGCCCGGTGGCGAACTGCTCGTCGAACCAGATCTCCGCCTGTGCCGCGGTGAGCGGGAGGACGGCGCCTCGGTCTGTCGTCATCGCTTTCCTCTCCGTCATGCTCAGCGCCTCAACCCATCCGTCCGCTCGTGCCGTTCATCCGGAGACCGGTTCGAGTCCGGCCGTCTCACCGGTCCGTGCCGGGTGCCGCTCGGCGGTCCGCGTCAGGCTGTCCGGGCCGAGGGCGTGGGTGACCCAGTCGTCGTGGTAGACGGTCTCCATGTAGCGCTCGCCGAGGTCCGGGGAGATGGTCACCGCGGTCACCTGCTCGTCCGCCCGGCCGGTGGCGTCGCCGTGGTGCCGGTCGAGCCAGGTCAGCGCGCCGGTCACGGCGGTGCCCGTGGAGCCGCCGAAGGAGAAGCCGTGCCGCATCAGTTCCCGGCAGGTGCGGACGGTGTCCGCCTCGGGGACGTGGACGACGGCGTCGACGAGGGACTCGTCGAGCAGGGCGGGCCGCACGCTGGTGCCGAGACCGGGGATGTGCCGGGTGGCCGGGGGACCGCCGAAGGTGACCGAGCCGACGCTGTCCACGGCGACGATCCGCACCGAGGGGCGCCGCTCGCGGAACCAGCGGGCGCAGCCCATCAGGGTGCCCGTGGTGCCGGCGCCGACGAACAGCACGCTCAGGTCGGGGAACTGCCGGGCGATGGCGGGCGCGGTGGTGCGGTAGTGGGCCATCCAGTTGCCGGGGCTGAGGTACTGGTTGAGCCAGACCTTCTTCTCGTCGGCGGCCAGCAGCGCCTCGACGTGGCGGATGCGGGCGCCGAGGAAGCCCTCGCTCTCGTGCGGCTCGGTGATGACGTGCACCTCGGCGCCGAGCGACTCCATGGTGCGCCGGGTCACGGCGTTGCAGCGGGTGTCGGTGACGCACAGGAACCTGAAGCCCCGGTTCGCGGCGATCAGCGCCAGGGCGACGCCCATGTTCCCGGAGGAGGACTCCACGAGGGTCGAGCCGGGACCCAGGGCGCCGGCGGCCTCCGCCTGCGCGACCATCTCCCGGGCCGCCTTGAGCTTGATGGAGCCGGCGAAGTTGAATCCCTCGACCTTGAGAAAGAGCCGACGCCCGAAGAACGGTTGCAGATTCACGAAGAGGTCGCTGACATCGAATTCATGCGACGCGGATATAACCGGCACTGGCACTCCTGGCCTTCGGCGACGAATGAGCCTCGGCGCCCAGCCTGTCGCCGGGCGCTGACGCAGTGCTGACGGTCTGCTGACGGGGGTCCGCCGGGGCCGGGGGCGGCCGGGCACCTGCGGTGGCGCGGGACGCGGGCGGGCGGGGAAGGCGGTACCGGCGTCAGTGGGGTGTCAGTTCCCGGTCAGTTGAGCGTCAGTGCCATCGGAAATCGTCGTGCGGTCGGAATTTCTCCCGGCTTCCGCCCGTCCCACAGCTCTTTTGTGAGGAGCACGGCTTGAATCGGCCATCAGCCATCAGTGAAGTCCTTCCGCTCTCGCCTTTGCAACAGGGCCTGCTGTTCCTCACGGAATTCGACCGGGAGGGGACGGACCGCTACACCCTTCAGCTGGTGGTGGACTTCGAGGACCTGACCGACGCGGGCGCGGCGGCGCTGCGCGAGGCGGCGTCGGCGCTGCTCGACCGCCACCCGCAGCTGCGGGCCTGTTTCCGGCACCGGCGTTCCGGCGAGACCGTGCAGGTCGTGCCGAAGGCCGTGGACCTCCCGTGGCGGGAGGTGGAGGTGGCGGACGACGCGGACCTGGACCGGCCGGCCCGGGAGGACCGGCTGCGCCGGTTCGACCTCGGCCGTCCTCCCCTGCACCGCTTCACCCTGCTCAGGGCGCCGGGGGGCCGCGCACGGCTGCTGTGGACCGTGCACCACATCCTGGTCGACGGCTGGTCGATGGCGACGCTGACGCGGGAGCTGGCGCGGTACGCGGCCGGGGCGGACGAACCGGCGCCCGCGCCGCCCTACCGGGCCCACCTCGCCTGGCTCGGGACGCGGGACCGGGAGACGGCCCGGGCAGCCTGGACGGAGGCCCTGGCCGGCGTGTCGGAGCCGACCCGCCTCGTGGGGGACGACGGGACCGCCGACGGCTCGCGGGATCTGCCCGAGCGGGTCCCCGTCGAGCTCTCCCCTGACGCCGCCGCGAGGCTCACCGGGTTCGCCCGTGCCCGGGGCCTGACGGTCAACGCGGTCGTCCAGGGCTGCTGGGCGCTGCTGCTGTCCCGGCTGACCGGCCAGGACACCGTCCTGTTCGGCGCGGTCACCTCCGGCCGGCCGGCCGAACTGCCCGGCGTCGAGGACATGGTGGGCCTGTTCGCCAACACCCTGCCGGTGCGGGTCGACGTGGACCCCCGGCTGACCCCGGCCGAGCTGTTCGCCGCCGTGCAGGAACGGCAGGCCGGGCTGTTGCCGCACGAGCATCTGACGCTGGCGGAGGTGCAGCAGCTCACCGCGGTGCGCGGCGAGCTGTTCGACACGGCCCTGATGTTCCAGAACTACCCGATGGACCGCTCGCCGCTGACACCGTCCGAGCAGGGCGCGGGTCCGCGGGTGACGGGCGTCGACATCCACTCGGCGACCCACTACCCGCTGACGCTCACGGTGTTCCCCGGCACCCCGTTCGGCCTGGCGGTCGACCATCTGCCGTCCCGGGTCCCGGCCGCCGCCGCCCGCTCCCTCGGGCTGCGGCTCGCGCGGCTGCTGGAGGCGGCGGTGACCCGTCCGGACGAGCCGTCGGGCCGCCTCGACGTGCTGCTGGACGACCGCGAGCGCGCCCTTCTGCTGACCGGCCGCAACCGCACCCGGGCCGACCTTCCCGGCCGCCTGCCGGCGCCGCTCCTGGAGCGGTGGGCCGAGCGCACGCCCGACGCCCCGGCGGTGCGCTGCGGGACGGCACGCCTCACCCACGGGGAACTGCACGCCCGCGCGGACGAGCTGGCCGCCGCCCTGCGCACCGCGGGCGCGGGCCCCGAGCGGGTCGTGGCGCTCGCCCTGGACCGCTCCCCCGACCTCGTGGTGGCGGTGCTCGCGGTCCTGAAGACCGGTGCCGCCTATCTCCCGCTCGACCCCGACTATCCGGCGGACCGGCTGCGCCTGATGCTCGCCGACGCCGCGCCGGTGGTGACGCTCACGCATCGCCGGGTCGCCCCGCTCCTGGCGGACGTGCCGGCCGGCACGACGTGGATCCTCGACGGGGAGGGGTTCCCCGAGGGGACGCCGGGGGACGGCGACGGCCCGCCCACCGACCCGCGCTCCCCCGCGTACGTGATCTACACCTCCGGCTCCACCGGCCGCCCCAAGGGCGTCGTCGTCCCCCACGAGGCCCTGGCGAACCTCGTCCACGACATGACGCGGCGCCTCGAGGTCACCCCCGGGGACCGCTTCCTGGCGGTCACCACCCTCGGGTTCGACATCGCCAACCTGGAACTCCTCGTCCCCCTGGCGGCGGGCGCCGAACTCGTCCTCGCCGACCGGGAGACCGTCCGCGACCCGGCCGCCCTGGCCGACGCGATCACCACGGCCGGCGCCACCCTGATGCAGGCCACCCCCAGCCTCTGGCAGACCCTCACCACCCACCACGCGCCCGCCCTGCGGAACCTGCGCGCGCTGGTCGGCGGCGAGGCGCTGCCGGAGCCACTGGCCCGCGCCCTCGTCACGCACTGCGCCTCGGTCAGCAACGTGTACGGCCCCACGGAGACGACCGTCTGGTCCACGGCCGCGCCCCTCACCCCGGCGCTGCGCGGACAGCCCCCCATCGGCGAACCGGTCTCCAACACGGCCGTGTACGTCCTCGACCCCGCGCTGCGCCCCACCCCGGACGGCTCGTTCGGCGAGCTGTACATCGCCGGGACGGGGCTGGCCCGCGGCTACCTGGGCCGGCCGGCGCTCACCGCGGGCCGTTTCGTCGCCGACCCGTACGGCCCGCCCGGCAGCCGCATGTACCGCACCGGCGACATCGTCCGCCGCTCCGCCGACGGCACCGCGCTGGAGTACGCGGGCCGCAGCGACCACCAGGTGAAGATCCGCGGGCACCGCGTCGAGCTCGGTGAGATCGAGTCCGTGCTGGGCGCACAGCCCGGCGTCGAGCGGGCCGTCGTCACGGCCCGCCCCGGCCACGGCGGCGAGGCCCGCCTGGTCGCCTATGTCGTACCGGCAGGGACCGACCGCGACCGGCTGCGGGAGCGCGCGTCCGCGGTGCTGCCCACGCACATGGTTCCTGCCGTGTACGTCCCCCTGGACACGCTCCCGACCACCCCGAACGGCAAGGTGGACCGCAAGGCGCTGCCCGCCCCGCCGGAGGACCGCGGCGGGGGCGGCCGCCCGCCCGCCACGGCACGCGAGGAGCTGCTGTGCGCCGTGTTCGCGGAGGCGCTGGGCTTCGAACGGGTCGGCGTCGACGACGACTTCTTCGCGCTGGGCGGCCACTCGCTGTCCGCGGTCCGCGTCGCCAACCGGCTGCGCGCGGAGCTCGGCGTGGACGTCCCCGTGCGCACCCTGTTCGACACCCGTACCGCCGAGGCGCTGGCCCGCGCCCTGCCCGGCGGCCCGCTGACGCCGGACCGCCCTCCGCTGCGGCCCGCCCCGCCCGAGGACCGGGCGGCGGCGCCCCTGTCGTACGCGCAGGAGCGGCTGTGGTTCCTCAGCCGGATGGGCGTCCCGGCCGGCACGTACAACATCCCGCTCGCCGTCCGATTCACCGGTCCCCTCGACCCGGCGGTACTGGGGCGGGCGCTCGCGGACGTGGTGGCCCGGCACACGTGCCTGCGCACCGTGTTCGTGGAGACCGACGGGATGCCGTCGCAACTGGTGCTGACCGCGCGGGAGGCGGCCGGGGCGGGCGCCTCCCTGGAGGTCGTACGGCTGCCCGGGGAGGAGGCGCTCGCCGGGGCACTGGCCGGTGAGGCGGCGCACGCCTTCGACCTGTCGGCCCGGGTGCCGCTGCGCGCCCGACTGTTCTCGCTCGGCTCCGGCACCCATGTGCTGGCCCTGACGCTGCATCACATCGCGGCGGACGGCTGGTCGCTGGAGCCGCTGGCCCGGGACCTGGCGTCCGCCTACCGGGCGCGGCTGGCCGGCCGTGCGCCGGACTGGGAGCCGCTGCCGGTGCGGTACACGGACTACGCGCGCTGGCAGCGGGAGCTGCTCGGCCCGGGAGACGACCCGGACAGCCTCGCCGCCGCCGAACTCGCCCACTGGACCCGGGTGCTGGAGGGGCTGCCCGAGGAGCTGGAGCTGCCCGCCGACCACCCGCGGCCCGCCCGCGCCTCCGGGCGGGGCGGGAGTGTGGCCCGGGCCGTGCCCGCCGAGGCGCACACCCGTCTCGCCGGGCTGGCACGGCGCTCCGGCGCCACCCTCTTCATGGCCGTGCAGGCGGGGCTCGCGGCTCTGCTGACCCGGCTGGGCGCGGGTACCGACATCCCGCTGGGCAGCCCGGTCGCGGGCCGCGCCGACGACGCGCTGCGCGACCTGGTCGGCTGCTTCGTCAACACGCTCGTGCTGCGCACCGACACCTCCGGCGATCCCACTTTCACCGGGCTGCTGGAGCGGGTGCGGGAGACGGACCTGACCGCGTACGCCCACGCCGAGCTGCCGTTCGAGCATCTCGTCGACGCACTGAAGCCGACCCGCTCGCTGGCCCGGCAGCCTCTCGTCCAGGTGGTGCTGGCGTTCCGCAACGCCGCCGACCCCCTGCCGGCGATCGACGGGATCACGGCCGCGGTGGAGTCCGTGCCGTCGACGACCGCGAAGTTCGACCTCTCCTTCGAGGTGACCGAACGCGCGGCGCCGGACGGCACCCCGGACGGGCTGGAGATCCTGCTGGAGTACAACGCGGACCTGTTCACCGAGGCGACGGCCGGCCGGATCGCGCAGGCGCTGGCCACCCTCCTCGACGCGGCGTCCCGCACCCCCGGCGCCCCCGTCGGCACGCTCGCCCTGCTCACCGCCGAGGAACGGCACGCGCTGCTGACCGGGCACCAGGGGCGGGTGCGGCCCCGGCCGCCGGTCACGCTGACCGACCTGTTCGAGGCCCACGCCGCCGAGGCCCCCGACCGCCCGGCACTGGTCGTCCCCGGCACGGCCCCCGTGACCTACGGCGAACTGGACGCCGAGGCCGGCCGGCTGGCCCGGCGGCTGCTGGGCCGGGGTGTCGGCCCCGGTGACGTGGTGGCCCTTGCCCTGCCCCGCTCCCCGGACACGGTCGTGGCGCTGCTCGCGGTGCTGAAGACCGGCGCGGCCTATCTGCCGGTGGACCCCGACTACCCGGCCGAGCGGATCGCGTACATGCTGCGGGACGCCCGCCCGGCCGAGGTGCTGTCCGTCCGGGCGGTCGCCGGCCGGCTGCCGGGGGTGTCCCCGCTGCTGCTGGACGACCCCGCCGAGCGGCCCGAGCGGACCGCCGTGCCCCCCGCCGTCCGCCGTGCGGGCCCGCGGGACACGGCGTACGTCATCTACACCTCGGGCTCGACCGGCCGGCCCAAGGGCGTCGCCGTGCCGCACGCGGGCGCGGCGAACCTGGCGGCCACCCTGCGCGAGGGCCTGGGCGCGGGTCCGGGCACCCGGGTCCTGCAGTTCGCCTCGTTCAGCTTCGACGCCACGGTGTGGGAACTGGCCGCCTCGCTGTTCAGCGGAGGCACCCTGGTGTTCGCGACCGCCGAGAGCAGGATGTCCCCGCCGCTGCTGGCCGGGCTGATCGGCGAGAACGGGGTGAACCACGCGATCCTGCCGCCCAGCGTGGTCGCCGGCTTCCCCGACCCGGCGGCGCTCCCCCGTGACCTGTGCCTGCTGGTCGGTGGTGAGGCGTGCCCGCCGTCCCTGGTGGAGCGGGTGGCCCCGTACGTCACCCTGCGCAACGCCTACGGGCCCACCGAGACGTCGGTCTGCGCCACCTGGAGCGACCCGCTCACCCCGGGCGGCAGGCCCCCGATCGGCCGGGCCCTGGACAACGTCCGGCTGTACGTCCTGGACGCGGCCCTGGCCCCCGCGCCGGTCGGGGTCACCGGTGAGCTCTGCGTCGCCGGGGCCGGACTCGCGCACGGCTACACGGGCCGCCCCGGCGTCACCGCCGAGCGCTTCGTCGCCGACCCGTACGGCCCGCCCGGCACCCGGATGTACCGCACCGGCGACCTGGTCCGCCGGCTGCCCGACGGCTCCCTCGACTACGTCGGCCGCGCCGACCAGCAGATCAAGCTGCGGGGCTTCCGGATCGAGCCGGGCGAGATCGAGGCCGCGCTGACCCGGCACCCGTTGGTCGCGCAGGCGGCGGTCGTGGCCACCCCGACACCGGCCGGCGGGAAGCAGCTGACCGGGTACGTGGTGCCCGTCGCGGGCGTGGCCGACGTCGACGTCCGCGCCGTGCTCGGCCACGCGGCCGAGTTCCTGCCGGCCCACATGATGCCGGCGGCCCTGGTGCCCCTCCCGAAGCTCCCGCTGACCACCAACGGGAAGCTGGACGTGCGGGCCCTCCCGGCGCCGGGCGCGCCCGCCCCCGGGCGCGCCCCTCGGCCGCCGCGCACCGCCGCCGAGCAGGCGCTGGCGGACGTCTTCCGCGAGGTGCTGGGCCTGGAGGAGGTCGACGCGGACGGGGACTTCTTCGCGCTGGGCGGCGACAGTCTGCGCTCGGTGCGGATCGTGTCCCGCGCCGCCAAGGCGGGCCTGACGCTCTCCCTGTCGGACGTGTTCACACACCGGACGGTGGCGGCTCTGGCGGCGGCCGCGGAGCGGCGGGCCCCGGTGGAGGAGGGTGACGACGAGGGCTTCACGGCCCTGCTGCCCGTGCGCCCCTCGGGGTCCCTGCCGCCGCTGTTCTGCGTCCACGGCGGCGTCGGCTTCGGTCTGCCCTTCGCCGGGCTGGCACCGCACCTCTCCCCGGAGCGGCCGGTGTTCGCGCTCCAGTCCGACGGCATCGCGGCGCCGGCCGGCGCATGGGTGCCGCCCGCCGACGTGCCGTCCCTGGCCGCTCTCTACGTGGAGCGGATCCGGCGGGTCCAGCCGCACGGGCCGTACCACCTGCTGGGCTGGTCCTTCGGCGGCCTGGTGGCGCACGAGATGGCGGTACGGCTCCAGGCCGCCGGGGAGGAGGTGGCCTTCCTCGCGGCGCTGGACGTCTGCCCGGTCGCCCCGGAGGACCCCGCGGCCACGGACGAGCAGATGCGCACGGCCTTCCTGGAGCATCACGCCCGGGGCCACGCGGTGGACGAGGCGGAGCTGGAGCGGCTGATGACCGTGATGCGTCATCACACCGGCATCGCCCGGCACTTCACACCCGGAGGCTTCCACGGGCCGCTGACCCTGTTCGTGGCCGCGGACGAGCCGGACGCCCCGGTCGCCGACCCGGCGGCGCGCTGGGAGCCGTACGTGGCAGGGCCCGTCGTGGTGCACGAGGTCCGCTGCGGACACGAGGAGATGCTGTCCGGGGAGGCGGCCCGCCACATCGGCACGCTCACGGACCGGGCGCTGCGCCGGACCTGACCCGGCCCGCGCACCCGAAGGCGCCGGCGGTTCCAGGGGAATCGCCGGCGCCTGTCCGTGTCCGCCGGTCTCAGCGGTCCCGCGGGCTCACAGCGACGGGTCCTGCATGAGGATCGCCTGGTACGTGCTGTGGAGCCGGCGCGAGGGCTTGAGACCGAGTTCCTCGTCGAGCCACTTGCGGGTCCGGTGGAAGATGTCGATCGCCTCGGACTGCCGCCCGCACCGGTACAGCGCGATCATCAACTGCTCGCTGAACCGCTCCCGTTCCGGGTACTGGGCGAGCAGCTGCTTCAGCTCGGCAACGACGACCCCCGCCTCGCCGGCCTGGAGCTGAGCCTCGATCAGGTCTTCTCTCGCGGTCTTGCGCTGTTCGTCGAGACGGAGGGCGACCGCCCGGCACCGCGGGCCGTCGCTCACGTCGAGCAGGGCGGGCCCCCGCCACATGGACAGGGAGCTGCGCAGCAGGTCCCTCGCCTCGTGCGGCCGCTCGCTCACCAGACTCGCGCCCTTCTCCGCCATCCGCAGGAAGCGGTGGGCGTCGAGGGCCTCCTCGGGCACGTCGAGCAGATAGCCGTTGTCCACGGTCCGGATGACCGTCTGGTCGGGATCCTCGAAGCCGAACTCGGCCAGCGCCTTGCGCATCCGCTTGACGTTGGCCTGCAGGGCGTTGCGCGTGTTCTTGAGGGGGCTCTCGCCCCAGAGTTCGTCGATCAGTTCGTCGAAGGCGACCACCTGACCGGGGTTCATTGCCAGCATGGTCAGCATGACGCGTATCTTCTTCGCCCGCAGACCGACAGTCCGCTGACCGTCCCCTATCAGCAGCGGGCCCAATATGGAGATGTACACCAAAAAATTCCCATCCCTATCCAAGAATTCGGCCGCGAGCTCCCACCTCGCGACTTCGGGCACAGCACGCGGAACAGCGACTCATTCCGACGGGCCCGACAAGGGAATTACCTGGGAGTTACTCGAACTGATCAATTATCGAACAGGTCCGAGTGGTTCGAAACTGTACCTTCGTACATGTGGTGATGGGCCTGGGCCACCAAGCCCACCTGAAGGCGTGATTCCACTTCCAGCTTGGTCAGGATGCTCGCGACGTGCGCCTTCACCGTGCGCTCGGTGACCTGGAGGCGGGCCGCGATGGCCCGGTTGGAATGCCCGTCGCCGAGAAGTGCGAAGACCTGGAGCTCGCGGTCCGAGAGCGTGTCTACGCGAGCGAGCTCGGCCTGCCAGCGCGCGGTCGGCAGGTCGTCGTCACCGTGCATGGATACTTCCCCCTGATCGCCCCGTTTTCCCCCGTCGTCGCGTCAAGGAAGTTGATGATTCACCCAATGCCTCGGTCGTGGACCGGTGATCGCTCTTCCCCGAACGCGCGTCTGAGTGTACAACTCCCGCATCTTTCCCCACAGGAGTCGCAGAAGCGGTTCACACAATTCACTGGATGATTAGCGAGTGTCCAGCGCAAAGCATGACAGACATGACGGAAGGGGCGGCCCGTAAGGACCGCCCCTTCCGTCGCGACCGGGCCGCGCGGCGCCTCAGAGAATCGGCGCCCGCTGCGCCAGCACCGCCGGGATCCTCACCGGCCGGGCCTCGTCCTGGTGGGCCAGGCGCGAGGGCCACCAGGTCTTCCAGCCGAGGAGCGTCACCACCGACGGCAGGACCACGATCCGGATCAGCGTGGCGTCCAGCAGCACCGCGCAGGCCATGCCCACCCCCATCTGCTTCATCTCGATGAAGCTCAGCGAGGCGAGCAGCGCGAAGACGCTTACCATCACCACGGCCGCGCTCGTCACCACTCCCGCCGTGCGCGTGATGCCCTGCTCGACGGCCTCACGGATGGGCAGCCCGCCGCGCGCCGCCTCCCGGATCCGGCTGACCACGAAGACGTGGTAGTCCATCGACAGCCCCAGCAGGATCACGAACAGCATCAGCGGCAGCCACGCCACCACCCGGCCGGTGGACTCGAAGTCGAGGAAGCCCTCCGCCCAGGTCCGCTGGAAGATCAGCGCCAGCAGGCCGAACGAGGCGACGGCGGAGAGCACGTTGAGCACCACGGTGATCAGCGCGAGCACGACCGAGCGGAACGCGATCGCCATGACCAGGAAGGTCAGCAGCAGCGCCACCCCGAGCACCCACGGCATCTTGTCGACGACGTTGGCCCGGTAGTCCACGTCGTACGCCACGTCGCTGCCGCCGACCGCGAACTCGGCGCCCTCGACGGCGCCCACGGTCTTCGGGGCGATGTCCTCGCGCAGCGCCGCCAGCGACTCCCGCGCCTTCTCGGAGCTGCTGTCGAAGCGGGTGCCGACGGAGATCGTCGTGATCGTCCCGTCCTTCGAGGTGCGCACCTCGGGCGCCGGGGTGTGCACGAACAGGTCGGAGTGCCGGGTGCGTTCGACGAGCGCGCCCACCGCGTCGTCCAGGCGGCCCTGCCGGCCGGCGGGGACCCGGACGGCGACGGTGTGGGTGTCGGCCTGGCTCGGGAACGACTGCGTCAGCCGCTCGTTGGCCTGCATCGCGGGAATGGACCGGGGCAGGTCGTCGACACCGGTCGCCTTCAGCTTCAGGTCCAGGGCGGGCAGGGCGAGGGCGAGCAGGGCGCCCACGGAGACCACCAGGGCGATCACGGGGTGGCGCAGGGACGGCTTGAGCATCGCCGACCACAGCCGCGGCTTGGTGCCGGCCCGCTGGGTCAGCCGCCACACCAGCGGCACCCGCGGCCGGTCCAGGTAGCGGCCGAACTTGGAGAGCATCGCGGGCAGGACGGTCAGCGAGGCGAGCATCGCGATGGCGACGACCAGGACCGCGCCGGTCGCCATCGACTCGAAGGCGATGTGCCCGGCGAGGTACAGGGCCCCCATGGAGACCATGACGACCAGTCCGGAGACCATCACGGAGTGGCCGGAGGTGGCGGAGGCGATCTCGATGGCGTCGATGTTGTCGGCGCCCAGGGCCCGCTCCTCGCGCTGCCGCTTGAGGTAGAAGAGCGAGTAGTCGACGCCGATGGCCATGCCCATCAGCACGATGATGTGGGTCACCGGCCCCGGGTCGGCGACGAGTTGGGAGGCGACGCCCCACAGGCCGAGACCGGCGAGCACGGACGAGATGCCGAGGATGACGGGGACGCTGGCGGCGACGATCGCGCCGAAGACGAAGACCATCACGATCAGGGTGACCGGCAGGCTCAGGCCCGTGGCCCGGCCCAGGTCCTCGGAGAGCATGTCGTCGAGCCCGGCCTTGATGGAGCCGGCCCCCACGAGTTCGACCCGGACGTCGGAGTGCGCGTCCCCGACCCTCGTGACCCGGTCGATGAGCGGCTGTACCCGCTCGCTCGCGGTCTCGGGGTCGCCGGAGAGCGTCACCGGCACCAGCAGGGCCGAGCCGTCCGGCGCGGGCACGGGCCTGCCGACGGAGGCGACTCCCTCGGCGCCACGCAGCGCGTCCGCGGCCTCCCCGGCGGCCGCCCGTGCCGCCTTCTGGTCGAGTCCGCCCTCGTAGGGCGTCACCAGGACGTTCTCCACGGCCCGGCTCTCCAGACCGCCGCTGCGGGCCAGATCGGCGGCCCGCCCGGACTGCCCGATGGCAAGGTCCGAGACGGTCGCCGACCGTGTGCCGGTCATTCCGCCGACCACCAGGGCGCCCAGGACGAACACCACCCAGAGCGTCATCGCCCACCAGGGGTGGACGGCGCTCCAGCGAGCGGCCCTGGTGATCAGGTTCCTGCCTCCCACGATTGCTTTCCCCTTCTCGAATGGATCGCCCGGGATCACGGACACATGACTCGGTACGAAATTCCGGCCGTTGATTACCGCGCGCTCTTGCCTGTCGAAAATCTATGGGTGACCCGGCGCGCGTTCACGGGTACAAGTACTCCGATTCGAGGGGGAGTTTTCTCTACTTGACACCCCGGGTGGCCGACATGGCGGCGGATTCTTCCGGCGGCATGTCATACCACAGCCGCGATGACACGGAAAAGGGGCCGCCGCCGAGCAGGGCGACGGCCCCCGCGTATCCGGCGGGCAGCGTCAGGTCCGCGACCGTCCAGGGGCCGGGCAGCGCACCGGTGGGGTCGCGGACGACGGCCTGGGCCTCGGTGTGCGCCACCGGCACACCCATGCCCTGGGTGAGCCGGCTGCCCGCCGCCTTCACGCAGGCCTCCTTCCTCGTCCAGAAGCGGACGAAGGCGCCGCGCCCGGCGCGCTCCACCAACTCGCGTTCCGCTTCCGGGAAGAAGCGCCTGGCCAGCCGGGTGACGTCGAGGTCCGGCCGGGCGTACTCCACGTCCACGCCGACCGGCCGGGGCGCCAGCGCGAGGAGCGCCAGCTCGCCCGAGTGGGACAGGCTGAAGTGGGTCCCGTCGGCCCCGTCGACGACGGGTTTTCCCCAGGGCCCCCGGGTGAAGCGCAGCTCCTGCGGGGGCCGTCCGAGGCGGGCCCCGATGATGACGCGGGCCGCGGCGTGCGCCCGTACGAAACGGCGGCGCATTCCGGGGAGTTTCCCCATCCGGGCCCGCGCCCTCTCCTGCTCGTCGAGGATCCCTTCGAGAACGGAGACACGGTCTTCCGCTTCCGCTACGCCCGTCCCATGGACCTGCACGGAAGCGGAAGCGGAAGCGGAAGCGCCACCGGAAGCGGAAAGCGGAATGCGCCACACCTCGACCCGCGTGTTCACGGGCGGCCCACCTTTCCGGTGTGCAGTCCCTGGAACAGGTTGAGTTTCTGGATGTTCCGCGTGCCTTCCATGAACTCCACGCCCCGCGCGTCCCGCGCCAGCTTCTCCAGCAGCGGGTGGTCCACCCGTGCGCCGGGCCCGAGCAGACCGAGCGCGGCGAGGGTGACGTCCTCGGCGACCTCGCAGGCCCGCGCCTTCGCGGCGGACGCCAGGTGCCCCGCCGCGGGCCGGCGGTCCACGGCGCGGGCGGCCCGGTAGGTCAGCAGCCGGGCGGCGTCGATACGGCGGCCCAGCTCCTCGTACGTCTCCCGCTCGGCGCCCCGCAGCAGCCGGCGGTGCTCGGCCACGTACGCGTGGGCGGCGCGGGCGATGCCGAGGGCGATGGCGGCCACGCTGGGCCGCAGCTGGTTGAAGACGGCCACGATGCTCCACATCCCGCGCCGGGTCGGCGGCAGATGGGTGCCCAGCACCTGCTCGGCGGGCACCCGCACCGCGTCCAGCGTGATGCGGGTGAGCTGGGCGCCGCGCAGCCCCACCGTGGGCAGCGGCTCGGCGCGGAAGCCCGGGTCGGCGGTGTCGACCAGGACGGCCAGCACACCGAGCCGCTCGGTGCCCTCGACGCGGGCGAAGACGGCGCCGACGTCGGCGCGCGCGGCGTTGCCGACGTACCGCTTCGCGCCGTTCAGGACGTATCCGCCGTCGCCCACCGGGGTGAGGGTCGCGGTCATCTCCCCGATCGCCGAGCCGCGTTCGGGCTCGGTCAGCGCGAAGCAGGTCCAGCGGGGCCGCTCCGCGAGACGGCCGTACACCCGGTCCCGCTGCTCCTGGCTGCCGAGGACGCCGAGCAGCACCCCGCACATGGAGGCGCCCGGCGAGGCCAGCATCATGCCGGCGTCCCCCCGGGCCAGTTCCTCGCTCACGATCACCCGCTCCAGGGTGGGCAGCCCGTGCGCGGGCCCCGCGCCGGCCGCGTCGCTCACCCGGTCCCAGCCGGGCGGCACCAGGTGCCCGGCGAGGAACCGCACGGCGGGCAGGTCGAGGTGCCGCCGGACGGCGTCCGGGTCGCGGTCGAGCTCCAGGGCGTGCGCCCGCAGGTCCTCGGCCCAGCGGCGCACGTGGTCCCGGGTGGTGACGAGGGACGCGGGCAGTGCGCTCACGCCGGCTCCCCGCGGTAGACGTCGGCGAGCAGCTCCGAGGCGTGCGCGGCGGGGCCGGGGCCGTCCTGGGTGAAGCCGTGGGCGCCGAGCAGCCGCAGCAGGGTGCGGTCGGCCCGGGTGATCTGCCGCTGGAGCCGGTCCAGGGTGCCGTCCCCGCCGGGGCCGTCGGCCAGCTCCTCCAGGACGCCCTCGATCTCCAGGTGCTCGATGAGGACGTCGGCGAGGGTGCCCTTGACCATCTGCTGCATCAGCAGCGAGGTGCCCTCGACCTGCCGGGCGGCGAGATAGGCGACGCACGCCTCCCGCAGCCGCTCGGACATGCCGAGCCGCAGCCAGGCCAGCCCGGTGCCCCAGACGCGGGCGTCGGGCCCGTCCGGCGCCGCCGCGGCCTCCGTGCGGTCCGCGGGCCGCAGCACGGCCAGTCCGGGCAGCGGTTCGTCGTCCCCGCGTTCGTCGCGTCGGGCGTCCTCGGCCTCCATCGCGGCGAATTCGTCGAGCAGTTCCTTCGGCAGCACGGCGTGCCCGCGCGGCCCGCGCGGCGGCGCCTTCGGCGACAGGGCCCGCGTCAGCAGGGTCAGCGCGGGCACCAGCCCGTCCGTGCGCGCGCTCCCGCGCGCCTCCCGGCAGTGCTCACGCACCTCGGCCGGAACCGTCATCGGTGTTCCCCTTCCCCCCGGTCACCCGTGTCCGGGCGCAGTCGAGCGTGCAGTGCGCGAGCCGGCCGGGCCCCGGGTCGTGGTCGGCCACCACCACCGGGCCGGTGACACCCCGGACCACCGCGTCCAGGAGCGCCGTCCAGACGCCGGTGCACGGCAGTCCGGGCGCGGCGACGGCCACCGGCGCCCCGTACGCGGGCAGCCGGCAGGCGGCCTCGGCGAGCCGGGCGCCCGCCACCACCGGGACCGCCGGGTCCCACCCGGCGAAGGTGTCCGCAGCCGCCACCGGGCCCTGCCCCATGCCTCCTACGGGCGCCCCGCCGCCGCCCCAGTCCAGCAGCAGCGCGACCGCGGAGTCGGTGTGCGCGGCCGCCGCGTCCGGCACGGGGAACGGCTGGGTGCTCTGGTCCACGGCCAGCAGCAGCACCCGGGTGAGGTCGCGGCGCCGGGCGTACTCCACGGCCACCCGCAGCGCGCTGAACCCGGTCAGCGGCCCCTGGTCGGACAGCGCGAAGGCAAGCGGTCCGCCCGGAAGGCGCCCCTTCACACAGGACGCGGCCAGCTCCGCGTGGACGAAGTCGGGCGTGGCGTACGCGACCACGACGAGCTGCGGGGCCTGCCCGGCGGGCAGGCCGCCCAGCGCGTCGAGTGCGCCGAGGGCCAGCTCCACGGAGCCGCGCCGGGGCGCGGCCGCGTAGCCCTCGCGGTCGAAGCTCAGCCCGTAGGGGGCGCCCAGTTCCGCGTAGAACGCCTCCAGTTCCGGATCCGGTACGTAGGGGGCCGCGGCGGCCCCGGGCGCGAACCGGGCCGCCCTCATGAGGCGGGGCAGGACCGGCGCGGCGCCGTCCGGCTCCGCCCGCCGTACGGGCGCCGCCGTGCGGAACATGCTCAGGCGCCCGCTTCGGCCGCGACGAAGTCGGCGAGGGAGCCCACCGTCTCGAAGTGGGTCATCTCCAGGTCCTCGGCGTCGAACTGCACGTCGAGGATCTCCTCGATGGTGATGAGCAGTTCCAGGGCGCTGCTGGAGTCCAGGCCCAGCTCGTCGAAGAGGCGCACGCCCTCGGCGGCCTCCGAGACGTCCTTGTTCAGGACCTCGCTCAGGCCCTTGCGGACGGCGTCCACATAGCGCTCGCGCTCGGCGCCGGCCACGACTGCGGTGTTCTCGGTCATCTGTCGTTCTCCTCGCTGGTGCGGTCGTTCTCGGGTTCAGGGGGTGGTGTCGCTGCCCGGCGTGTCGTACAGGCGCTGCCCGCCGAGCATCGCCTCGACGTCGTCCCGTTCGCGGACGAGGTGCGGCCGCCCGTCCAGGACGAGGACCTCCGCCGGGTAGCCGTGGCTGAGGAAGTGCACGGGGGAGGCGGTCGGCCCGTACGCGCCGGAGCGCAGCACGCCGATCAGCTCACCGGCCCGCAGCGCCGGCATCGGGACCTTCTTGCCGATGACGTCGTTCGGGGTGCACAGCGGCCCGGTGATGTTCCACGGCTCGCCCGCCGGCTCGTCGAGGCGCTCCAGGGCGACGATGGGGAAGTTGCGCTTGACGTAGGAGCCGATGCCGACGGCCGCCATGTGGTGGTTGGTGCCGCCGTCGGTGACGGCGAAGTTCTCGCCCATCGACTGCTTCGTGTAACGCACGCGCGTCACGTAGGTGCCGGACGCGGCGACCAGGAACCGGCCCAGCTCCATGATCATCCGGGTGTCCGGGTGCCGTACGGCGAAGGCGTCCACGACCGGGTTGAGACGGGCGGTGAGCTCGTCGAGGTCGAGGTCCTTCTCGTTGTCGAAGTAGGCGACGCCCAGGCCG
Source organism: Streptomyces sp. NPDC046859 (assembly GCF_040645135.1). Classification (NCBI taxonomy): domain Bacteria; kingdom Bacillati; phylum Actinomycetota; class Actinomycetes; order Kitasatosporales; family Streptomycetaceae; genus Streptomyces; species Streptomyces sp. NPDC046859. The sequence goes on from NZ_JBEYXR010000003.1 coordinate 307,147, forward strand.
CCGCCGACGTCGACCGTCTCCAGCGGGAAGCCCAGGTGCCCGGAGACGCGCTCGGCGAGGTCCAGGATGCGCCGGGTGTTCTCCACGACGGTGTCCTCGCCGAGGATGCGGGTGCCCAGGTACACCTGGACGCCCATCAGGCGCACGGCGGAGTACCGGGACGTGAGGCCGGGGCCCTCCGCCAGCAGCCGCTCCTCGTCGATGCCGAACTGGCGGGGCTTGCCGCCCATGGTCAGGCCCGAGCCCTTCACGGAGAAGGACGGGTTGACGCGCAGCGCGACCCGGGCGGTGACGAACTTCTCGCGGGCCACCTCGTCGATCAGGGCGAGTTCGTCGAGGGACTCGCAGACGATCGCGTGGATGTCCTCGTCGAGGCAGGCGGCGAGTTCGGCACGGGACTTGCCGGGACCGAGGAAGATGATGTCGCGCGGGGCGACTCCGGCCCGGCGGGCCGTGACCAGCTCGGTCAGGGAGGACACCTCGGCGCGGGCGCCGCAGCGGTTCAGCAGGGCGCAGACCGAGATGTTCGGGTTGGCCTTCAGGGAGTAGAAGACCTCCAGCGACGGGTGCAGGCGCTCGCGCAGTCCCTGGAAGCGGCCGGTGATCTCGGCACCGTCGTACAGGTAGAGGGGGGTGCCGTACTGCTCGGCGAGGTCGGTGACGCCGATGCCCTGCACCTCGAAGGCGTGGCTCACGTTCAGCTCCGTTCCGTGTGGGCCGCGAGGCGGCGGGTGATGTCGGTGTCGAGGGCGGCCACCTCGGCGTCGGAGCCGGCCACGAGGACGCCGTAGAGCCGGCCCTCGAAGCCGTCGTCCCCGGCGTCCGCGGCGGCGGCGTTCACCGTGGCGTAGTTGTTGACGAACAGGCCGCGCGGGCGCGGGCCGCGCTCGGTCAGCAGCAGCGTGTCCAGGACCTCGCGCAGCTCCGCGAAGGGCAGGGCGCGCCGCGGCCGGACGGTGAAGTGCCGGGCGACGGCGACCTCGTCGGGCCCGGCGAGCACCTCGTGGACGACGCTCTGGTACGTCGACATGTTGTTGCGGGCGTTGATCTCCACGACCGGGTACAGCCCCCCGTCGGGGTCGACCATGGCGTCCACGCCCACCACCCCGAAGTAGCCGTCGGCCGCCAGGCGTTCCCCGAGCCGGCCGGCGGTGGCGGCGACCTCGGTGATCTGCCGTCCGGTCAGCCGGGCGGGCATGCGGTGCCCCTTGTGGACGCCGTTCTCGGTGAGCAGTTCCTTGACGAAGTCGAAGTGCGTGGAGCCGTCCCGGCCCACCGTGAACTGGTAGTTGAGGTCGGCGCGCTTGGCGACCCACTCCTCGACGACGAGCGCCGTGCGGGGCTCCGCGCCGCCTGCCGCCCGCTCGGCCTGGGTGACGGCCATCCGGTGCAGCCGCGCGAGGCGCTTGTCGCTGTCGAGGACGACGATGCCCTTGCCGGACACCCCGAACGCGTCCTTGACGACGACCCTGCGGCCCGCCGCCAGCAGCTCCCCGGCCGCCGCGACGGCGTCCGCCAGCTCCGGGAGCGTCTCGCAGGCCCAGCCCCGCGCCTGCCGGATGCCGAGCTCGTCGGCGAGACGGCGGCTGTAGACCTTGCTGTTGACGCGCTTGCAGACGGCGGCGGACGGGGCGGCCAGGGCCAGTCCGGTGCGTTCGGACAGCTCCTCCTCGACGGTGGAGACGCCGTGCCCGGTCAGCCGGGCGCCGCCGGCGGCCAGCGCGGACAGGGTGTGCAGCAGCCCCGGGTCGGCGAGGGCGTCCTCGCTGACCGTGCGGCGCGGGTCCTGCCCGGCCACCACGTGCACGGTGGGCAGGGCGAGGCCGAGTCCCTCCAGGTAGGCGCGGTAGCCGTCGTCGAGGGCGGTCTTGAGGACGACGTGGTCGTCCTTGCCGCCGAGCAGCAGCGCGAACTCGTCCATGCGGTTGACGACCGCGCTGCCGGCGTGGGCGCCGACGCGGGGCAGCGCGGGCTCACCGACCGCCCACTGGTTCTCGACCTCGAAGTTGCCCAGGAACACCAGAGGGGTGTCGACGGCTCCGGTGACGGCGCGCTTGAGGCGCGCGGTGAAGCCGGCGGGCGGTGGTTGCATCTGTGTCGACCTCGTCCTTCTCGTGGATGTCAGTGCTCGAAGACCATCGCCGCGAACGTCGCCCCGAGCCCGACGCTGGTCATGAGGTAGCGGTCGCCGGGGCGCAGCCGGCCCAGCTCGGAGGCGTGCTGGAGGTTGATGAAGGGGTCGGCGCAGAAGCAGTGCCCGGTCTGCGGCACCAGGTCGAGGAAGACCCGCTCCAGGGGCAGCCCGAGCTCCTTGCAGACGCCGATCCACGACAGCCGGTTCACGTTGTGGGGCAGCACCAGCGCGAGCTCGCCGAGCGTGCAGCCCGCCTCGTCCAGGGCCGCGCCGATCACCTCGGTCAGCCCTGGCCCGTAGAGGTCCTGGAAGTCCTTCGCCGCCGCGTCGCCCATGATGAAGTCGGCGCCGAAGCGGGGGTGGGTGCGGGCGGCGTAGCCGAGCATCCGGTCAGGCCCGGTGCGGTCGGCGGTGACCAGGACGGCGGCCGTGCCCTCGCCCATGACGGTCACGTCGGGAATGGACTGCGTCTTGCCGGTACGGGCCTTCTCGCCGGTGAGGACGAGGGCGAGCGCGTCCGGGTCGGGGTCCGCGGCGAGCAGGGTCCCGGCCATGTCCACGGCGAGCAGGCCCGAGGCGCAGGCGTGGTGGGCCACCACGAACGCGGTGGCGTGCTCCAGGCCCAGCTCGGCCAGGAGCGGTCCGAGGGAGGTCATCGGGTAGGGCAGCGGCGAGGCCATGGTGCGGGCCTGCAGGACGTACTTCACCCGCTGCTCCTGACCGCGCAGCTCGACGAGCTTGGCGGCGGCGCGCAGCAGCAGCTCGGTCTCCGTGGCCTCCGGTGCGCGGCACACCTCGGAGAGACCGTAGAAACGCTGGTAGCGGCGCAACTGCACGTCGGTCAGCCCGAGTTCCCTCTGGAACCGGGCGATCGGAATGGTGTCGGGCAGGCTGCTGGAGACCGCGACGATGGACGTCATACCCCTAACAGTCGCGGCCCCCGCTGACGCCCAGCTGACGCTGCGCTGACCGGCGGCCCGCCCCTCACCCGCCGCCCTGCGTCACCGCCGCGCCCTCCGGGGTGCGGCGGTGGGCCGTCGCGAGGGCCAGGGTGACGGTGAGGGACGTGAGAGCCATGCAGGTCATCGCCGTCGCCGGAGTGGTCAGCTGGGCGACCGTGCCCGCCAGGGCCGCGGCGACGCCCTGCATGGCGAGCATCCCGGCGCCGCGCAACCCGAGGGCGTGACCGGCGAGTTCGTCGGGGGTGAGGGACATCAGGCGTTCCTGCTGGGCCAGGGTCGCGCCGAAGCCGACGGAGGCGACGCACACCGCCAGGGCGGACCAGGGCAGACCCGGGCGCAGGGCGAACAGCAGGTACGGCGCGGCCAGCAGCGTCAGGAGCGGGATCGGCAGGCGCGGGCGCAGGGCGGGCGGCACCAGGCGGCCGACCGCCAGGTCGCCGGTGAACATGCCCAGCGCCGCACAGGCGAAGAGCGCGCCGGCCGCGCCGGGGTCGTAGGAGACGTAGAGGGACTCGCAGCCGACGATCAGGCCGTTGGGCAGCCACATGCCGAGGTAGGCGAGGCGGCGGGGGCGCGAGGACCACAGCAGGGCGTTGGTGCGCCAGGTCTCCACGACGGACGGGCGGCCGGCGGCACGCGGCGGACGGGCGGTCAGGCCCAGCCGCAGGACGAGGGACGCGGTGGCATACAGCGCCGCCGCGAGGAGCAGACAGGCACGCGGGGACAGTACGGCCAGGAGGGCGCCGCCCGTCGCGAAGCCGACGATCTGCACCAGCCCGAAGACCATGTTGAACACCGAGCGGCCCAGCACGAAGCCGCCCTTGGGCAGGATCTCGTTGAGCAGTCCCCCGCTCACCCCGCCGCCCAGCGAGGAGACCAGTCCCTGGACGAGGACCACGCCGAAGGCCGCGCCGAGCGGCAGACCGGGCAGCGCCTGCACGGCCGCGCAGAGGGCGAAGGCCAGGGCGATGCCGCTGAGCGCCGCCCGCGGCGGGAGCCGGTCGGCGGCCGACAGCAGGAAGGTCGCCCCGAGCATCTGCGCGAGCTGCGGCCCGAACATGCTGACCGCCGACAGCAGCGGTGAGTCGGTGGCCCGGTAGACGAGCGTGGCGAGTGCGAGCCCGCCGATCGTCAGGGCCGCGCCCTGGGCGGCGGAGCCGAGGAAGAACGGCGTGAACTCACGGGTCCGGAAGAGCTCGCGGTAGCTGCGCATGCGGGGAGTCTGCGGCGGCGCGCGCGGCGGCCGTACTGTTTCGCGCGCACGCGAAACGTCGGGAGGGTGCTCGTGGGGTGGTGGCAGCTCAACGCGGACACGCTGGTGCGCAGCCGGTTCGTGCTCTCCCCGTTCGCGGAGACCTTCGCCAGTCTGCGGCTGCTGCACACGGGCACTCCGGCGCACCCCGGCGAGCGTGCGTGGCTGCGCGCCCATCTGCCCGCCTACCGGTCCCTCCTCGCGGCGGACCCGACGACCGCGCGGCTGGTGGGCGCCGCCCTCGGCCGTGCCTGGATCGCCGACTTCGTGGCGCCCACCCCGCGGGACGGGGAGGGCTTCGAGGACGTCGTCGCCCGGGTGCGGTCCGCCGATCCCGCCGCCGCGCGCGCCCACCTCGCCGTCTCCCTCGCCGGGCCGCTGCCCGCCGAGCTGGACCGCGACGACCTGCCCGAGCGGGCCGCTCGGCTCCTGGAGCACGTCTGGAGACGCACCGTACGGCCGTCCTGGGAGCGGCGCCGCCGCATCCTGGAGGCGGACGTGGCCGCCCGGACCGCGCGGGTCAGCCAGGGCGGCTGGGCGGCGGTCCTGGACTCCCTGCGGCCCGGCCAGACCCGCTGGCTCGGCGGGAACCGGCTCCAGGTGAACCTGCAGGAGTACCCGCCGCGCGAGATCTCCGGCGCGGAGCTGGTGTTCATGCCGGTGACCCCGCGCACCGGCTGGGTCTCCTGGGAGGAGCCCGACCGGTACGCCCTCGTCTACGCCTGCTCGGGCCCCCTCACCGACCCGGGCGCCCGGAGCGTCCCCGCGGGCCTGTCCGCCCTGCTGGGCCCGGCCCGCGCCACCGTCCTCGTCCTCCTCGGCTCCCCCCTGAGCACGAGCCACCTGGTCGCGGTGACCGGGCAGGGCCTGGGCTCGGTCGGACGGCATCTGCGGGTGCTGCGGGACGCGGGACTGGTGGAGCGGCGGCGGCGGGCGGGCCGGTCGGTGCTGTACGCGCGGACGGCGGCCGGGGACGCCCTCGTCGGTGCCCCGCGCCGGCGCGGAACGGAGCGGAGTTAGCATCCGGACCATGACGACCCACAACAGCACCTCACCCCTCGACGTCGACATCGACGCCCTCACCGGCGGCCCGGCCGACCTCGCCCAGTACGCCGGCAAGGCCGTGCTGGTCGTGAACGTCGCCTCCAAGTGCGGCCTGACCCCGCAGTACAGCGGCCTGGAGAAGCTCCAGGAGCGCTACGCCGAGCGCGGCTTCACGGTGCTCGGAGTGCCCTGCAACCAGTTCCTCGGACAGGAGCCGGGCTCCGCCGGGGAGATCGCCGAGTTCTGCTCGGCCACGTACGGCGTGACCTTCCCGATGACGGAGAAGGTCGAGGTGAACGGGGAGGGCCGGCACCCGCTGTACGAGCGGCTGGTGGGCTTCGCCGACGCCGAGGGGCACACCGGCGACATCCGCTGGAACTTCGAGAAGTTCCTGATCGGCCGGGACGGCGCGGTCGTCGCCCGGTTCTCGCCGCAGACCGAGCCGGAGGCCGCCGAGCTCGTGGCGGCCGTCGAGGCCCAGCTGGCCTGACCGCTTGACCTTGCCCCAGGGGCAGAGCCGAGCGTCGTCGTCGCCGGGCGGAGGGAACCGCCCGGCGACGGAGGATGAGGCCGTGGACGAGGAACTGCTCACGATCGGCGCGTTCGCCGCGCGGGCGCGGCTGTCCGCCAAGGCGCTGCGGCTGTACGACCGGCTGGGACTGCTGGTGCCGGCGCGGGTCGACGAGGCCAGCGGGTACCGCTACTACCGGGCCGAGCAGGTCGCACAGGCCCGCACGGTGGCGCTGCTGCGCCAGCTGGACATGCCGCTCGCGCGGGTCGCGGAGGTGGTCGGGGCCCCGGACGGGGCCACGGCCGCCGACCGGCTCGCCGCCTACTGGGCGCAGGTCGAGGCGCGGGTGGCGGGGCAGCGGACGCTCGCCGAGTACCTCCGTGGACGACTGTCGGGGAGGAGCTCCGAGATGTACGGGAAGTTCGTGGTCGAGACGGTGGACGTGCCCGGGCAGGTGGTGATCGGGGAGGCCCGCCATGTGCTGGTGGGCGAACTGCCGGTGTGGATCGGTTCGGCGCTGGGCCGGCTGGAGGCCGCGGGCCGGGAGTGCGGTGGGATCACGGCGCCGCCGTTCGTCGTGTACCACGCCGAGGTGTCGCCGGAGAGCGACGGGCCGGCCGAGGCGTGTGTGCCGGTCGCGGACGAGGCGGCGGCCCGCGCCTGGCTCGCACGGACCGGCCGGACGCACACCACCTCGGTACGGGTGGAGCCCGCGCGGCGGCTGGCCTTCACCCGGATCACGAAGGCGCAGGTGGCGCATCCGCAGATCATGGCGGCGTTCGAGGCGGTGGAGGAGTGGATCGCCCGGGAGGGGCTGGAGCAGGCGGGTCCGTGCCGCGAGGTGTACTTCGCGGACTGGGAGGCGGCGGGAGCCGGGGACCCGGTGTGCGACGTGGCCTTCCCCGTGAGGTGATCCGGGGTGAGGCGGTGGGGATGATGCCGGCGGTCGCCGCGCCGGGTCGCCGTGCCTGACGGGTGTGGCCGAGCCCTCTCGGCAAGGACGGCGGACTGGTCGAGAGGGCTCTTCCTTGTGCTGCCTGTGCAGTCGTGACGCTTACGGCCGGTGGAGGGAAAGGTCAGACGGACCCGCCCCTCACGCCTTGACCGACGCCACGAAGGTGTTCCACGCGTCCGCGGGGAACGCCAGGACGGGGCCCTCGGGCACCTTGGAGTCCCGTACCGCCATGGCCGCCGTGACCGGCGACTTGACCTCGACGCACGCGCCGTTCCCTGTCGAGTACGAGGACTTGGTCCACGTGTCCGTGGAACCCTGACGAATTGCCATGTTCGCTCCGCAATGCTGATGGTGAGTGCTGTCATCGCGCGGCACGGCCCTGGCCGGACCGGCAGCGCGATTCACGCCAACCTTTTTGCTCGGTGGCGTGATCGACGCTACTCGCCACCCCCGGCCGACGAAGCGACTATTCACTCGGCCGAGTGGCATATTCCAATGGAGCCTTCCGCCCTGACGGGTGACGGTGTACGGTGCGGCTTTTTCAGCGCGCGTACTCCTTGGCGATGTCCGCGATGAACTGCCGCGACTGCTCGACGTTCAGGGCCTGCGCCCGCAGGTGCTCGTACATCACGCTGTACTTCTGGACGTCGTTCGCCTTCTCCAGGTACAGGTCGCTGGTGACGCCCTCGATGTAGACGACACTGGAGTCGGCCGCGTCCGGGAACTCCAGGATCGCGTACTGCCCGTTGAGCCCCGGATGGGCGCCCATGTCGAACGGGATCACCTGCACGGTGACGTGCGGCAGCAGGGACTGCTCGACGAGCTGCTCCAACTGGTCCCGCATCAGGGAGCGGTTGCCGACGACCCGGCGCAGGGCGGCCTCGTCCAGCACGGTCCACAGCCGCAGCGGGTTCTCCTCGGTGGAGATTCGTTCCTGTCGGCGCATCCGCACCTGGACGCGCTTCTCGATCTCCGTCGGCGCGGTCTCGGGCAGCGCCCCGGCGATCAGGGCCTCCGCGTACTGCTTCGTCTGCAGCAGACCGGGCACGACCTGCGGGTCGTACACGCGCAGGCTGGCGGCGTCGGTCTCCAGGCCGATGTAGACGCTGTAGGGGATGTCGCCGAAGGAGTGCCACCAGCCCTGCTGACGCGAGTCCTTGGCCATCTGCATCAGGGAGTCGACGATCCGGTGGTCCTCCACCTCGTAGACCCCGCACAGGTCGCGGACGTCGCGCTGGCTGATGCTGCGCCGCCCGTTCTCCAGCCGGCTGATCTTCGACTGGGAGACCAGCAGCCGTTCGGCCACTTCCTCGGCGGTCATGCCCTTGAGCTCGCGGAGCCGGCGCAACTCCTGGCCCAGCCGGCGTCGCCTGACGGTGGGATTGACATTGGACGCCACGGGACGTGCACCTCCGGCTGCCTGCCTTGTGATCGGCACTTTGCGTATCTGCTGTTCAGCAGATTGCCACCAAGGCGCTCACCACCGCTGGGAAACGGTGGATATGCGCAGGACGCACACCGTTGGGGATACGTGCGGGCACACGCGGCCGCGCGGGGCGACGGAACCGGTGTCCCCGTCCGTGAGATGAGACGGACGTACGGTTCCGTCGCCCCGCGCGGATCAGCGGCTCCCGGACCGGTCATGGGGACGGTGCGGCGCTGCACGTGGCGTGCGTGTGGTGCGGGTCGAACGGGTCGAGCGGTCTCTCAGTGGGCCACGACACGCGCCATGGACCCACGGCGCGGCTGTGCCGGGACGGCGCGCGCGGGTTCCGCGGGCGACCTGCCGCCGGGGCCCGGCTGCCGGCCGGACGGTGGCTGGCCGCGACGCGGCTGTGCGGCCGCGCCGTTCTGGACGTCCATCACCGCGTGCGCGACGAGGCCGCCCATGGGGTCGTGCCGGATCAGATCCCGCAGCCGGGAGCGAGAGGAGCGTCCCTCGTTGCCCGGATACAGGTGCTTGCCGAGCCCGACCGCGTGGGCCAGGGCGGCGAGCGCAGCGGTCCGCGGGTCCGGCGGTACGCCGGTGCGGATCGCGGAGTCCAGCCGGGCCCTGATCTCCCGGCTGATCTCGGTGTCCGTCGCCTGGTAGCGCGTCGTCGGCAGCACTCCGCACATCTGGCCCGGCACGGCGGCGACCATGCCGCACCTCTCCAGATGCGAGAGATAGGTCTGGCGCAGCCCCAGCCGGGGCCCGCCGATCCAGTGGACGGCCCGTACCGGAGCGCCACGCCTTCGCAGCAACTCCAACGCGCAGTCCAGTGTCGGATCTCCTGTCGGCCGTGGTGCCACCACGGCGATACGATCCCCGTCTGGGGCTATCCGTCCGGCCAGCGCCAGCTCCACTAGCTGTGCTCCGGCCAGACCGAGGTCGAGCGACTGCGGCTGCGCGGTGGTACCCGTGGCCGGGTCCAACGCCAGCAGCAGAAGCTCCTCCGGAAGTGTTCTGCGGCTCCTGCCCATCCATGCCTCCCCGCGTGGATGAAAGACAGGGTGACCCCTCTCACATTGGTCTGTCGAGAGCACGTGACCGGTTCGTAGCGGAACCGGTAGGTATGTCGTTCTCGTCTACCGCGTCAGGTGGGGGCCGCGCACAGGACACTGGTATCTGGTTCGGACAGCGGCACGGGTGTCGTGCGGACACGGTGTCCGGGCCACGGCCCACGATTCGGCAGCCGCACGGAGGGCGTGCGGCGGCACATGGAGGAGGCATCGGTGGCGGGCGAGTCCCCCGACAGGTCGAAGCAGCGCGAGTCGTCGGCAGAACCGACGTCGGGGAGCGCGGTCCCGGTTCCCGAGTCCCGGCCCGAACCCGGGTCCACCACCCGTCCGGCCCAGGACACGGGCGGCGACCCGCGCCTGGCGATGGCCCGCGAGTCGTCCCCGCGCGGCGGCGTGGACACGGCCACCCGGGTGCTGTCCCGCCAGGACCTGGACGAGGGGCGGGAGGAGCCGGCGGAACCGGAGGCCGACGGTGACGATGACACCGAGGGCTCCGAGGCCGCCGCAGGGAGCGCCGAGGCTCCCGGCGCCTCCCCGGCCGCCGAGGGCGCCGAGGGTCCCGAGAGCGAACGCGAGGCCGCCGAGGACGCCGCCGGCGACAACGATGGCGCCGGCGAGGCGGCCGACGCCTCGGACGACTCCGAGGCCGCCGACGGCTCCGGGGACACCGGGGACTCCGGGGGCGAGTCCCCCGGCACCGACGGGGACCGGCTGAGGGACGCCGTCGCGGCCTGGGTGGCGACCGCCGACGGCAAGGGCGCCCCGGACGACAAGGGCGAGGCGGACGACAAGGGCGAGGCGGGCGCGGAGGACAGCGCGGAGGAGGCCGGCGAGGACACCGACGGACCTTCCGGCGCCGGCGCGGAAGCCGCCACCGACGCCGAGCACACCGCGGACGCCGAGGACACCCCCGCCGGCGGCAAGGGCGTCGACCAGGCGACCGCGGTCTTCCGGACCCGCCCCGCCGAGCAGCCGGAGGCGTCGAAGGCCGACGACGCCGAGGACGAGCCCGCCGCCGAGGACACCCCCGCCGACGGCAAGGGCGTCGACCAGGCGACCGCGGTCTTCCGGACCCGCCCCGCCGAGCCGCGCGTCGACCAGCCGACCACCATGCTGAAGGCGCCCCAGCCCGAAGCACCCGAGCCGAAGGCGCCGAACCCGGAGGCGCCCGAGTCCGGGGCGCCCGAGCCGAAGGCCCCGAAGCCCGAGGCTCCCGAGGCCCCGGCGCCCGCCGAGCGCACCAGCAAGTTCGTCGCCCTCAAGCCGGACCTTCCGCAGGAGGCCCCGAAGGCCCCCGAGGCCCCCCGGGCTCCCGTGCCGCCGGCGGACGTCACCGCCGCCGTCCCGCAGATCGGGCCGGAGCGCACCACGCAGCAGCCGCTGCCGCCGAAGCCCCCGCTGGACCTGCTCGCCGAGCTGACGAACACCCCGCCGCCGCCGGAGACCCCGGTGCGCACCCTGGTGCGGCGCGTCAAGATCTGGACGCCGCTGGTGATCCTGCTGGCGATCGTCTTCGCGATCGTGCAGGGTGTGCGTCCGCTCCCGGCGCCCACCCTGGAGCTGACCGCGCAGGACAGCTTCACCTTCGAGGGCGACAAGATCGACATCCCGTGGCCGGCCCGGGGCCAGGCCGCGCTGGACGTCGACGGCATCGGCAGTTTCGGCTCCTCGGGCGACCAGAAGCCCGTGCCGATCGCCAGCGTCGCCAAGGTCATGACGGCGTATCTGATCCTGCGTGAGCACCCGCTGAAGAGCGGTGCCGAGGGCCCGAAGATCAAGATCGACCAGGCGGCCGAGGCCCAGTCGAAGGCGGGCCAGGAGTCCACCGTCGACGTGACCGCGGGCGACTCCATCTCCCAGCGGGAGGCGCTGGAGTCCATCCTGATCGCGTCCGCGAACAACGTGGCGCGGCTCCTGGCCCGCTGGGACGCCGGTTCGGAGAAGGACTTCGTGGCGAAGATGAACGCCACCGCCGACAAGCTCGGCATGACGAACACCACGTACACCGACCCGTCCGGCCTGAACGACACCACCGTGAGCACGGCCGTCGACCAGGTGAAGCTGGCCAAGGCCGCGATGAAGGAGCCCGCCTTCCGCGAGGTCGCCGCGATGATGTCGTACGACGACTACAAGGGCGTCAACCACTCCAACTGGAACCAGCTGGTCGGCAAGAACGGCGTGGTGGGCATCAAGACCGGCACCACCACCTCCGCCCTCGGCAACCTCGTCTTCGCGGCGAAGAAGGAGGTCGGCGGCGAGACGCGCACCATCATCGGCGCCGTCGTCCGCCAGCCCGCGGGCGGCCCGGAGAACACCATCCTCAGCGCCGCCCTGTACGGCGGCGACCAGCTGATCCGTGCCGCGCAGGGCGCCCTGGAGCCGGCGACCGTCCTGAAGAAGGGGGACGTCGTCGGCTACGTGGACGACGGGCTGGGCGGCCGTACCCCGGTGGTGGCCGCCAAGGACGTCACGGCGGTCGGCTGGGCGGGCCTGAAGGTGAAGCTGACCTTCGCGCCCGACGAGGTCCCGCACACCGCGAAGGCCGGCACCGAGGTGGGCACGCTCACCGTCGGCGACGGAACCAGCGGCGCGGTGAAGATCCCCGTCGCCCTCCGGACGGACCTCACCGAACCCGGCTTCACGGACAAACTCACCCGTATCGGCTGACCTGGGGGCGCTACCGCGTCACCGCACCGCAGCCCGCCGACCGCGTTCGCCGGCGGGCTGCGTGCTAGCGTCACGAATCGGGCAAGGTCGTCGCCCGCGGGGCACGACCGCAGCACCTTGACCGACCGGGCCGAGACACGCGGGACACGGGACGCGGCCGGAACAGAAGACAGCACGGGGAGTGCCTCAGACGTGGCCACTGCGGAGCCGACACGCGCCGACGACGCCGATCCGGGACGGGGAGCCGGTCCGCGAATACGCGTGCCCGCGCCGCGCACGGAGGAGGATCCGGGCGACACCCGGAACGGGCCGTCGTCACGTCCGAGGAGGGCCGTCCACGCCCTGCGCGAGCGTCTGCTGCGTCACCCGGCGCTGTCGGTCACCGCCCTCTCCGGGCTGCTCCACATCATCTGGTTCTTCACGTTCGCGAACAGTGGCGGCGACCTCGCGGCCCAGGACGCCTGGGCCGAGTTCGTCGGCCGGCACCCCGACTCCGCGTACAACCTCGCCTGGTACGGCGGGATGCACCCGGTGTCGTACAGCATCGTGTCGCCGTATCTGATGTCGGTGCTGGGCGTCCGGACGACGATGATGATCGCCGGGACGATCTCGGCGGGGCTGCTGATGCTGGTCCTGCTGCGCAGCCGGTCCGTGCGCAACCCGCTGTGGGCCGCGCTCGCCGGGATCTTCGGGCTGATCGCCAACGCCATCTCCGGGCGCGTGACGTTCGCGCTGGGCACGATGTTCGCGCTGGGCGCGGTCGCCGTCGTCTTCTGCTGGCCGTACCGGTGGCGCTACAGACGCTGGGCGAAGGCGCTGTGCGCGGCGCCGCTCGCCGCGCTCGCCACCATGGCGTCGCCGGTCGCGGGACTCTTCGTCGGGTTCGTGGCCGTCGCGCTGTTCCTGCAGAAACGGCGTCCGGGTGCCTGGGCGCTGGGGCTCGCGCCGACCGTCGTGGTGGGGCTGTCGGCGTGGCTGTTCCCGTTCTCCGGCACCCAGCCGATGGTGTTCGGCTCGGTGATCATGCCGCTGCTGATGGCCGTCGTCGTCCATCTCGCGGTGCCCGCGGACTGGAGGACCGTCCGGCTGGTGTCGGCGGTCTACGGCGTCTCGGTCGTCCTGGTGTGGGTGGTCAGCTCGCAGATCGGCTCCAACATCACCCGGCTGGCGATGCTGTTCGCCGGGGTGACGCTGGTGGCGGCCCTGCCGTTCACGGTGCCGCGCACGCGCAAGTGGTACGCGGTGGTGACGGCCCTGCTGACGTTCGTCGGATGGATCGGCTACAAGACGGTCGATGACGTCATCCACGCGGCTCCGGAGGCGTCCTGGGCGCGTGAGCTGGCCCCGCTGGTCAACGAACTCCAGGAGGTCGGCGCCGAGAAGGGCCGGGTGGAGGTCGTGCCGGCCCGCTCGCACCGGGAGGCGTCCGCGCTCGCGCCGTACGTCAACCTGGCGCGCGGCTGGAACCGGCAGGCCGACATGGAGCGCAACCCGCTCTTCTACGACGACACCCTCAACTCGGCGAACTACCGGGAGTGGCTCCGGCGCTGGGCGGTGCACTTCGTGGTGCTGCCCAAGGACGAGCCGGACCCCTCCGCGGCGCAGCGGGAGCGGGAGCTGGTGCAGCGCGGCCTGCCGTATCTGAAGCAGGTGTGGGGCGACGCGAACTGGCAGCTGTTCCAGGTGACCGACCCGACGCCGCTCGCCGAGCCGAACGCCGTGGTGGAGCGGGCCGAGCAGGGCGAGATGACGATGCGGGTGAGCAAGCCGGGCCGCATCCTGATCCGCATCCCCTACTCGCCCTGGCTGAGCATCGTGGACGCCGAGGGCAAGAAGCTCGACCCGCCGAAGGAGACGGAGGCCTCCCGCAAGCGTCCCGACGACGAGCCCAAGACGTACGCCAACGTCAACGGCTGTCTGATGGAGACCGAGGAGGACGCGAAGGGCGACCGCTGGACGACGCTGGTCGCCCCGCGGGCGGGCGTGTACCGGCTGGCGGCGCCCTACGACGTGCCGCGCGGCACGCCCTGCCCGGAGGAGCTGCGCTGACGGAGCGCCTCAGCGCAGCTCGGCCACGTACCGGTCGGTGCCCGGCACCGTGGGGATGAACGGCGCCACGAGCTCGGTCCGGCCCAGGCCCGTCGTCTCGACGGCCGTGTCCAGTCCGGTGAAGTGGTCCTGCCAGCACCGCCGGGGGTCCTCCTCCAGGAACCAGAGCAGGGTGAGCCGGGTGCCGACGCCCTCGACCTGCTTGACGTAGGACATGCGGTCCAGCGGCAGGGGTGTGGGGCTGAAGACGGTCACCAGCGCGGCCGGGGAGCCCTTCAGCAGGTCGGGCAGATGGTGGTCGCGCAGCCGGCCGAGCAGGTCCGCGCGCCGCTCGGCCGCGTCGGCGTCGACGACCTGGAGGACCAGGCCCGCGTAGGGGTGGTCGAGGGCGTGGACGTCGCGGGGGCCCGCCGTGCCGTCGCGGTACACCGTCGTCTCGTGGTCCTGGAACGCCGTGAGGACGTGGGTGCGGTCGTGGTGGACGCGGGCGTCGCGGTTCAGGCGCCGGTTGATGGCGACGGTCCAGCGCATGTGGTCGGCGTAGCGGCCGGCGGTGATCCAGTACGTGGAGAGGTAGCAGCCGGCGGTGACCGGCCGCGCGACGGCCGACTCGGCGGGGTAGCGCAGCAGCTGGAGGTCGCGGGTGGCCACCCAGCGCCGGCCGGCGAACATCCAGGGCATCGCCATGGCGCCCGCGTAGTAGTGGTCGTCCTCGTACCAGCGGTTGTAGGCGTGCTCATGGCCGGGGTGCGGTTCGACCATGGTGATCAGGGCGTGGCCGGGGCGGACCCCGTACGGGCCGACGGCGGCCAGTTCGGCGTACACCTCGCTGCGGGTGTCCTCGCTCACGCTGTTCCCCTTTCCTCGGCTCGCCCATACTCTGACGCCCCGTCAGATATTGCGCCAGGGTCGGGAGGCACCGGGATGTCACTGCTCACGGGCAAGACGGTGGTCGTGTCGGGGGTCGGCGTGGGACTCGGCCGGCAGGTCGCGGCGGCGGTCGTACGGGACGGCGGGAACGCGGTGCTGGGGGCGCGGACCGGGGAACGGCTGGCCCGCGGCGCCGCCGTGATCGACCCGGCCGGAAAGCGCACCGCGTACCGGGCGACCGACATCACCGACGAGGAGCAGTGCGCGGCGCTGGCCGCGCTGGCCCGGGAGCGGTTCGGCGGGATCGACGCGGTGGTCCATGTGGCGGCCCTGGACTCGCTGTTCGGCGGGCTCAGGGACGCGGACTTCACCACCTGGCAGACGGTGCTCGACGTCAATCTGCTGGGCACGCTGCGGATGACGCGGGCCTGTCTGCCGGCCCTGGAGGAGCACGGGGGGTCGGTGGTGTTCATCGGCACGCAGTCGGCGGTGGCGGCGCCGTCCGAGGTGCGCCAGGCCGCGTACGCCGTCTCCAAGGGCGCCCTGACCAGCGCGATGTACTCGCTCGCCCGGGAGCTGGGGCCGCGCCGGGTGCGGGTCAACACCGTGCTGCCGGGCTGGATGTGGGGGCCGGCGGTGGAGACCTTCGTACGGTTCACGGCCCGGGCGGAGGGTGTCGCGGAGGCGGAGGTGCTGGCGCGGCTGACCGGGCGGATGGCGCTGCCGGAGATGCCGACCGACGGGGACGTCGCGGACGCGGCGGTGTTCCTCGCCTCGGATCGGGCGCGGGCCGTCACGGGGCAGTCGCTGCTCGTCAACGCCGGTGAGTTGATGCGCTGACGTACGGGTTCCAACGGATTTCGTTGTTCACATCCATGAACCCAAGTCAATAAGCAGAACGATTTTACTGTCTGTTGACCCTACTCGCGCTTGTCGTGCCGTCTGCGGCGCATCGACCATGGGCGGGCCGTTCACAGGGCGGAACCCTGGAAGGGGTCACATGAACAGTCTCGACTGGGCCGTGCTCATCGGCTACTTCGGCGTGATGGTCGCGATCGGCGTCTGGTCCCACAAGCGGGTCGACAGCGTCAGCGACTTCTTCACCGCGGGCGGCAAGATGCCGTGGTGGCTGTCCGGCATCTCGCACCACATGTCCGGCTACAGCGCGGTGATGTTCACCGGGTACGCGGGCATCGCCTACACCTACGGCGTCACGTCCTTCGTCACCTGGTCCTTCCCCATCGCGCTCGGCATCGCCATCGGGTCGAGGCTGTTCGCGCCGCGCATCAACCGGCTGCGGTCACGGCTGCACGTGGCCTCCCCGCTGGAGTACCTGAAGAACCGCTACGACCTGCGGACCCAGCAGGCACTGGCCTGGTCCGGCATGCTGCTGAAGATCGTGGACGTGGGCGCCAAGTGGGCCGCGATCGCGACCCTGTTGTCGGTGTTCACCGGGGTCTCGCTCAACCAGGGCATCCTCATCACCGGGTGCATCACCGCCGTCTACTGCACCATCGGCGGACTGTGGGCGGACGCCCTCACCGAACTCGGCCAGTTCGTCATCCAGTTGCTCGCCGGGCTCGCGATGTTCCTCGCCGTCGTGATGAAGCTGGACGACAAGGGCATCGGCTTCCTCGACGCATGGGACGAGCCCGCACTCCAGGGTCACGGCGAGCCGCTGGTCGGCCCGTACGGCACGGTCTTCCTGCTGGCGTTCCTGTTCATCAAGCTCTTCGAGTACAACGGCGGCATGCTCAACCAGGCCCAGCGGTACATGGCCACGGCCACCCCGCGCGAGGCCGAGCGCTCGGCCCGGCTCTCGGCGGTGCTGTGGCTGGTCTGGCCGCTCGTGCTGTTCTTCCCGATGTGGATGTCCCCGCTGCTGGTCGAGTCGCAGAAGCCCGACGGCTCCGACTCCTACGCCCTGATGACCGAACAGCTGCTGCCGCACGGCCTGCTGGGCCTGGTCATCGTCGGGTTCTTCTCGCACACCATGGCCATGTGCTCCTCCGACGCCAACGCCATCGCCGCCGTCTTCACCCGGAACGTGGCGCCGGTGCTGTCGAAGCGGGCGCGGGCCTGGAACGAGCGCTCCGGCCTGGTCGCGGCACGCGTGACGACCGTCGTCTTCCTCGGTCTGTCGATGGCGGTGGCGACCCAGGTCGACTCCCCCACGTTCAAGGACATCATCACCGTCGTGATCAAGTGGGTCGCCGGTCTGATGGGCCCCATCGCGATCCCGATGATGCTGGGCCTGCTGCGGCCGTTCCGCCGCTCCGGGCCGACCGCCGCACTGGCCAGCTGGTCGATGGGCCTGCTCGCCTTCTGGCTGGTCAACTACCCGATCAGCTGGAACGTCGACGGCGGAGTGCCGCTCCAGTACCAGGTCTCCATCCCGCTGGCGGTCTCGCTCGTCCTCTACATCCTCATCGGCGGCCTGAAGCCGGAGGACACCCCGGAGCGCCTCGCCGTGGTGGAGAGCGTCAACACGGACGGCGACGGGGCGGCGTCCGCCGCGGTGCCGGCGCCGGCCCGCGCGCCCGAGGACGCGGTGCGGGCCGAGGAGTGAGCGCGGGAACGGGCGGCGGGGCTCAGGCGCGCGGGTAGCGCGCCAGCCAGCCCGGCGCGGAGCCGCCCGGCCCGTGCAGAGCCGGGCCCTGCGTCATCTCCATGGCGAAGTCGTCGGCGAGTTCCAGGATCGTGGGACGGCCCTCCAGCTCGGCCAGCCAGGCCGGGGGCAGGGCCGTCTCGCCGTGCAGGGCCCCCAGCAGACCGCCGGTGAGGGCGGCCGTGGCGGCGGACGGGCCGTCGTGGTTCACCGCCAGGCACAGTCCCTGCCGGACGTCCTCCCCAACCAGGGCGCAGTACACGGACGCCGCGAGCAGCCCGTCCGCCGAGCCGTCGGCCGCCAGCTCCCCCACGCGGGCGGGGGTCGGCATGCCCTGGCGCACCGCGCCCAGCGCGTGCTGCAGCGCGTCCGACACCGGCTCGTGCCCGGGGCGCACGGCGAGCAGCCCGAGGGCCCGCTGCACCGCCCCGTCCAGGCTCTCGCCGCAGGCCAGCCCGTGCACGATCACGGCGTACGCGCCCGCCGACAGGTAGGCGACGGGGTGGCCGTGGGTCTGCGCCGCGCACTCCACGGCGAGTTGCACGACGAGTTGGGGCTCCCAGCCGACGAGCAGCCCGAACGGCGCGGAGCGCGCGGCCGCCTCGGGGCCGAGCTCGGCGGAGTTCTTCGGCGCCTCCAGGGTGCCCATCGTCTCGTCGCCGAGGCCGAGCAGCAGGGAGCGGGTCGCGTCCCGGCGGGCGTACAGCCACTCCTCGCGGGCGAGCCAGCCGTCGTCCTTGCGGCGCTCGTCGGGTCCCCAGTCGCGCTGGGTGGCGGCCCAGCGCAGATAGGCCCGGTGCAGATCGGTCGGCGGATGCCAGGCGCCGGTGTCCCGGCGGACCTGGGCCCGTATCAGCCCGTCCACGGAGAACAGGGTGAGCTGGGTGAGATGGGTCACGGCACCCCGGCGCCCGTAGCCGAACGCCAAGTCCAGCAGGCCCTCGACGCCGTGCTGCTCCTGGATCTCGGCCAGGCCCAGCCCGTCGACCGGGGCCCCGAGGGCGTCCCCGACGGCCACACCGAGCAGCGTCCCGCGCACCCGGCTGCGGAAGTCCTGCTGCTCGGCACGGCCCCAGACGGGTCCGCCAGTCGCCCCCACCAAGACCTCCCCGCGGCCATCCGCTCGTACGACAGTTCGTCACTGTAATCGACCGGGGACCCTCGGTTCAGGGGGCGGAACGGTATGCGGCGTGTGACGGAAGTGGTCCGGAACGAGCCCCTTCGCGGCCTTCGCCGGTCAGGTCCGGTGACGTTCCCGGATCGTCTCCGCCACCGTCGTGATCCGCTCCAGGCGCGGCCCGAGGTGCGCCGCGTCGGCGCCGGGACTCCTCAGGAGGTCGCCCAGGATGGAGGCCAGGTTCGCCGCGTCCGCCCAGCCCGGTTCCAGGGCCAGGAAGTCCGTGAGGCCCCGGTCCGCCAGGGGCCAGTCCCTGAGGGCGCAGCCGAGGAAGCAGTGGCCCTGGGCGCGCTGGACGTCGTCCAGTTCGGTCTCCGTCTCCAGCATCCGGGCCAGCTCCCGCCACAGGGGTTCGGCGGCGGACAGGCCCTCCGCGAGGCCGGTGACCACGGCCGTCTGGAACGCGCCGGCGAGGGGCTCCGGCTCCCGCAGCCGCTGCGCGCAGCGCCGGGCCGGATCCCACTCCTCGCGGTGGGCGTGCCACTCGGCCCGCAGGTCGTCCAGGTCGCCGTCGGGCAGCCCGGCCTCCTCGGCCGCGCGCAGCCGGTCTCCCGCCTCCTCCCGGCGGCCGCACAGCATGAGCAGGTCGATGGCCGTCCGCCGGGCCCAGACCGGCTCCCAGTCCAGGGCGACGCACCGGTCCAGGTCGGCCAGGGCCTCCTCGCACCACCCGAGCTCCAGCGCGGCACGCGCCCGCTGGGCGTGGGCCCAGCCGAAGTCCTCACCGGCCTGCAGAGCGCGTTCGAAGCAGCGGTACGCCTCCTCGCGGTCCTTCAGCTCCCGGTGCACGGCCCCGAGGACGGCGTGCGCGTAGTCGTAGTCCGGGTCCTGGGCCAGGGCCTGCTCCAGGGCGGCGCGCGCCTCCTCGTAGCGGCCCTCCTGCCGGTACGCCTCCCCCAGTTCGGCGGCGGCCCAGCCGTCCGAGGTGTCCGCGGCGGCGGCCCGCCGCAGGTCGTCGAACCTGCCCTCCTGGTCGCCCGTGCGTGCCCTGACCTGGGCGCGAGTGACCAGCGCCCACGCGTAGTCGGGTGTCAGGTCGATGGCCCGGGAGAGATCGGCCAGCGCCTCCTCGTCGCGGCCCAGTTCGTACTGGGCGAGGCCCCGGCTGGCGAGCGCCGAGGCGTAGTCGGGCTTGAGGGCGACGGCCCGGCCGAGTTCGGCGACGGCCTCCTCGAAGCGGCCCGCGAGCCGGTAGGCGTCCCCGCGCTCGGACGCGACCCAGGGGTTGTCGGGCGCCTTCCCGACGGCGCGGTCGAAGTCCGCGAACGCCTCGTCCGGCTCGGAGCGCACACGGCGCAGCCGGGCCCGGCGCACCAGGGGCCACAGGTAGTCCTCGTCGAGGGCCACCGCCTGGTCGAGGTCGGCGAGGGCCTCGTCGTACCGGCCCAGCTCCTGGCGGCAGACGGCCCGGCCGGCGAGGTACTCGGGATCCGTCGGGTCGAGGGCGACGGCCCGGTCGTAGTCGGCGAACGCCTCTTCGAACCGGCCCGCGAGCCGGTACGTCTCGGCGCGCTCGGCGATGACGTACTCGTCGTCCGGGGTGAGCCGGTCGGCGGTGTCGAACGCGGCCAGCGCCGCCGGGAAGCCGCCGAGCGAACGCAGGGCGAGTCCGCGGCCGACGTGCGCCGGGGTCAGTTCGGGGTCCAGCCCGACCGCCCGGTCGGCGTCCGCGAGGGCGAGCTCGTACCGGCCCTCGCGGCGCAGCTCCCGCGCCCGGAAGGAGTAGGCGACCGCCCGGGTGCGGCGGTCGGGCCCCGGACGGGACAGGACCAGGTTCGCCACCTCGGTCATCGCGGTCGCGTCGTCCGCGAGCGCCTCGCCCAGTGCCCGGCCCCAGTCGCCGAGGACCGTGTCACCGGTGGCCTCGCCCGCCTCCGCCAGCATCTGCGCCCAGCGCCGGCCCGCCGCCTCGTCGGCGCCGCAGACCAGCACGACGTCCCGCAGCGCGTCGTTCAGCGCGGTGCGGGGACGGGCGCACAGCGCGTGGTAGGTCTCCTCCAGCCGCAGCTCGCGCCACTCCTCCTCCAGCCACTCCTGGTAGGCGCCGAGGCCCTGGCCCGCCTCCTCCCGCCAGCGGCCGTACACGGCGGCGAGCCGGTCGTGCCGCTCGGTCCAGCCGCGCGGGGAGCGGCGCCGCTGCAGCCGGAGCATCGGCTCGCGGACCAGGTCGTGGTACCGCAGCCGGTCGCCCCGCTCGTCCACGAACGCCAGGCCCCGCAGCCAGGCGAAGAGCGGGTCGACGTCGTCGTCCGGGCAGTCCACGGCGGCCCGGAACACGTCCATGTCCACCCGCCGGGGCAGTGCGCAGGCGAGCGCCACGGCCCGGCGCACGGCGTCCTGCTCCCACTTCAGGAAGCGTTCGACGGCGGTGGCGCTCGGGTCGCCGATGTCGTCCGGCCGGGCGGGGCGCTGTTCGGCCAGTGTCGAGACGAGGACGGGCAGACCGCCGGTGAGCCGCAGCACCTCCTCGACGACCGGCTCGGCCACGACACCCCGGTCGGCCAGCAGGCCGCGCGCCTCGGTCTCGGTGAACGGGCCGAGCGGTATGTCGGTCATGAAGTCGGTGAAGCCGCCCCAGCGGGCGGTGTCGAAGGGGTGCTGGCCCGCGGTGACCACGACGACGGTGGCGGGCAGCGCGCCGTACCGGTCGCTGGTCATGACGTCGTGCAGCCAGCCGTCCAGGAAGGGGCCGGTGCGTTCGTACGTGTCGAGGAACAGGACGATCCACGGGGCGTGTTCCGCGGCGCCGGACAGCTCGGTCAGCAGGACGGGGGTGAGCACCCGCTCCGGGGAGAGCACCAGCTGCACGTCGTCCTGGCTGCGGAACCGGGCGCTGAGCCCCGCCCGCAGCCGGTCGGCGCTCTGCGCGAGCTGGGCGGCGTCGAGGGCCCCCGCGAACGGGCCGACCCCGGGGACCATACCGAGGCCCACGAGTCCGGCCCGCATCACCGCCGTGCCGGTGGCCGACGGCCCCTCCGGCTCGGTGCCGAGGGCGGCGGCGGCCGCCTCCGCCTCATGCCGCCGCTCCCGGTGGGTGGCGAGCGCCCGGTCGAGGTCCTTGAACCGGTGCCCCTGGGCGGCGAACCGGCGGCTGATCGCCGCCATCGCCTCCGGGACGCTGCCGGCGGACTCGTCCACGGAGGCGGTCAGCGCGCCCTTCTCACGGGCCAGTTGCTCCAGTTCCCGCAGCAGGAAGGACTTGCCGACGCCGGCCTGGCCGTGCACATGGAACAGGAACCGGTGCCTCTCGTCCTGCGGCGGCAGCTCCAGGTTCTCCCGGAAGGCGGCCCGTTCGGCTCCCCGGCCCACGAAGCCGGCGCGGCTGCGCTGCCGGATCAGCTCCTGCATCGACGGCTGCGCCTGCGCCACCGTACGTCCCCTCGTCCGCCCGCCCTCGAAGTCCGTCCCACTCATTGTGGCGCAATGACGCCCGAACACCCGCTCGGCGCGGGGAAGATGACCTCCATGTCGACCACACCCCCCCGCACCCCCCTGCACCTCGCGGCCACGCTCCTGACCGGGACCGTGGCGCTCTACATCGCGCTCGTCGCCTTCGGGAACATCACGGACTTCGGTACGAACCAGCAGTTCGTGCGGCACGTCCTCGCGATGGACACCACGTTCGAGGACGACGACCTGATGTGGCGGGCCGTCACCGGCAAGGGACTTCAGGACGCGGCCTACGTCGCGATCATCGTCTGGGAGACCGTCGCCGCGCTCGTGCTCATATACGGCACCTGGCTGTGGGCGCGGCGCGACGACGTGAGGGCCCGCCGCTTCTCCACCTACGGGCTGCTGATGCTGATGCTGCTGTTCGGCGCCGGGTTCATCGCGATCGGCGGTGAGTGGTTCGCGATGTGGCAGTCCTCGGACTGGAACGGGCTCGACGCGGCGACCCGGGTGTTCCTGCTGAGCGGCGTCGTGCTGATCGTGAACCACCTGCCGGCCGGGCCGGCGAAGACCTCCGACGCCTGACCCGACGGGCGCCGGGGTCAGTCGACCACGACCACCGGCGTCCCCGTCTCACCGAACGTCCACAGCGCCGCCCCGTCCGCCGCGCGCATGCGGACCCCGCCGGTCTGCTTGCCGGCGGCGGGCGGGGGCGACGAGCCGTCCACGGCGTTGGAGAAGGCGATGGAGACTCCGGACTTGGCGGCGAAGTAGACGATGTTCTCGATCTGCACGCCGTCGGAGCCCTTCGTGGCCATGGTCCGGGACGACACGGCGTAGCGGCCGGGGTCCGGGCTGACCGTGCCGGGCCAGACGGTGAAGGTCCGCCGGGCGGCGTCGCTCGCGTCGACCAGCCAGACCCGCTTGTCGCCGAGGTCGTAGACGATGCGGCGGCCGGTGCCGGAGTCTGCGGGCACCTCGGCGGCCCGGGCCGGCTTCGGCGGCGCGGGGCTCGCCTCCGGAGACGCCGACGCGCTCGGGCGGGCCTTCCCCGCCGTCGGGTGGGGGCCCTTGTCGGCCTGCACGGCGAGGGCGGCGACGGCGGCTATCGCGCCCACCGTCAGACCGGTCACCCAGACCTTGGAAGCAGGCACGGGCACGCATCTCCTCGGCTACGGAAAGCTATGGACGGCCGTCGACGGCCACGGAGCGCGCCGACGGCTACGGGAACGCCGGCGAGTGCGCCGGCGAGGGTCGGATCATCGTACCGACCCCGCGGGGGGCTCCCCTCAGTCCAGGACGGGCAGCAGCTGGGGCAGGTGCCCGTCCGACGCGGCCGCCGCCCGCTGCCGCTCCTCGGGCACCTCGCCGTACAGGGTCGTGCGCGGCTTCGCCGGCCGCCCGGCCGCCTCGGCGACCGCCACCAGGTCCCGTACGGACTTGTAGGAGCCGTACGACGACCCCGCCATCCGCGAGATCGTCTCCTCCATCAGCGTGCCGCCCAGGTCGTTGGCGCCGGAGCGGAGCATCTCCGCCGCACCCTCGGCGCCCAGTTTGACCCAGCTCGTCTGGATGTTGGGGATGTGGGGGTGCAGGAGGAGCCGGGCCATGGCCGTGACCGCGCGGTTGTCGCGGGTCGTCGGGCCGGGGCGGGCGATGCCTGCCAGATAGACCGGCGCGTTGGTGTGGATGAACGGCAGCGTGACGAACTCCGTGAAGCCGCCCGTGCGCTGCTGGATGCCGGCCAGGGTGCGCAGATGCCCGAGCCAGTGCCGGGGCTGGTCGACGTGCCCGTACATCATCGTCGAGGAGGAGCGGATGCCCAGCTCGTGGGCGGTGGTGACGACCTCGATCCAGGTCGCCGCCGGCAGCTTGCCCTTGGTGAGGACCCAGCGGACCTCGTCGTCGAGGATCTCCGCCGCGGTGCCGGGGATCGAGTCCAGGCCGGCCTCCCTGGCCGCCGTCAGCCACTCGCGGATCGACAGGCCGGTGCGGGTGGCCCCGTTGACGACCTCCATCGGGGAGAAGGCGTGCACGTGCATGCCGGGGACGCGTTCCTTCACCGCCCGCGCGATGTCGAAGTACGCCGTGCCGGGCAGGTCCGGGTGGATGCCGCCCTGCATGCAGACCTCGACGGCGCCCACGTCCCACGCCTGCTGGGCGCGGTCGGCGACCTGGTCCAGGGAGAGCGTGTAGGCGTCGGCGTCGGTGCGGCGCTGGGCGAACGCGCAGAAGCGGCAGCCGGTGTAGCAGACGTTCGTGAAGTTGATGTTCCGGGTGACGATGTACGTCACGTCGTCGCCGACCGCCGTTTTCCGGACGTCGTCGGCGACGCGGCACAGCGCGTCCAGGGCGGGCCCGTCCGCGTGCAGCAGGGCCAGCGCCTCGTCGTCGGTCAGCCGGGTCGGGTCGTCGGCGGCGACCCGCAGCGCGTCGCGGACGTCCGTGTCGATGCGCTCCGGCGCCATGCCGGGCGCGGCCGCCTCGCGCAGGGCGCCCCAGTCGCCGTACACCTCGTCGAAGTCGTCGCGCCGGTCGGAGGTACGGCCCTCGGTGTCGATGGTCGTGTGCAGGTCGGTGCGCCCGGAGGAGACGAACGCCTCCTCGGGCTCCTGCCACGGGTGCCCCTCGACCACGGCGTCCGGCCGGGCCAGGCCCGTCCCCGGGTCGGCGAGCGCCCGGACGTGCGGCAGCAGCCGGGGGTCCAGCCAGGGCTCGCCGCGCGTCACGAACTCCGGGTACACGCAGAGCCGTTCGCGCAGCTCGAACCCGGCGTCCGCGGAGCGCCGGGCCAGTTCCTCGATGCGCGGCCAGGGGCGCTCGGGGTTGACGTGGTCGATGGTGAGCGGGGAGACGCCGCCCCAGTCGTCGATGCCGGCCGCGATCAGCCGGGCGTACTCGTGGTCGACGAGGTTCGGCGGAGCCTGGATGTTGCCGGCCGGGCCCATGATGAGGCGGGCCACCGCGACCGCCGCGACGAGGTCGTCCAGCTCCGCGTCGGGCATGGCGCGCATCGCGGTGTCCGGCTTGGCGCGGAAGTTCTGGATGATCAGTTCCTGCACGCCGTGGTAGGCCCGGGAGATCCGGCGGAGCGCGAACAGGGACTCGGCGCGCTCCTCGTAGGTCTCGCCGATGCCGAGGAGGATGCCGGAGGTGAACGGCACCGAGGACCGGCCGGCGTCCTCCAGGACGCGCAGGCGGACGGCCGGTTCCTTGTCCGGGGAGCCGTGGTGCGGGCCGCCGGGCTCGGACCACAGACGGGTCGCGGTCGTCTCCAGCATCATGCCCATCGACGGGGCGACGGGCTTCAGGCGCTGGAAGTCGGTCCAGGTCATGACGCCCGGGTTGAGGTGCGGGAGCAGGCCCGTCTCCTCCAGGATGCGGATGGAGATCGCGCGGACGTAGGCGATGGTGTCGTCGTAGCCGTGCGCGTCGAGCCACTCGCGGGCCTCCGGCCAGCGGTCCTCGGG
Source organism: Streptomyces sp. NPDC046859 (assembly GCF_040645135.1). NCBI lineage: Bacteria > Bacillati > Actinomycetota > Actinomycetes > Kitasatosporales > Streptomycetaceae > Streptomyces > Streptomyces sp. NPDC046859. The sequence continues at coordinate 332,738 of NZ_JBEYXR010000003.1, forward strand.
CTTGTCGCCGAGGGTGATGAGGGCTTCCTTGCAGCCGAGGGCCGCACCCTTGCGGGCGATGTCCAGCACCTCGTCCGGGGACATGAACATCCCGTGGCCGGCCCGGCGCAGCTTGCCGGGGACGGTGACGAAGGTGCAGTAGTGGCAGCGGTCCCGGCACAGCCGGGTGAGGGGGATGAAGACGCTCTTGGAGTAGGTGATGACCCCGGGCCGGCCGGCGGCCGCGAGGCCCGCGTCCCGGACCCGGGCGGCGGACGCGGCGAGGTCGTCGAGCGCCTCGCCGCGGGCCTGGAGCAGCACGGCCGCCTCGGACACGTCGAGGGCGATGCCGTCCCGGGCGCGTTTGAGGGCGCGACGCATGGAGTTGTCGGTCGGGCCGGTTCCGGGGGTCGCGGGAGTCGTCATCCTTCGAGCATACGAGCGGGCTGATCAGCGGCGGCGGTCAGGCGACGAAGGGCGTGTAACCGTCCAGGGCGCGCAGCACCTCGGCGTCACCGGCCGGGGGCAGTTGGACGACGACCTCCTCGATGCCCAGCTCGGCGTAGTGGGCGAGCTTGCCGGGGGTGGGGAAGACGGCGTACGGAACCACCTGGAGGGCGGCCGGGTCGCGTCCGGCGTCGGCCCAGACGGTCCGCAGCCGGGGCAGGCTCTCGGACAGTCCGCGTCCGCCGATCGGCAGCCAGCCGTCGGCGTACTCACTGATGTGGGCGAACAGTTTCGGCCCCGCGGCGCCGCCGACGAGGGTGCGCGGTCCGTGGAGGCGGGGGCCGCGCGGCTTCTGCACGGGCTTGGGGTGGGCGAAACTGGCCCGTACGGACCCGAACTCACCCTCGTACGCGGTTGGTTCGTCGGCCCACAGCGCCTGCATCAGGGCCATCCGGTCGCGGACGAGGTCGCGGCGCGAGGACCAGTCGACGCCGTGGTCGGCGGCCTCCTCCACGTTCCAGCCGAAGCCGAGGCCGAGGGTGAAGCGCCCGCCGGAGAGATGGTCCAGGGTGGCGATCTGCTTGGCCAGGTCGATGGGGTCGTGCTGGGCGACCAGGGTGATGCCGGTGCCGAGGCCCAGCCGCTCGGTGACGGCGGCGGCCTGCGCGAGGGCGACGAAGGGGTCGAGGGTGCGGCCGTACTCGGGCGGCAGGTCGCCGCCGGCCGGGTACGGCGTGGTCCGCTCGACGGGGATGTGCGTGTGCTCGGGCAGGTACAGCCCGGCGAATCCCCGCTGCTCCAGCTCACGGGCCAGCCGGGTCGGGGTGATCGTCTCGTCGGTGAGGAAGATCGTGGCGGAGATGCGCATGCCTGCATCTGTACCCCCGGCACGCCACGATGTCCATACCGACTGGTCGGCACATTCCAGCCGGCCCCCATGACGGTCCGCCCCGCCTGTTTGTCCGCCGAACGCCTTCCCCTCGCCGGAAGTTCACGGCTGAATACGAGGGTTGCACGCACCACCCCCGCACCACCCACGCCATGGCACTCACGACGAACCGGGAGCACCAGCATGTGCGAGGACGACCACGCGGGCCTGGGCCGGCGGGCGCTGTTCGTGACGGGCGCCGCCGCCGCGCTTACGTTGGGAGGCGTGACCTTCGCGTCAGGCGCCGAGAACCCCCGGGGCACGCAGACCCGCACCGTGCGGGGCACCCTGCCGCCCGGGTCCCCCGACTATGTGTACGTGCCGGTCGAAGTCCCGTCCGGCGTACGGGAGATCAAGGTCTCCTACACCTACGACAAGCCGTCCGTCCCGGCCGGCACCGCGGGCAACGCCCTCGACATCGGCATCTTCGACCAGCGCGGCACCGAGCTCGGCGGGCGCGGCTTCCGCGGCTGGTCGGGCGGGGCGCGCACGGAGTTCTTCATCCGGACGGACGACGCCACGCCGGGTTACGTCCCGGGGCCCGTCCGGGCGGGCACCTGGCACATCGCCCTCGGGCCGTACACGGTGGCACCGCAGGGGCTGGCGTACGAGCTCACGATCACGCTCACGCACGGCGAGCCCGGCGAGGCCGTCCGGCCGGTGTACCCGCCGGAGCGGGCCAGGGGGCGGGGGCGCGCCTGGTACCGGGGCGACTGCCATCTGCACTCCTGGCACTCCGACGGCCGCCGCACACCGGCCGAGATCGCCGCGCTGGCGCGGGCGGCGGGCCTGGACTTCATCAACTCCTCCGACCACAACACGCACGCCTCGCACCCGCACTGGGCCGAGGCGGCCGGGGACGACCTGCTGGTCATGCTGGGCGAGGAGGTGACCACCCGCAACGGGCACGTGGTGGCCCTCGGCACCGACCCCGGCACGTTCGTCGACTGGCGCTACCGGGCGCGGGACAACCGCTTCGGGCGGTTCGCCCGACGCATCCGCGAGGCGGGCGGCCTCGTCGTGCCCGCGCACCCGCACGCCACCTGCGTCGGCTGCAACTGGAAGTTCGGCTTCGGCGAGGCCGACGCGATCGAGGTCTGGAACGGCCCGTACACCCCGGACGACGAGGTGGCCCTGGCCGACTGGGACAGCACGCTGGTGGCGTCCACGCGCTCGGGCTCGCGCTCCTGGATCCCGGCGATGGGCAGCAGCGACGCCCACCGCGCCCCCGACCCGGTCGGCAGCCCGCAGACGGTCGTCCTCGCCGACGACCTGACCCGCACGGCCGTCCAGGAGGGCATCCGCGCGGGCCGCTCGTACGTCGCCGAGTCGAAGAACGTCTCCCTGACGTTCGGCGCCTCCGGCGGCAGGGCCCGGCACGCGGGCATCGGCGAACGCCTGGAGGTGGACCCCGACACCCCCGTGACGGTCCGCCTGGCGGTCGAGGGCGCCCCCCGCTGCACGATCCGCTTCGTCACCGACCAGGGCGTCCTCTTCACGACCGGCCCCCTCCCGGTCTCGGGCACCGGCACCGCGGAATGGCACACCACCCCGGCCAACGCGGCCTACGTCCGGGCGGAACTGCGCCACGAGACGGCGGCGGGTCCCTTGCCGGGGGCTCTGGCGGCGTTCACGAATCCGATCTTTCTGGGGCGCGAGCAAGCGCCCTGACCGGGAGCCGGCCCGTCAGCCGGCCAGGTCCGCGACCACCGCCATGTGGTCGGACGCCCAGACGCCGGCGATGGGCGTGTCGCAGGCCCGGTGGGCGGAGCGGACGTGGCCGAGGCCGCCCTCGCCCGGGGGGCCGACATGGATGTAGTCGATCCGGGCGCCCGGCTCCAGCATGGCCGCGACATACGGGTTGACGGGGTCCCAGGTGCGGGCGGGGGCGGCCGGGTCGGCGTACTCCCAGGCGTCGAGGAAGACCTGGCCGGGTACGGGCGGCGCGGTCCGCAGGCCGCCGAAGAGGCGGACCTCGTCGGAGTCCGGGAAGGCGTTGAAGTCGCCGGTGACGACGGCCGGGAAGGGCGTGTCGCCGCGGTGCTCGGCGACGAACCCGGCGAGGGCGGTGACCTGCTCGACGCGGACCGCCGAGGCGTGCGGGACGGACGTCAGATGGGTGGTGAAGAACGGGATGTCGTAGCCGGGGCCGGCCAGCCGGGCGTGCAGGGCGAGGCGGCCGTCGTCGAGGTCGGCGGGCACGGGCAGGCGCAGGGTGTGCTGGGCGACGACCGGCCAGCGGCTGAGGACGGCGTTGCCGATGTCGGCCGACGGGTGCCCTATCCGTGCGCGCCAGCGCTCCGGGGCCGGGGAGGGCGCCCACGCCCAGTGCAGGCCGAGTTCGCCGGCCAGCCACTCGGCCTGGTTCTCGCCGTCGGCGGCCCAGACCTCCTGGAGTCCGACGACATCGGGGCGCAGTTCGCGCAGCGCGGCGAGAATGGCCTTGCGGCGGTCCTGCCAGGGGCCGAAACGCCACCAGAGGTTCCACGTCACGACCCGCATCGGCTGCCACCCGCTTCTCGTCCTGGCGTGTCGGGGACCATGGAGGCAACGGTCCGGCAACACTTCGCCCGTCGCGCCCGGGCTTCCCCGAGGGAGACAGGAGACTAGCCGGTCATGTCACGCCTCGACGACGCCAGGTTCCGTGCCGCCACCGCGTTCCAGCGGCATGTGGGGAATCCGGTACTGCGCCGCTTGCCCTTCCAGACCCTGCTGGAAACCACGGGCCGGGTCTCCGGCCTGCCCCGTCGCACGCCGGTGGGCGGGCGCCGGATCGGGGACGAGTTCTGGCTGGTGTCGGAGTTCGGTGAGCGGTCCCAGTACGTGCGCAACATCAAGGCCGACCCCCGGGTCCGGGTGCGCGTGAAGGGCCGCTGGCACTCCGGTACGGCCGAGCTGCTGCCCGACGACGACCCGGTGGCCCGGCTGCGGCGGCTCCCGCGCTTCAACAGCACGGCCGTGCGGGCCCTCGGGACCGACCTGCTGTCGATCCGCGTGGACCTGGCGGACTGACCTCAGCCCGGCCAGACGATCGCCTGGACCTCGCTGTAGGCGTGCAGGGCGTACGACCCGACGTCCCGTCCGACCCCGCTCTTCTTGAACCCCCCGAACGGCGCCTCCATGTTGCGGCCGACGGTGTTCACGCCGACCCCGCCGGCCCGCAGCCGCCGTGCGACCCGGAAGGCGCGGGCCACGTCGCCCGACCAGACGTAGTCGAGGAGGCCGTAGTCGCTGTCGTTGGCGAGGGCGATCCCCTCCTCCTCGTCGTCGAAGGGGACGACCACGACGACCGGGCCGAAGATCTCCTCGCGGGCGACGCGCATGTCGTTGGTGCAGTCGGCGAGGACGGTGGGGGCCACGTAGAAGCCACGGGCGACGTCCGGCCGTTCGCCGCCCGCGACCACCACCGCGCCTTCCTCGCGGCCCAGTTCGACGTACGACTCCACCCGGTCGCGGTGCGCCCGGGAGATCACCGGGCCGACCACCGTGCCCGGCTCCTGCGGGTCGCCGACCGTCAGCCGGCGCGCGTACGCCGTCAGCCGCTCCACCAGGCGGTCGTGGACGCCGCGCTGGGCCAGCACCCGGGTCGGGGCCGTGCAGATCTGGCCGCTGTAGAAGGAGAACGTGGTGCCGATCCCGGTGACCGCCGAGTCGAGGTCGGCGTCGTCGAGGACGACCGCGGCCCCCTTCCCGCCCAGTTCCATGAGCTGGCGGCGCATGTCCCGCCCACACACCTCGGCGATGCGCTGCCCGACCGCGGTGGAGCCGGTGAAGCTCACCATGTCGACGTCCGGCGACGACACGACCGCCTCGCCGACCGCGACGGACCGGGCCGAGACAACGTTCACCACCCCGGGCGGCACCCCCGCCTCCTCCAGCGCCTCCGCCATCCGGTAGACGGACAGCGGGTCCTGCGGCGCCGGTTTCACCACGACCGTGTTGCCCATGGCGAGCGCGGGCGCGATCTTGCCGGCCGGGTTCGCCCACGGGTTGTTGTACGAGGTGACGCAGGCGACCACGCCCACGGGCTGCCGCACGGCGAGCGCGCCCATCACCCCGGCCCGGCCCATCGGCCCGGCCTCGTCGATCTGCGGCGGGATCGCCCACTCGGCCGGTTCCACACGGGCGTACCGCCGGAAGCGGGCCGCCGCGACCCCGACCTGCAGGCCCCGGGCCGTCGCGGTGGTCGCGCCGGTCTCGGCGCGGGCCAGCTCGGCGTACGGCACGAGGCGGTCCCGGATGAGGGAGGCCGCCCGCGCGAGGACGGCGGCCCGTTCCTCCGGCGCGGTGCGCGACCACGGTCCGAAGGCGGCGCGGGCCGCCGCGCAGGCCGCCCGCGCCTGCTCCGGCGTGGCCTCCGGGGCCCGCCCGACGGTCTCCTCGGTCGCCGGGTCGACGACGTCGTAGTGCCCGCCGTCCGGCTCCGTCCAGGAGCCGCCGGTGAACACCCGCTGTCCCCCGTCGCCGCTCACCGGGTGGCCACCGTCCCGGTGTCCCGGCCCGAGCGCAGCACCCGCCCCGGCACGGCCCCGCTCACCACGCCGTCGCGGATCGCCTCGACGCCGTTGACCCACACGGCCCGTACGCCGAGCGGCCGGGAGTCCAGCCGCGGGCTGTCACCCGGCAGGTCGTGCACCAGGGTGGCCGGGGCGGCGTCGACGCGCTCCGGGTCGAACAGCACCAGGTCCGCGTGGAAGCCCTCCCGGATCCGGCCGCGGCCGCGCAGCCCGAACAGCCGCGCCGGGTCGTCGGTGAGCATCTTCACGGCCTGTTCCAGACCGGTGAGCCGGCGCCCGCGCAGACAGTCGCCGAGGAACCGGGTGGTGTACGGCGCCCCGCACATGCGGTCCAGGTGCGCCCCGGCGTCGGAGCCGCCGAGCAGGACGTCCTCGTGCCGCCAGGTCTCGGCGCGCAGCGCCCAGGACGCCGGGTCGTTGTCGGTGGGCATGGGCCACAGCACCGTCCGCAGGCCGTCGTGGGCGCAGATCTCCACCAGGCACGCGAAGGGTTCCTGGCCGCGTTCGGCGGCGATGTCCCCGACGACGCGTCCGGTCAGGCCGCGGTTGGCGTCGCTGTAGGTGTCGCCGACGACGTACCGGGCGAAGTTCGTCAGCCGCCGGAAGACTCCCGCTTCCTCGGACCGGGCGTGCCGCAGCAGCTCCGCCCGCACGGCGGGGTCCCGCAGCCGGGCGATCCGCTCGGGCACCGGCAGCCCCAGCACGTCGCCCCAGCCCGGGATCAGGTTGAGGGCGCAGAAGGTGCCCAGCGACATGTTCATCGGCGTGAGGATGGGCATGGTCAGGGCGACGATCCGGCCGCCCGCCTTGCGGGCCCGCTCGCTCGCCAGCAGCTGCCGGGGGACGCGCTCGGGCACGGCCGCGTCGACGGTGAGCACGTTCCAGTTCAGGGGGCGCCCGGCGGTCGCGCTCATCTCCACGAGGAGATCGATCTCGGCGTCGCTGAACCGGTCGAGGCATCCGGCGACGATCGCCTCGATCTGGGTGCCCTCGTGCTCGCCGACCGCCTTCGACAGCGCGAGCAGCTCGGCCGGTTCCGCGTGCCGGGACGCGACGGGCCGGCCGTCGCCGTCGGAGTGGGTGGCGGACTGGGTGGTGGACAGGCCCCAGGCGCCGGCGTCCATGGCGTCGTGCAGCAGCCGCAGCATCGCGTCGAGCTGCTCGCCGCTCGGCCGGCCGCCGACGGCGTCCTCACCCATCACGTACCGCCGCAGCGCGCAGTGCCCCACCATGAACCCGGCGTTGACCGCGATGCGCCCTTCGAGCGCGTCCAGGTAGTCCCCGAAGCCGTGCCAGTCCCAGGGGGCGCCCTCCTCCAGCGCGACCAGCGACATGCCCTCGACCTTGGACATCATGCGGCGCGTGTAGTCGGCGTCCCCGGGACGGTCCGGGTTCAGCGGGGCGAGCGTGAAGCCGCAGTTCCCGCCGACGACCGTGGTCACCCCGTGGTCCAGGGACGGGGTGGCGTACGGGTCCCAGAACAGCTGGGCGTCGTAGTGGGTGTGCGGATCGACGAACCCGGGGGCGAGGACCAGCCCGGAGGCGTCCTCGCTGCCGCGGGCCTCCTCGCCGACGGCCCCGACGACGGCGATCCTCCCGTCCCGGATTCCGACGTCGCCGGTGAAGGCGGCCGCACCGGTGCCGTCGACGACGGTGGCGCCCTTGATGACGTGATCGAGCATGCCGGTTCCTCCTCGGATCGGGGGTGGGCAGTGCCGTTCAGGGGCGCGGCGGACCGCGACCAGCCACGTCGCACCCGCACTCGCCGTCGGCCGGCGGCCGCGCGGCGGTCAGGCGGACTGCCGGAAGCGGGACGTCCGGTGCACCGGGTCGGTGTCGATCCTGGGAATCACGTGCTCCCCGATCAGCCGGATCGTCCGCAAGGTCTCCTCCTTCGGCACCCCCACCGGCAGCCCGAAGCTCAGCTGATCCGCCCCGGCCTGCTCCCACCGCTTGCACTGCGTGAGCACCTCGTCCGGGTCGCCGCAGATCAGCAGCTCCTCCTCGACGAGCAGCTCCACGAACTCCGCCGTGTACGGCGGCAGCGTCTCGGGCCACTCCGGGAAGCCCTCGGGCCGCGGGAAGGTGTCGTGGTACCGGAAGACCAGCGAGGGCAGGTAGTGCAGTCCCCCGTTCACGGCGGTCTCGACGGCCTCGGCGTGGGTCGGCGCGCAGATCGCGGTGGTCGTCACCATGACGTTGTCGTTGACGAAGTCCCCGATCGGCTCGGCGTCGACGATCGCGCTCTTGTACTGCTCCAGCACCCACTCCATGTCGGACACCTTCTGGACGCTGAAGCCGAGCACCCCGAGGCCCTTGCGGGCGGCCATCGCGTACGACGGCGGCGACCCTGCGGCGTACCACATCGCGGGGTGCGACCTCCCGTACGGCTTCGGCAGGACCTTGCGCGGCGGCAGCGACCAGTGCTTGCCCTGGAAGCCGGCGTACTCGTCCTGGAGCCACATCTTGGGGAACTCGGCGATCGTCTCTTCCCAGATCTCCTTGGTGTGGTTCATGTCGGTCACACCCGGTATGAAGCCCAGGATCTCGTGCGACCCGGCGCCGCGTCCGCTGCCGAACTCGAAGCGGTTGCCGGTGAGGTGGTCGAGCATGGCGACCTTCTCGGCGACCTTCACGGGGTGGTTGACCTGGGCGAGCGGGTTGAAGATGCCCGAGCCGAGGTGGATGCGCTCGGTGGCGTGGGCGAGGTAGCCGAGGAAGACGTCGTTGGCGGACAGGTGCGAGTACTCCTCCAGGAAGTGGTGCTCGGAGGCCCAGGCGTACTTGAACCCGGACTTGTCCGCCTGGATGACGTACTCGGTCTCCTCCATGAGCGCCTTGTGCTCGGCGAGCGGGTCGGTCTCGGCGCGCCTGCCGACGTATCCCTGTACGAAGAGCCCGAATTCCAAGGCGGTTCACCGTCCCCTGGTCCCATCTGACGGCTCGTCAGATACGTGTGCGGCCGACTGTGGCACCACCCGCATGGACCGTCAAGAGATGACGGACCGTCAGATAACGCTCACGCCGGCCAGCCAGCCACCGTCGATCACGAAGGGCTGCCCGGTGATGTACGAGGAGTCCGCCGACGTCAGGAACAGCGCGAGCCGTGCGACCTCCTCGGGCCGCCCGATCCGGCCCAGCGGCACCAGCTTGCGGTAGAGGCCGTCGAGCGCCCGTGCGGAGTCCTCCGGGCCGGCGTCCGGGTCCAGCCGGGCCGGGTTCGCCATCACGGTGTCGACGGCGCCCGGGCAGATCGCGTTGACCCGGATGCCCCGGGGCGCCAGCTCGAGCGCCGCGACCCGGGTGAGGCCGAGGACGGCGTGCTTGGTGGCCGCGTACGCGCCCACGGCCGCCATGCCGGTCAGGCCCGTGCAGGAGGCGGTGTTCACGATCGTGCCCCCGTCCGCCAACTCGGGCGCCACGGTCTTCATCCCCAGGAAGCAGCCCACCTGGTTGACCCGCACGACCTGCATGAACTCCTCCAGCGGGGTGTCGACGAGGGCGTGGAAGCGCAGGATGCCGGCGTTGTTGACCAGGGCGTCGACCTGCCCGTACGCCTCCTTCGCGGCCGCCACCGCCGCCCGCCAGTCCTCCTCCTCGCCGACGTCCAGGTGCGCGTAGCGCGCGCCCAGCTCCTTCGCCAGCGCCTCCCCCTGCTCGTCCAGCACATCGGCGACGACCACCTCGGCGCCCTCGGCCCGGAACAGCCGCGCCTCCTGCTCCCCCTGCCCACGCGCCGCACCGGTGACGATCACGACCCGGCCGTCCAGCTTGCCCATGGCTCCCCCTCAGTCGAGACACGGGGCGACCTCGGCCCCGAAGGCGGCGATCTGGTCCTCCAGCTCGGCCCGGCCACGGCTGCGCAGCCGCACCTGGACCTGGTGCACGCCCATCGCCCGGTAGGCCCGCAGTGACTCGGCGAGCGCCTGCGGCGGCCCGCTGAGCGTGCTCCGGCCCACGTCCCAGGCGGGCGTGCCGATGTACAGCGGCTCGGCGATGGCGCCGACGGTGAAGGGGCCTTCGGCGCCCGCCTCCTCCCTGAGCCGGTGGATGCGGGCGATCTGCGCGGGGAGCCGGTCGCGCGGGTCGCCCTGCGGCAGCCAGCCGTCCCCCTTGAGCGCGGCCCGGCGCACGGCGGCGGGCGAGGACCCGCCGACCCACACCGGGACGTGCTCCTGGGCGGGGCGCGGCCGTTGCCCGAGTCCGGCGAAGTCGTAGTGCTCGCCGTGGTGTTCGGGGAACTCCTCCGGTCCGAGCGCCGCGCGCAGGGCGTCGACCGACTCGTCGAGGACGGCGCCCCGGCGCGTGAAGTCCACGCCCAGTTCGTCGAACTCCTCGCGCACATGGCCGGCGCCGACGCCCAGGATCAGCCGTCCGCCGCTGAGGTGGTCGAGCGTGGCGTACTGCTTGGCGGACAGCAGGGGGTGCCGCAGCCCGACGACGGCGACATGGCTGAGCAGCAGGGTCCGTTCCGTCGCGGCGGCGAGGAAGGCGAGGGTGGCGACGGGGTCGTACCAGATGGTGCTCATCGCGGGGGCGAGGCGGCGCGGGACGCCGACGTGGTCGCAGCTCGCGATGTATGTGAAGCCGGCGCGGTCCGCGGCACGGGCGACGGCCACCAGGTCGTCCGGTCCGGCCGCGGCCTCCCAGGGCTCCGCGTAGAGCCTGCTCTGCGACTGGACGGGGAGCTGGATGCCGTAGCGCAGGCTCACCGGGCACCGCCGCCCGGCCACAGCCCGTCGCCGGTCAGGCCCAGCAGGTCGACGGCGTTGCCCCGGACGATCCGCTCGACCACCTCGGCGTCCAGGTGCCCCATCTGCGCCTCGCCGACCTCGCGGGACTTCGGCCAGGTGGAGTCGGAGTGCGGGTAGTCGGTCTCGTACAGGACGTTGCCGACACCGATGGCGTCCAGGTTGCGCAGGCCGAAGGCGTCGTCGAAGAAGCAGCCGTACACATGGCCGGCGAACAGCTCGGACGGCGGGCGGTGCACCTTCTCGGCGACCCCGCCCCAGGCGCGGTTCTCCTCCCACACGACGTCGGCGCGCTCCAGGATGTAGGGGATCCAGCCGATCTGGCCCTCGGCGTACATCACCTTCAGGTTCGGGAAGCGCTCGAACTTGCCGCTCAGCAGCCAGTCGACCATCGAGAAGCAGCAGTTGGCGAAGGTGATGGTGGAGCCGACGGCGGGCGGGGCGTCGGCGGAGGTGGAGGGCATCCGGCTGGAGGAGCCGATGTGCATGGCGACGACCGTGCCGGTCTCGTCGCAGGCGGCGAGGAAGGGGTCCCATTCGTCGGTGTGGATCGAGGGCAGGCCCAGGTGCGGGGGTATCTCGGAGAAGGCGACGGCGCGCACGCCCCGGGCGGCGTTGCGCCGGACCTCGGCCGCCGCGAGCTCCGCGTCCCAGAGCGGGATGAGGGTGAGCGGGATGAGCCGCCCCTGGGCTCGCGGCCCGCACCACTCCTCCACCATCCAGTCGTTGTAGGCCCGCACGCACAGCAGGGCCAGCTCGCGGTCGGCGGCCTCGGTGAAGGTCTGGCCGCAGAAGCGCGGGAAGGTGGGGAAGCAGAGCGCGGACCGCACATGGTTGACGTCCATGTCGGCGAGGCGGGCGGGGACGTCGTAGGAGCCCGGGCGCATCTGCTCGTAGGTGATCACCTCGAGCCTGATCTCGTCGCGGGGGTGACCGACGGCCGTGTCGAGCCGGGTGAGGGGGCGGTGCAGGTCCTCGTACACCCACCAGTCGCCGACCGGGCCCTCGTCGCCGGGGCGGCCCATGACGGGTTTGAACCGGCCGCCCAGGAAGGTCATGTCCTTCAGGGGGGCGCGCACGATGCGCGGGCCGGTGTCCCGGTGCCTCCTGGGGAGCCGGTCCTGCCAGACGGTGGGCGGCTCGACCGTGTGGTCGTCCACGGAGATGATCGGCGGGAACGTCGTCTCGGTGTCCATGCCGGTCACCGTAGCGCCGATCTGACGGCCCGTCAGCTAACCGGGTGGGGGTCCGTCGTGCGAAGGGCGCGTGAGGGTGGTGTGACATCCCGCGCGCCGGACCGTCGACACCCGTTCCACGGCTGACGCATCGGCCGGGACAAGGCAAACTGACGGAGTTGTAAACGGTCTGAGGGAGACGGCGATGGACGGGGAACCGCGAGTGCCGGAGCAGAGACGTCCCGGCTCCTCGGCAGGTGCGGCGGCGCCGGTGGCGGCCCTGCGCTTCGGCGTGCTCGGCCCGGTGCGCGCCTGGCGCGGCGAGGAGCCCCTCCCCACCGGCTCGCCGCAGCAACGCGCCCTGTTCGCGGCCCTGTTGCTGCGCGAGGGCCGCACGGCGACCGCGGCGGAGCTGATCGACGCCCTCTGGGGCGAGGAACCGCCCTCGCAGGCGCTCGCCGCGGTCCGCACGTACGCCTCGCGGCTGCGCAAGGCGCTGGACGCCGGGGTCTTGGTCAGCGAGTCCGGCGGCTACGCGATCCGGGGGCTGGGCGAGGGCGCGCTGGACCTCGCGCGGGCGCAGGAACTCGCCGCCGACGGCGAGAAGGCGCGGGCCGCCGGGGATCTGTGCCGGGCGCGGGAGCTGCTGGGGCGGGCGCTGGCGCTGTGGGACGGCGAGGCGCTGGCCGGGGTGCCCGGCCCGTACGCGGAGGCGCAGCGGGTCCGGCTGGAGGAGTGGCGGCTGCAGCTTCTGGAGTCCCGGCTCGACATGGACCTGGAGCAGGGCTGCCACGCGGAGGCCGTGTCGGAGCTGACCGCGCTCACCGCGGCGCACCCGCTGCGCGAGCGGCTGCGGGAGCTGCTGATGCTCGCGCTGTACCGCAGCGGCCGGCAGGCGGAGGCCCTGGCGGTGTACGCCGACACCCGCCGGCTGCTCGCGGACGAGCTGGGCGTGGACCCGCGGCCCGGTCTGAAGGAGCTCCAGCAGCGCATCCTGAGGGCCGACCCGGCCCTCGCCGAACCGTCGTCCCCGGCGGCCGAACCGGCGGCGGCGCCGGTGCGCCCGGCCCAGCTCCCGGCCACCGTGCCCGACTTCACCGGCCGGTCCTCCTTCGTCGCCGAGCTGAGCGACGTGCTGTCCTCGGCCGAGGGCCGGGTGATGGCGGTGTCGGCGCTGGCCGGCATCGGCGGCGTGGGCAAGACGACTCTGGCCGTGCACGTGGCCCACCGGGCGCGTGCCGCGTTCCCCGACGGGCAGCTCTACGTCGACCTCCAGGGCGCGGGTCCGCGCGCCGCCGAGCCGGAGACCGTGCTGGGCTCCTTCCTGCGGGCGCTCGGCACCGCGGACGCGGCGATCCCCGACTCGCTGGAGGAACGCGCGGCGCTGTACCGCTCGGTGCTGGACGGACGGCGGGTCCTGGTGCTGCTGGACAACGCCCGGGACGCCGCCCAGGTACGGCCGCTGCTGCCGGGCACCGACGGCTGCGCGGCGCTGGTGACGTCCCGGGTGCGCATGGTCGACCTCGCGGGCGCCCATCTGGTGGACCTGGACGTGATGGCGCCGGAGGAGGCACTCGCCCTCTTCACGAAGATCGTCGGTGAGGAGCGGGTGGCCGCCGAGCGGGAGGCCGCGCTCGACGTGGTCGCGGCGTGCGGGTTCCTGCCGCTGGCCATCCGGATCGCGGCGTCCCGGCTGGCGGCGCGGCGCACCTGGACGGTGTCCTCGCTCGCCGCGAAGCTCGCCGACGAGCGGCGCAGGCTGGACGAGCTGCAGGCCGGGGACCTCGCGGTGAAGGCGACGTTCGAGCTGGGCTACGGCGCGCTGGAGCCCGCGCAGGCCCGCGCGTTCCGGCTGCTGGGCCTCGCGGACGGCCCCGACATCTCGCTGGCGGCGGCCGCGGCGGTGCTGGACCTTCCCGTGGAGGACGCCGAGGACCTGCTGGAGCCTCTGGTCGACATGTCCCTGCTGGAGTCGGCGGCCCCGGGCCGCTACCGCTTCCACGACCTGGTCCGCCTCTACGCCCGCTCCTGCGCGGAACGCGACGAGCACCCTCCGGGGGAGCGGGAGGCGGCGCTGTCGCGGTTGCTGGACTTCTATCTGGCGACGGCTGCCCGGGTCTACGCCATCGAACGTCCCGGTGACCGTCTGGTCGACCACCTGGAGGCCACCGAGTACCCCGGGCTGACCTTCACCGATGCCAAGGCCGCGGTCGACTGGCTGTACACCGAGTCGGACTGCCTTCTGGCCTGCGTACGGCAGGGCGCCGGTGGCGGCAGGCTCCGGCGGGCCGTCGATCTGCTCTGGGTCGCCAAGGACCTGGCGGAGTCCGGGGCCAACGCGCACCAGTACGAGGCCGCCGCGGTGGCCGCGCGCGACCTGGCCCGGGCGGCGGGCGACGGACGGGCCGAGGGACGCGCGCGTACCGCGCTGACCAACGCGCTGATGGTGTCGGACCGGTTCGTGCAGGCCGACGAGGAGGCCCGGCAGGCCATTCTGCTCGCGCAGACGGCCGGAGACCTCGCCCCGTGTTGCTGGGCGCCGAACGACCGCGGCATCATCGCCTTCTACCAGGGCCGCCACGACGACGGCGAACGGCACCTTCAAGAGGCCATCGCCAACTACCGCACGGACGGGAACCTCCCGGGCGAGGCCAGCGCGGTGTGCAATCTCTCGCGCATCCAGGTGAGCCTGGGCCGCACCACGAGCGCGGTGCAGCTCGCCCGGCGCGGCGTGTCCATCTACGACCAGCTGGGACTGACCGTGCGTCTGGCCAACGGCCGGCTGGCCCTCGGCATCGCCCTCACGGCGGCGGGCCGCCACGTCGAGGCGCTCGAGGAACTCGAGGAGGCGCTACGGCTCTTCCAGGAAAACCGCCAGCGGTTGTGGGAGGGATCCGCCAACTTCCGCATAGCGGAGGCGTACATGGCGAGCAGCCGCCCGGCCAAGGCCGCGCAGCACGCGGAGCGGGCTCTCGCGCTCCGCGTGATCGGCGGTGACTGGATGCGCGCGAACGTGCTGACCACGCTGGGGCGGGCCCTGCAGCAGATCGGGCAGACGGATCGCGCGAGGGCCTGCTGGCGTGAGGCCCTGAGCATCCACGAGGAAGCGGGTGCCGCTGAGGCCGAACAGGTCCGTGCTCTGCTCTCGCCCGCAGCAGTGGCCTGAGGACGTCACGGCCGCGTTCATCGTTCGTTTATCGCGTGCCGCCATGCTCATGAGCACCGATCCGTTGCGTCGGGGGGCAGACGGCTCGGCACTCGGTCGCACCATTAAGGTGATCGGCCTTGCAATGGTCCGTCCGGCGACCCGCGGGGGAGTCGCCGGACGGGCCTTCCGCCTTCAGTCAACAGAAAGTTCCGACGATGAGCGACGAAGCACAGAAGCAGAAGATCAAGACTCTGGAGAACCACGCCGGCAGCCCGGGTGACGGCTCCACGGTGAAGCCTCTGGAGAACCACGCCGGCAGCGTCGCCGAGGGCGAGACCATCAAGCCGATGGAGAACCACGCCGGCAGTGTGGCCCAGGACATCCTGAAGACCGACGAGAACCACGCCGGTTCCGAGCAGGTCTGACCGCACGCACGGGGAGACGACCGCGGCGGCGCGGAGGGGGAGCCGTCGCGGTCGTCGGCGTCAGGGGGGTGCGGGGGCGGTGCCCCGCAGCGCCGCCTTGACCACCTTCCCGCTCGCGTTCCGCGGCAGCTCCGCCACGAACTCCACCCGCCGCGGCACCTTGTAGTTCGCCATCTGCCGCCTCGCCCAGGCGATGAGGTCGTCCCCGGTGAGCACCGCTCCCGGCCGGCGGACCACGAACGCCTTGCCGACCTCGCCCAGCCGCACGTCCGGCACGCCGATCACGGCGACGTCCGCCACCTGCGGGTGCAGGCCGAGCGTCCGCTCGATCTCCGCCGGGTAGGCGTTGAAGCCGCCCACGATGAACATGTCCTTCAGCCGGTCGGTGATGCGCAGGTTGCCCGCCGCGTCGAGCATGCCGACGTCCCCGGTGCGCAGCCAGCCGTCGGCGGTCAGCACCTCGGCGGTCGCCGCCGCGTCCTCGTAGTAGCCCCGCATGACGTTGAAGCCGCGCACCAGGACCTCGCCGGGTTCGCCGGGCGGGGCCTCCACCCGGACCTCGGTGCCGGGTATCGCCCTGCCGGACGTGGTCGCGATCACCGCGGGGTCGTCGCCGCGCCGGCACATCGTCACCAGGCCGCCGGCCTCGGAGAGCCCGTAGGCGGTCAGGACCGTCTCCACGCCCAGTTCACCGCGCAGCCGTTCCACGAGCCGGAGCGGGACGACCGCCGCGCCCGTCACCACCAGGCGCAGCGCGGACAGATCGTGGCTGTCGCGGGCCGGGTGGTCGAGCAGCGACCGGTGCAGGGTGGGCGGGCCCGGCAGCACCGAGACCCGCTCCGCCGCGATGTTCGCGAGGGCCGTCTCCACGCCGAACACGGGTTGCGGAATCATCGTGGCGCCCCGCATCAGGCAGGCGATCACCCCGGCCTTGTAGCCGAAGGTGTGGAAGAAGGGGTTCACGATGAGGTAGCGGTCGCCGTGCCGCAGGCCCGCCAGGTCGCTCCAGACCGCGTAGGCCCGCAGTGTCTGCGCGTGGGTGAGGACCACGCCCTTGGGCCGCCCGGTCGTCCCGGACGTGAAGACGATGTCCGAGGGCCAGGAGCCCTCGACCGCCGCGGCGCGCGCCCGCACCCGCGCCGTGCTCACGGTGTCGCCGCCCGCGAGGAAGTCCTTCCAGGTGCGGTGGTCCGCGGGGGCGTCCTCCGCGAGCACGACGACCTGCTCCAGCGCGGGCAGCCCGGGCCCCCCGGCGACGGCCCGGCGCAGCGAGGCCACGTAGGAGGTGCCGAGGAAGGTGCCCGTCACGAACAGCAGCCGGGCGCCGCTGCGGCGCAGCACGTCGGCCGCCTCGGCGCCCTTGAAACGGGTGTTCAGCGGCACCAGGACCGCGCCCGCCGAGACGGCGCCGAGCGCGGCCACGATCCAGGCGGGCGAGTTGGGGGCCCACAGGGCGACCCGGTCGCCGGGCCGGACGCCCGCGGCGAGGCAGGCGGCCGCCGCGCGGTCGACGCGGGCGCCGAGTTCGGCGTACGTGATGCGGGTGCGGCCCTCCACCACGGCCTCGGTGTCCGCGTACCGGCCGGCCGCCGCCCGTACGAGTTCCGGAACGCTGCCCCACTCCACGTCACCGCGCACCATGGCCTCCCCACTGGCTGACGGTCCGTCAGATTACCTGTAATCTGACGGGCTGTCAGCAGCCGTCCCGGGAGGCGGAGGTGTGCGCGGCATGACGTCAGGCAGCGGTCTCAAGGACGCCACGGCGATCGTCGGCATCGGGCAGACGCCCTTCGCCCGGCACCTCGCGGACGACGAGCGCACCCTCGCCTGCCGAGCCGTGCTGGCCGCGCTGGACGACGCCGGGATCGCACCCGGCGAGGTGGACGCCCTCGCCTCGTACACCATGGAGGAGACCGACGAGGTCGAGCTGGCCAAGGCCGTCGGCCTCGGCGACCTCACGTACTTCGCCAAGGTCGGCTACGGCGGCGGCGGTTCGTGCGCCACCGTCGCGCACCTGGCGGCCGCCATCGCCACCGGACAGGCGTCGGTGGGCGTCGCCTGGCGGTCCCGCAAGCGCGGCAGCGGACCCCGGCCGTGGCGGAACACGACCGCCCAGCTGCCCACCCCGGCGCAGTGGACCAGGCCGTTCGGGCTGCTGCGCCCGGTCGACGAGATCGCCATGCTCGCCCGGCGCTACATGCACGAGTTCGGCGCGACCCGCGACCACCTGTTCAACGTCGCCCTCGCCTGCCGCAACCGCGCCAACCAGAACCCCGCCGCGATCATGTACGACCGCCCGCTGACCCGCGAGATGTACATGACCTCGCGCTGGATCAGCGAGCCCCTGTGCCTGTACGACAACTGCCTGGAGACCGACGGGGCCCTCGCGTGCGTGGTCGTCGGCAGGGAGCGCGCCCGCGACTGCCGGCAACGCCCCGTGTACGTGCACGCGGCCGCGCAGGGCCTGCCCGCCCAGCACCACGGCATGGTCAACTACTGGAACGACGACCCGCTCACCGGCCCCGCCTGGACGGCCGCACGGCACCTGTGGAAGCACGCCGACCTCACCCCCCAGGACGTGGACGTCGCCCAGATCTACGACGCGTTCACCGCGCTCGTCCCGCTCTCCCTGGAGGGGTACGGCTTCTGCGCGCGGGGCGAGGGCGGTGCGTTCACCGAGGGCGGCGCCCTGGAGATCGGCGGCCGCCTCCCGCTCAACACGGGCGGCGGCGGTCTCAGCGAGGCGTACGTGCACGGCTTCAACCTCGTCACCGAGGGCGTACGGCAGCTGCGCGGCACCAGCACCGCGCAGGTCCCCGGCGCCGCGACCTGCCTCGTCACCGCCGGCGAGGGCGTCCCCACCTCCGCGCTGCTCCTGAGGAGTTGACCGCCGATGCTCTCCCCCGTCACCGACGCCGACGGCGCCCCCTTCTGGGAGTACGCAGAGCGGGGCGAGCTGCGGGTGCAGACCTGCGGCGACTGCGCCGAGCCGCGCTTCCCGCCCCGGCCGTGCTGCCCGCGCTGCCAGTCCTTCGCGAGCACATGGCGGCGCACGAGCGGACTCGGCCGCGTCTGGTCGTACGTCGTCGCCCATCCGCCCCTGCTGCCGGACTACGCGGAGCTGGCGCCGTACAACGTGGTGGTCGTCGAACTCACCGACGCCCCGCGCGTGCGGCTCGTCGGCAACGTCGTCGCCGCCCCCGGCGCGCCCCTGAACTCCGTGCCGCCGGAACTGATCCGCATCGGCGCCCGGGTCCGGGCGGTGTTCGACGGCACGGGGCTGCCGCGCTGGGTGCGGGAGCGGTCATGAGCCTCGGCGTGCGCGTCGACGAGGGCACCGGCGTCGCCGTGGTCACCCTGGACCGGCCCGGCCGGCTCAACGCCCTCGACCTGGCGACCCGGGACGAACTGGTCGCCGCCTGGCGCCGGATGCGCTTCGACGACACCGTACGGGCCGTCGTGCTGACCGGCGCCGGGGAGCGCGCGTTCTGCACGGGCCTGGACCGGGACACCGAGGTGCCGCAGCCGAACTCCCCCTATATGACGGACGATCCGCTGCTGCGGGCCGGGCCCAAGTCCAACGACCTGTGGAAGCCGGTGATCGCGGCCGTGCGGGGCATGGCCTGCGGCGGCGCCTTCTATCTGCTCGGGGAGAGCGACTTCGTCGTCGCCGACCCGACCGCCGCGTTCTTCGACCCGCACACCACCTACGGCATGGTCAGCGCCTACGAGTCCATGCTGATGGCGCTGCGCATGCCGTACGGGGAGGCCGCCCGGACGGCGCTGATGGGCGCGGCGGAACGGCTGGGCGCGCGGCGGGCCCACGAGATCGGGCTCGTCTCCGAACTCACCGCGCCGGGCGAGGCGCTGGCCGTGGCCGTCGAGCGCGCGACCGTGATCGCCGGGCATCCGGCGGAGGCCGTGCAGGGCACCGTGCGGGCGCTGTGGGCGGCCCGGGAGGCCGCCCTGGACCGCGCGTTCGCGCAGGCCCCGCATCTGATCGCGCTCGGCAACCTGCCCGGCGAGCGGCAGGAGGAGCTGTTCCGCACCCGGAGCCGGGCGTTCAGAACCAGGTGACCGGCGGGACTGGGGCCTTTCGTTTGGATCAGCCTGGCTGTGGCCGACGGGACATGGTGACGTGCCCGACGCCGGGATGATCCAAACGAAAGGCCCTAGTACGAGTCGTCCACGCGCAGGGCCTCGCCGAGGACGCAGGTGCCGGCGGCGGTGGCGCTCGCGCGGGCCACGACGTCGACCGACTCGGTGGCGCCGGGCTCGACCGTCAGGATGCCGGAGGTGGCCTTGTCCAGCTCGCGGCCGCCAGAGTCCTTGAACGTCACGGTGAACGTGTACGAGTAGGTCCGCAGCGCATCGCTGTTGGTGGCGCTCACCCGGGCGACCAGGCCGCGGTCCGGGTCGTTCTCGCACCGGTCGATCCTGACGTCACGGGTGGCCGCGGCGCCCGGCCCCTCGCTGGTCTGCGTACCGCCGCCCGAGGTGGACCCGGTGCCGTAGTCGTCGTCATCGTCGTCGTAGTGGGTGCTGCCGCCGCCGTGGCCGCCGGAGCTCGACGAGGAGCTGTGCGAGTCCGAGCCGCCGCAGCCGCCGCCGTTCGAGTGCCGGGCCCCGGTCAGTGCGACGACGACGCCGACGGACACGGCCACAGCGCGGACATGACGAAGCTTCACTGGTGTCAACCCCCGTTGATTTGAGCGTGAGCACGTCACGGTAGCAGCCGAGGCGTGGCAGAATGCGCTCACTCGGTGTGACGCCTCGCGCAGTGACGGTGAGGACGTCTACGCGGTACGGGCCGTTCCGGTGCCCTTCTCCGCGTCCAGCGCGTACACGCAGCGGTCCTTGCTGCACGCGTACACAACGCCGTCGCGCACCACCGGGGAGCCGGTGATCTCGCCGCCGGTGGCGAGCTTCCACCGCAGCCGGCCGTCGTCGGCCTTGAGCGTGTAGAGCAGGTGGTCGGTGGAGCCGAAGTGGATCCGGCCCTCCGCCACCGCGGGCGCTCCCACGATGTCGCCGCCCGCCTGGAAGCGCCACTTCGGCGTCCCGGTGACCGCGTCCAGCGTGTACAGGCCCTTGCCGCTGCCGACGTGGACATGGCCCGCGGCCACCAGCACCGGCTCGGTCGAGGCACGGGCCTCGGTGGCGATGCGCCAGCGGTCCCGGCCGTCGGTGGCGTCCAGCGCGTACACCGTGCCGAGGTAGTCGGCGAGGTACACACCGCCGCCGGTCACCGCGGGGCCGGGCACGAAGGCCGGCGGGCACAGGAAGACCGCCGGGGCCTCGAAGTGCCAGCGGACGTGCCCGCCGGCCGCGTCGAGGGCGAGCACGCGGGTACCGGCCGAGACGTACACGTAGCCGTCGTGGGCCTTCGCCACCCGCACCGGCACCCCGCCGCAGGAGGCGGCGTCGCCGATCGGGTACGACCAGCGCTCGTCGCCGGTGCGGGCGTCCAGGGCGCGCAGCCGGGCGTCCTGCCAGACGTAGGCGGTGCCGTCGTACAGCGCGGGGCCCGCCTCCGGGGTCTCGAAGTCGGTCTGCGCGCCGGTGATCTCCCAGAGCTTCTGGCCGTTGGACGCCTCCCAGGCCTGGACGCCGCCGCCGCGGGTGCCGGTGAGGACCGTGCCCCGCTCGGCCTTCAGGGAGTACACCCAGGCGTCCGTCTGGAGCCGCCACAGGTCGGCGCCCTCGCGGCACTCCAGGGCGAACAGGGTGGGGCCGTCGGAGGCGTGGATGCGCCCGTCGGCGACCGCCATGGACCAGGCCACGTCCCGGGTCTTGAAGCGGCGGCGGCCGGTGGCGACGTCCAGGGCGTGCACCTCGAAGGAGGTGACGTAGACGAGGTCGCCGGCGACGGAGGGGGTGCCCCAGACGTCGTTCGACATGCGGAAACGCCAGGGCCGCCAGCCGCCCGGGCCCTCCGCCGGGGCCGCGGGCGCGGCCGGCAGGGCGGGGTCGGCGCCGTTGACGCCGGGGCGGGGCTTGGACCAGGAGGCGACCAGGGCGGCCTCCGCGGGCGGCGCCTTCATCGCGGCAGCGCGGGCGTCGGCGACCCGGGGGCCGGGGCCGATCGGGACGGCGGCGCCCGCCAGGCGGACGGGGCCGGTGCCGGGGGCGCCGACCGGCACGGGCGGGGCCTGGGGGCCCGGGACGACCGGGTCGTGCGGGGGCGGCGGCGGCACGGGCGCGGGGACGCCGCGTCCGGCGCTGCGGCCGGAGGCGGGCGCGGGCTTGGGGGCCGGGCGGCCGCCGCGGCGCGTCTCGATCAGGCTGACCGCCCGCTCGGGCAGCCAGGCGGAGGCGGTGCCGCTGTCGTCGGTGCCGGAGCCGAAGAGGTGCGGGGCGAGCTGGGCCTGGAGGTCGGCCGGGTTGGGGCGGGCCGTCGCGTCCATCTGCATACAGGACTCGATGAGGGGGCGCAGCTCGTCGGGCAGGCCCTCCAGGTCCGGGCCCTCGCGCAGCAGCATGAAGACCGTCTCGACCGGGTTGGCGCCGTGGAAGGGCGGGTGCCCGGTGGCGGCGAACACCAGCATCGAGCCGAGCGAGAAGACGTCGCTGGCGCCGGTGACGCTGCGGGAGTCCTTCGCCTGCTCGGGGGACATGTAGGCGGGGGTGCCCACGGCGACGTTGGTCATGGTCAGACGGGTGTTCGACACGCCGGACGCGATACCGAAGTCGATGACGCGCGGCCCGTCCTCGACGACGAGCACGTTGGACGGCTTGAGGTCGCGGTGGACGAGACCGGCGCCGTGGATCGACTGCAGCGCCTCGGCCACGCCGGCGGCCAGCCAGCGCACCGCCTGGGCCGGGAGCGGCCCGCACTCGTTCACTATCTCCTCGAGGGAGGGTGCGGGGACGTACGCGGTGGCCAGCCACGGCACGGCGGCGCGCGGGTCGGCGTCGACCACCGCGGCGGTGTAGAAGCCGGAGACCGCCCGGGCCGCCTCCACCTCGCGCGTGAAGCGCACGCGGAACAGCTGGTCCTCGGCGAGCTCCGTACGGACCGTCTTGATCGCCACGCGCCGGCCCGAGGCCGACCGCGCGAGATAGACCAGCCCCATGCCGCCGGCGCCCAGCCGCCCGAGCACCTCGAACGGCCCGATCCTGCGCGGATCGTGCTGCGTCAGCTGATCCACCACTCTGCCTGCCACCTCCCCGTACGGGCCCCGTGCACCCACATATGCACGCGACCCCGTGCAGCGTCTCACCACCGCACCGCCTCGGCGGCACGCACCCCGATTCTTCCTGTCCGAGCGCCCGGTGGCGAACCCGGGTCCAAAAAGGGGTGTCTCATGACAAAACGACACATCGAACCTGGCGCACGCCCCGCCCACCTGCCGGAACGCCTGCCTCAGCGCTCCAGGAGGGCGAACGAGGCCCCCTGATTGTCGGTGACGACGGCGACCGTGCCGTACGACGTCTCGAAGGGCGGGACCTGCACCCGCCCGCCGAGCCGGGTGACCGTGCCGAGGGCGGCCGCGCAGTCCTCGACCCGGAAGTGGACGACGAAGTGGGGCGGCATCATCTCCGCGAAGACCTCCCCGACCGCCGCCCGCCCGAAGTCCGGCTCCGCGCCGGGACCGAACAGGGCGTCGTGGAACAGCCCGCCGTAGAAGGTGTTCGCGGCCTCGGTGTCCCGGGCGTACAGCTCGGCCCAGGCGAACGTCCCCGGCTCGTGCCGGCGCCCGAACCCGCTGTGCGTGCCCGCCTCCCACAGCCCGAACACCGCGCCCTCCGGATCGGTCACCAGCGCGGCCGTGCCCAGTCCCGGGCCCACCTCCACGGGTGCGGTGACCACCTGCCCGCCGGCCTGCCGGATCCGCGCGGCCAGCGCCCGGGCGTCGGGTGTTGCGAAGTACACCGTCCACACGCTGGGCATCCGCCCGTCCGTCTTCGGCGTGAGCGCCGCCACCCGCTCACCGTCCAGCAGGGCCCATACGGCGGAGTCGTACGCCTCCTCGAAGGCCCAGCCGAAGAGCTCACCGTAGAACCGCTTGCCCGCTTCCACGTCGGGGAGCTGTGCGTCCACCCAGCACGGAACGCCCTCCACCTGATCCGTTCCGTCTGCGGATGCCCTGTTTTCGGCCATACTGCCAACGTAACGGCCTCACGCGCACCGCGCAGACCAGGCACACCAGCCCCCGAGCCTTGGCGCACCCCATTTGCAGTCGGCCGAATCGCGCCCCGATGCCGCCTCGGTAAGCTGACGACATGACAGGACAAGTGCGTACCGTCGACGGCCGCGTGGCCGGCAGGCGTGGGCAGGCGACCCGGCAGAAGCTGCTCGACTGCCTCAGCGAGATGCTCAGCTCTTCCCCGTACCGGGACGTCAAAGTCATCGATGTCGCCCGCAAGGCAGGTACGTCGCCCGCAACCTTCTACCAGTACTTCCCGGACGTCGAGGGCGCCGTCCTGGAGCTCGCCGAGCAAATGGCCGCCGAGGGCGCGGAGTTGACCGCCCTGGTCGAGGGCCGCAGCTGGGTGGGGAAGGCGGGCTGGCAGACCGCGCAGGACCTCGTCGACGGCTTCCTGGACTTCTGGCGCCGCAACGACGCGATCCTGCGGGTCGTCGACCTCGGCGCGTCCGAGGGCGACAAGCGCTTCTACAAGATCCGCATGAAGATCCTCAACTCGGTCAACAACTCCCTCGCGGACGCCGTGTCACAGCTCCAGGCGAAGGGCCGGGTCGACAAGGACGTCAACCCCGCGGCCATCGCCGGATCGCTCGTCGCGATGCTCGCCGCGGTCGCCTCGCACCAGAAGGGCTTCCAGAGCTGGGGCGTCAAGCAGTCGGAACTCAAGCCGAATCTGGCCCTGTTGGTGCATCTGGGCGTCACCGGCAGGAAGCCCGTGAAGTGACGCCCGAACGGCCGGCGGGGCGGTTCCCGGCCGGCCAGCGCCCCCAAGTCCTGTCTGGCAGGCGGTGGTCCACCCGGTGGGCCGCCGCCTGTCGTGCGTCACGGCCCGGTCCGGCCGGGCAGCGGGCGGTCCTTCACCACGTGCTTCATCACCAGCGTCGACGTCAGCCGCTGCACCCCCGGCAGCGTGGCCAGCCGCTCGTCGTACAGCCGCTGGTAGGCCGCGAGATCGGCGGTGACGACCCGCAGCAGGTAGTCGGGCTC
Source organism: Streptomyces sp. NPDC046859 (assembly GCF_040645135.1). Taxonomy (NCBI): domain Bacteria; kingdom Bacillati; phylum Actinomycetota; class Actinomycetes; order Kitasatosporales; family Streptomycetaceae; genus Streptomyces; species Streptomyces sp. NPDC046859. The sequence continues at coordinate 357,245 of NZ_JBEYXR010000003.1, forward strand.
CCCGAACAGCCGCTGCGCCTCCAGCACCTCCTCCACCTCGCCGAGCGCCCGCTCGAACCCGGCGACCGTGTCCCGGTCCTCCTGCCGCATGGAGACGAAGACCAGCGCCTCGAAGGCGAGCCCGACGGCGGCCGGGTCCACCACCGCCCGGTACCCGCCGATGGCGCCGGACCGCTCCAGCTCGCGCAGCCGCCGGTGGCACGGCGAGACGCTGAGCCCCACCCGCGCGGCCAGCTCCGTCACGGTCAGCCGGCCGTCCTGCTGGAGCTCGGCGAGGATGCGTCCGTCCACGTCGTCCATGGGGCGGATCCTCCCCCGGAGGGCCGGGTGCCGGGCAAATGCCGCCGTCGCTTTCGGGTCACCCCACCTGGGACCGCGGAGTGAGGCGGAAGAGCCGGATCCGCCGGTCCACCCGGGCCTGGTACGCCGCGTACGGGGGCCATAGGGCCACGGCGGCCCGCCAGGCCGCCTCCCGCTCCTCACCCGCCAGGAGCGCGGCCGTGACGGGGACGGTGCGGCCCTTCCAGTCGATCTCGGCGTCGGCGTGGGCGAGCAGGTTGCGGGTCCAGGCGGGGTGACCGGGCCGGCCGAAGTTGGAGCCGACGAGCAGCCAGGAGCGGCCTCCCGCCTCGGGTACGCAGGCGAGCGGCGTACGGCGGGGCAGTCCGCTGCGGGCGCCCGTGGAGGTCAGCACGACACCGGGCAGCATCAGGGCGCTGAGCAGCACCTTTCCCCGGGTGAGCCGGTGCACGGCCCGGTCGAGCGCGGGCACGACGTGCGGTGCGGCCCGGGCGAAGCCCCGGGTCGCGGACAGCTTCTGGACGGCGCGTACGACCGCGCGCGGCAGGGTCACACCCGCACCTCCCGTGTCCCGGGCGCCTCGAGGAGCCGGGCCGACCCGGCGGCGTGCGCGCGCAGCCGGTGGACCGGCCCGAGAAGCAGTTCGTCGCCGGCCGCCCGCTTGAAGTACAGGTGCGCCTCGTGCTCCCAGGTGAAACCGAGGCCGCCGTGGAACTGGATCGCCTCGCCCGCGGCGGTCCGCAGCGCCTGGAGGGCCTGGGCGAGGGCGAGGCCGCCCGTCCGCTCGCCGTGGGCGGCCGCCCAGGCCGCGTGGTACGCCGCCGACCGGGCCGCCTGCACCTCGACGTACACGTCCGCCAGCCGGTGCTTGACCGCCTGGAAGGACCCGATCGGCCGCCCGAACTGCTCGCGCCGCCCGACGTGCTCCACGGTCCGCTCCAGGGCCCGGTCCGCGGCGCCCACGGCCTCGCAGGCGAGGACCGCCGCGGCCCGGTCCCCCGTCTCCCCGAGGGCGCCGGTCACCTCGGCCCCCTCCTCCCCCAGCAGCTGTGCGCCGACGTCCCGCAGGTGCACGCGGCCCTGCGGGCGGGTGGCGTCGACGGTGGTCTGCCGGGCCCGGACCACCCCGGGCGCGTCGCCGGGCACCAGGAACAGCAGGGTCCGGGGGCGGGTGTAGCCCCCGGTGCGCGCGGCGACCACCAGCAGTCCGGCGCTGTGCCCGTCCAGCGTCTGACCGGCCTGCCCGTACAGCCGCCAGCCGTCCCCGCCGCGGCGGGCCTGCACACCGCCCGCCCGTCCGCCGCCGGCCCAGTCGCCGCCGTTGCCCCCGGTCAGGGCGAGGGCGGTGGCGAGGGCGGGACCGTCCACGACGAGGGCGGCGGTGAGCGCGCCGGAGGCGAGGCGGGGCAGCAGGTCCGCCCGCTGGGCGGGGGTGCCGAGCGCGGCGACCAGCGGGGCGGCGAGGACGGCGGTGGCCGTCAGCGGGGAGGGGGCCAGCACCCGGCCGGTCTCCTCGCAGGCGAGGGCGAGTTCGGTCACCGAGCAGCCCACGCCGCCGTACGCCTCGGGCAGGGCGAGGCCGGGCAGGCCGAGGCGCCCGAGGGCCGCCCACAGGGCGGGGTCGTGACCGGTGGGGGTGTCGAGGGCCGCGCGCAGCTCGCCGGGGCCGCAGCGGCTGTCGAGCAGGGCGCGCAGGGCGCGGCGGACGCCGTCCTGTTCGGGGGTGAGGCTGGTGTCCATGGGTGTTCCCTCTCTTCCCCTCGGATCTGACGGTCAGTCATATTAGAAGGGCCGAGGTGGGATGCCCAGAGGCGGGAGGCCGCGCATGACTGCCGGGAACCGGAGGGTCGCCGTGGTGGGGGTGGCCCTGTCCGACTGCGGGCGGGTGGACGACGCGACCGCGTACGCCCTGCACGCTCAAGCCGCTCGCCGGGCGCTGGCCGACGCGGGACTCGCGCGGGAGGTGGTGGACGGCTTCGCGTCGGCGGGTCTCGGCGTGCTCGCGCCCGTCGAGGTGGCCGAGTATCTGGGCCTGCGCCCGACCTGGGTCGACTCCACCTCGGTCGGCGGCGCCACCTGGGAGGTCATGGCGGCCCACGCGGCGGACGCCGTCGCGCGCGGCCACGCGAACGCCGTGCTGCTGGTGTACGGCTCGACGGCCCGGGCGGACATCAGGGCGGGCCGGCGGACCGGCGAGCTGTCCCTCGGGGTGCGGGGCCCCGCGCAGTTCGAGGCCCCCTACGGCCATACGCTGATCGCCAAGTACGCCATGGCCGCCCGCCGCCACATGACCGAACACGGCACCACGGTCGAGGAGTTGGCTCAGGTGGCCGTCCAGGCGCGGGCGAACGCGGCCCTGAACCCCGAGGCACTGCACCGCGATCCGATCACCGTGGACGACGTGCTGTCCGGGCCGGTGATCGCGGACCCGTTCACCAGGCTCCACTGCTGTCTGCGCTCCGACGGCGGCGCAGCTGTGCTGCTGGCCGCCGAGGAGTACGTCCCCGACTGCCGTACGGCACCGGTGTGGATCCTCGGCACCGGGGAGCACGTCTCGCACGCCTCGATGGCCGAGTGGCCGGACTTCACGACCGGCCCGGCGGCGGTGAGCGGACGGCTCGCCTTCGCCCGGGCCGGGGTGCGCCCCGAGGAGATGGACTTCGCCGAGCTGTACGACGCCTTCACCTACATGACGCTCGTGACCCTGGAGGACCTCGGCTTCTGCGCCAAGGGCGAGGGCGGGGCGTTCGTCGGGAAGGGGCGGCTGCTGGTGCGCGGCGGGGAGCTGCCGGTGAACACGGACGGAGGCGGGCTGTCGGCGCAGCACCCCGGGATGCGCGGGCTGTTCCTGCTGGTGGAGGCGGTGCGCCAGCTGCGCGGCGAGGCCGGGGAACGCCAGGTGGCCCGGCGCGGCCGGACGGGGGAGCCGCCTCGGCTGGGCGTGGTGTCGGCGACGGGTGGATGGTTCTGCTCGTCCGGGACGTTGGTAGTGGGAAGGGAGTGAACCGACCGAAGGAGACGGTATGGCACTGACCCGTGAAGAGCGTGAGGAGTTCCTCGCCGAGCCGCACGTCGCGGCGCTGGCGGTCGACGGGGGCGGCGGGCGGGCCCCGTTGACCGTGCCCGTCTGGTACCAGTACCGCCCCGGCGGCGACGTGTGGGTCATGACCGGCCTCGACTCCCGCAAGAACCGGCGCATCCAGGAGGCGGGCCGGTTCTCCCTGCTGGTGGACCGGGTCGAACCCACGATCCGGTACGTCTCGGTCGAGGGTCCCGTCCTGCGGACCGTCCCGGCCACCCTGGAGGACCTGCGGGAGATCTCGGCGCGCTATCTGCCGCCCGAGAAGGTCGACGGCTATGTCGACTTCGCCTGGAAGAACCACGGCGAGCAGGTCGTCGTCCACATGCGGCCCGAGCACTGGCTGTCGTCCGACCTCGGACGGATCTGACCCGCCCGGCACGCTCCCCGCGGGGGACAATCGGGGAATGGGAACGGATCTTCACGACCTGCTGAGGTCGCTGCGGGTGTGGGACGTCGAGCTGCCCTCCTTCGACCCGTCGGGCACCCCCGACGCGCCGCTGGAGCTGTTCACCGCCTGGTTCGCCGAGGCGGTCGCGGCCGGGCAGACCGAGCCGCACACGATGTCGCTCGCCACCGCGGACGAGGAGGGCCTGCCGGACGTACGGACGGTGGTGCTGCACGGCGCCGACGCGTCCGGCTGGTCCTTCGCCACGCACCGCGACAGCCGCAAGGGCCGCCAGCTCGCCGCCCGCCCGTACGCGGCCCTCGGCTTCTACTGGCCGGCGCGGGGCCGCCAGGTGCGGGTGCGCGGCCCGGTGACGGCGGCCCCGTCCGCCGAGTCCCGGGCCGATCTGCAGGCCCGCTCGACCGGCGCCCTCGCGGCGGCCCTGACCGGCCGGCAGAGCCAGGTGCTCGCCTCCCCCGAGGAGCTGACGCGCGCGTCGGAGGCCGCCTGGGAGCGGGCCCGGGAGGAACCGGACGCGCCGGTGCCGACCTGGACGCTGTACCGGCTGCGCCCCGACGAGGTGGAGTTCTTCCAGGGCGACGCGCACCGCCGGCACGTACGGCTCGTCTACCGGCGTACGGAGCCGGGATGGGTCAAGGAGCTGCTCTGGCCCTGAGGGACGCGGGAGCGGCGCCGGTCAGCGGGCGCGGTGGATGTCGTACGCGGTGAAGTCGGCGACCGGGCGGTAGCCGATGCGCTGGTACAGGCCGTTGCTCGTGGGGTTGGACAGGTCCGTGAAGAGCAGCACCTCGCGCACCCCGGAGGTGAGCACGGACCGGGTGACCGCGGCGGTGGCCGCGCCGCCGTAGCCGCGCCCGCGCAGCGGGGCCGGGGTGTAGACGGGGGCGATGCGGACCTGCCCGGCGATCAGGGGCGTCACCCCGGCCATGGCGAGGGGCGTGCCGTCCTCGCCCTCCCACAGGGTGACGCCCCCGGAGGACACGCGCGCGTCGGCCCAGGCGCCCGGATCACGCGCGGGCGCGTGCCCGGTGGCCTCCGTGAACTCGCCGTACCAACGGGCCAGCAGCTCCCGGTCCTGCGAGCCGGCGAGGCGGGCGCGGCCGGCCGGAACGGGCTGCGGGACCGTCAGGTTGCCGAGCCGGTACAGGCGCTGGCGCTGTCCGACGGTGCCGCGCGCGCCGGTGTGCCGCTGCCAGGCGGCGACGAACGCCTCCGCGGTCTCCTGCGCCGCGATGACGCCGGGCACCGCGTGCCCGAGGGCGAGCAGGTGGGCGGCGAGGGCGTCGGCCTCACCGGGGGTGAGCGGGGTGACGTTGAGGCGGTGGGGCGGGGTGCGGAAGTAGGCGGCCCGCACCTGTCCGTCCCGTTCCAGCGCGCCGAACACGGGGGTCTCGTCGCCGTAGGCGCGCGGCCCGTTGGTGCGCAGCGTCTCGGTGACCGTCAGGGCGACGGTGTGCAGGTCGGGGCGTGAGCGCAGGAAGCCTCCGGCATGGGACAGGAAGCCGTTGAGGTCCTGGGTGGAGTACCAGTCGTCCGGGCGCATGCCTCATGATCCCGCGCCCCGCCCCGCGGTGTGCACTTTTCTCCGCCGTGGACACCAAGACGACACAAGTCCTCACGCCGCGGCGGGGGTTGGGGTAAGGGGACCGTCGGGTTCGGGGTCGGTGGCGAGCCGGGCGTGCAGGTGCGTGTCCCGGTAGGCGTCGTGCCGTCCGGCCTCCCACTGAGCGCCGCGCAGGGTGCCCTCGGCGCGGAAGCCGCACCGCTCGGCGACCCGGCAGGAGGCGTGGTGGCCGACGGCGTGGCCGAGTTCGAGCCGGTGCAGGCGGGGGCCGTCCGGGGCGGTCAGCGCCCAGCGGGCGGCGAGGGCGAGCGCGTGGCCGGCCACGCGCCGGCCGCGGGCCTCGGGAAGGACCCAGTAGCCGACACGGCCGCAGTCCATGGGCCGGCTGACGACGCTGACGCCGACGTGCCCGAGGACCACGCCGCTCCCGGCGTCGGTCACGCAGTACGCCGCCGAGCCGTCCGCCGTGTCGGCGGCAGCGGCCCGCAGGGTGGCGCGGGCGCCCTCGCGGTCCGCGGCCAGCGACAGCGGGGTGTTCCAGCGCCGGAACTCCGGGTCGGCGCGGCCCCGGAACCAGGCGTCCAGGTCGGTCCCGGAGTCCGGGTCCCAGGGGCGCAGCCGCAGGCCGTGGCCGTACAGGTCCGGGAAGGGGCGGGGAGCGGGGCGTATGCCGGCGTCGGTCATACGGCCATTGAAACCCAGCGGGTCAGGGCGCCGGGCGGAACATCGGCACCCCGTCCGGGAAGGCGGCCGTGAGCGCCAGGCCGGCCCGCAGCCGGGCCGGGTCCGGGCAGTCCACGAGCCCGGTCGCCATCCGGGGGCCCTCGGCGAGGTCGACGACGGCGGCGACGTACGGGGTGCGCGCGTCGAAGGGCGGCAGGTCGTTGCGGTGCACGACGGACCAGGTGTACAGGGTGGCCCGGCCGCTCGCGGTCTCCCAGACGACGTCCTCGCTCCAGCAGCGCGGGCAGGACTCGCGGGGGTAGTGGTGGGCGCGTCCGCAGGCCCGGCAGCGCCGCAGCAGCAGCCGGCCGGCGGCGGCCGCGTCCCAGTAGGGGCGGGTGAAGGCGTCCGGCTCGGGGACGTCGTAGCGGGGCCCGCTCATTCGAACAGTCCGAGCGCGCCGTCCACCGACCAGGACTGCCAGGACATCCCGAACAGCGCGACGACCGAGATCAGCGCCATCATGCCGTTCTGCCCCTGCTCGGCCCAGTCGTGGATCATCAGGGTGAGGTACACGAGGTTGAGCAGCAGCCCGCCGGCGAGGGCGACCGGGGTGAGGAACCCCAGCACGAGACCGAGCCCCAGGGCCAGTTCGGCATGGAGGACGACGTACGCCATGGCCCGGGGCCGGGGTGCCACGACGCGGTCGAAGCCGGAGCGGACGGCGGGCCAGCGGTGCTCGGCGGCCACGTCCGCCGCCCAGGCGATCCCGGAGCCGGCCAGCCAGCTCCCGCGGTCCTTGTGCCGCCAGCTCTCCAGCCACCACAGGCCGAGTCCTATCCGGAGCACGGCCAGCCATTGCGCACCTGTGAGCCAGATCGCGTCCATGGATCTGACGGTACGTCAGATCCATGGAGCCTGACAATCGTCCGGGCGCCCCGGCGGGCTCAGGCCGCCGCCTCGGCCGCGGAGACGGCGGCGTCGGGCCCCGCCACCACCCGGCGGCGGCGCAGCGGCATGCCCATCCCCGGGTTGCCCACGTTCCAGGCGGCGCCCTTGCAGATCAGCTCCTTGTAGAAGGCGGCGATCCGGCCCGTCAGGGCCGCGCGGACCGGGCGGTCGTCCCCGGTGACGTACTGGATCAGGCCCTGCCTGCGGCCCAGCGAGACGCACTGGTTGAAGTAGCGCAGCGGGACCTTCGGCAGCCTGCCCCCGGTCAGCCGGGCCACGATGGCGTCGGCGGCCTGCCAGGCGGTGAAGCCGCCCGAGGCGCACGACATGCGCAGCGGCTTGCCGCCGACGCCCCGCGCGAGGGCCGCGTCGCCGATGGCGTAGACGTCCGGGTGGGAGACCGAGCGCATGGTCTCGTCGACCACGATCTGCCCCCGGTCGCCGACCTCGAGGGTGGTGGCCGGCGCGATCGGGTGGACGGCGAAGCCGGTGGTCCACACGGTGACCGCGGCCGGGATCTCCGCGCCGCCGGCGGTGCGGACCCGGTCGGCCTCCACCCCGGTGGCGGTGGTGCCCTCGTGGACGGTGATCCCAAGTCGGCCGACGGCCTCGCGCAGGTACCGGCGGCCCTTCGCGGAGAGCCAGTCGCCGAGTCCGCCGCGCACGACGAGGCGGACGTCGAGGTCCGGGCGGGCCTCGGCGATCTCCGTCACGGCCTCCACGCCGGTGAGGCCGCCGCCGACCACGGCCACGGGCGCTCCCGGCTCCAGCGCGGCGAGGCGCTCGCGCAGCCGCAGCGCGCCGGGCCGGCTCGCGAGCTCGAAGGCGTGCTCGGCGACGCCGGGGACCCCCTGGTCGTCCCAGCCGCTGCCGAGGGCGTAGACGAGGGTGTCGTACTCCAACTCCTCGGTGCCGTCCGCGTCCTCGACGGCCACGGCCTTGCGGTCGGCGTCGACAGCGGTGACCCGGGCGATCCTCAGGTCGACGCCGGCGCCCCGGAAGATCTCGGTGAACGGCCGGGGCTTGAGGGTCTGCCCCACGGCGAGCTGGTGCATCCGGACGCGCTCGACGAAGTCGGGCTCCGCGTTGACCAGGGTGACGGTGACGTCGTCGCCGTGCAGGCGCCTGGCGAGCCGCCCGGCGGCGAACGCTCCGGTGTAGCCGCCCCCGAGCACGATGATGCGGTGCTGCATGTCCTTGCTCCTGTCTTCAGCGGGTTCGCCTCCTGAACCGGACGGTCCGCCGATTCCTGACAGGAATGCGATGTGAACCACGTCACACCACGGAAGCCGGCGTCGTACGCCGGTCAGAACGCGTCGCGCACCAGGGGTTCCCCGTGGTCGGCGGCCTGCCAGACCCGGGTCGCGCGCTCCAGCTTGTCGGGGTTGACCTGGCTGCGGAACGCGGCGAGGCCGTCCTCGGTGACCTCCACGCACATCACGCCGATGACCCGGCGGTCGACGACCACCACGAGGGCGGGTTCGCCGTTGGCGGTGGTCGCGTGGTACTCGGGCGACCCGCCCACCAGAGCCCGCTTGGCGGCGCTGGGCTTGAACAGGCCCCGCAGGAACCGCGCGACCGCCGAGGCCCCCTCGACCGCCCGGGCCCGCGCCGGGACCTTCCCGCCGCCGTCGCCGACCACGACCGCGTCCTCGGTGAGCAGGCGCACCAGAGGCTCGGTCCGGCCGCTGACGGCGGCCGCCAGGAACTCGTCGACGATCCGCCGGGCCGCCGCCTCGTCGACCTCGGTCCGCGCCCTGCCCCGCGCCACGTGCCCGCGGGCCCGGTGCAGGATCTGCTGGCTGGCGGCCTCGGTGACGTCGAGGATCTCGGCGATCTCCCGGTGCGTGTAGTCGAACGCCTCCCGCAGCACGTACACCGCCCGCTCGCTGGGCGAGAGGCGCTCCAGCACGACGAGCACCGCGTACGAGACCGACTCGCGCTGCTCGGCGGTGTCGGCCGGGCCCAGCATGGGGTCCCCGGCGAGCAGCGGCTCGGGCAGCCACTGGCCCACATAGGTCTCGCGGCGGGCGCGGGCCGAACCGAGCTGGTTGAGGCACAGATTGGTGAGCACCTTGGTCAGCCACGCCTCAGGGACCTCGACACGCTCCACGTCGGCGGCCTGCCAGCGCAGGAACGTCTCCTGGACGGCGTCCTCGGCCTCGCTCGCCGAGCCGAGCAACCGGTAGGCGATGGCTTCCAGACGGGGCCGGGCCGCCTCGAACCGTTCCACGTCGTTCACCGTGAGGGCCATGGGCCCGGATCCTAACTCCCGGGCCGCGAACGGGCAGGCTGGGACGGGGCGGCCGGCGCTCCGGGCGCACCGCGCCCCCGCATCCAGGGCCCCGGACCCACAACCAGGAGAGCTACGTCACACACCCCACCCAGGTCTCCCGCAGTCGTGATCGATCCGCAACCAATTCCGGGCTTGACCGAGACCCATCAACCAGTTGCGTGGTTACGCTCCGAATCATGGCCGACACCCCCCAACTCCCGGAACGCCCCGTCTACGTCGTCGGGGGCGGCCCCGGCGGACTCTCCGTCGCGTACGCCCTGCGCGCCCGCGGCATACGGGCCGTCGTCCTGGAGCGGTCGGAAGCGGTCGGCGCCTCATGGCGCGGGCACTACGACCGGCTCCACCTGCACACCACCCGGCGGCTTTCGGCGCTGCCCGGCCTGCCGATGCCGCGCCGCTTCGGACGCTGGGTGTCCCGCGACGACATGGTGCGCTACCTGGAGAAGTACGCCGAGCACCACGACCTGGAGATCGTCACCGGCGTCGAGGTCTCCCGCGTCGAGCCCGCGCCGGACGGCTCCGGCTGGCTGCTGCACGCCACCGGCGGCCGGGAGCTGGCCGGCGCCGCCGTCGTCGTGGCCACCGGCTACAACCACACCCCGCGCATCCCCGACTGGCCCGGGCGGGAGGGCTACGGCGGTGAGCTGGTGCACGCCGGCGAGTACCGCGACGCGGCCCCCTACGCCGGCCGGGACGTCCTGGTCGTGGGCGCCGGCAACACCGGGTCCGAGATCGCCGTGGACCTCGTGGAGGGCGGCGCGGCCCGGGTGCGCCTCGCCGTGCGGACGGTGCCGCACATCGTGCGCCGCTCGACCGCCGGGTGGCCCGCGCAGTTCACGAGCATCCTCGTACGGCGGCTGCCCGTGCGGCTCGTCGACCGGCTGGCCCGGCCGGTGGCCCGGCTCAGCGTCCCGGACCTGTCGGCGCACGGGCTGCCGCGTCCCGACACCGGCCTGTACAGCAGGGTCAGGGAGGGCGCGATCCCGGTCCTGGACGTCGGGCTCGTCGACGCGGTGCGCCGGGGCCGGATCGAGATCGTCGCCGCCGTCGAGGGGTTCGACGCGGACAAGGTGGTCCTCGCGGACGGCAGCCGGATATCGCCGGACGCCGTCGTCGCCGCCACCGGCTATGCGCGCGGCCTGGAGGGCCTGGTCGGCCATCTCGGCGTGCTCGACGAGCGGGGCAGGCCCGGCGTGCGGGGCGCCCGGACCCCGGCGGACGCGCCCGGTCTGTACTTCACCGGCTACACCAATCCGATCAGCGGCAATCTGCGGGAGATGGCGATCGACGCGCAGCGGATCGCCCGGTCCGTCGCCCGGGACCGGCGCCGCCGGGTCGCCCGGCTGCCCGCCTGACCGGTACCCCCGCGAGTCCGCACGGGGAGGCGTCCGCCCGGCTTTTGCCCGCACGACGGTTCCTGACGGAGTGTCAGTTCATTTAATCTGACACTGCGTCAGTTAATCGCTGTCACCCAGGGACGGGCGGACCGATGCTTGGATCAACCCACGGCACCCTCACCACCGACTCCCGCCGGGGCCGCGTCGTCGCGTGCGGCGAGCAGCCCGCGCCGGCCGTCCACGGCCGGCCCGCCGAGCCCGACGACCTCGACGTCAGCGGCCGTCCGCTGTACTGCGACGTACCCGACCTGGACCGCCTCTTCCGGCCGGAGTCGCTGGCCGTGATCGGCGCCTCCGACGCCGAGGGGCGACCGAACACGGGGATCACCCGCCGGCTGGTGGACTGGGCCGGGCGGACCGGCGCCCGGCTCCACCCCGTGCACCCGGCCCGCCCGTCCGTCTTCGGCATCCCCTGCGTCCCGTCGGTCGCCGACCTGCCCGAGCAGGTCGACCTGGCCGTGCTGCTGGTCGCCGACCCGCTGCCGGTGATCGAGGAACTGGCCGGGACGAAGGTGAAGTTCGCCGTCGTCTTCGCCTCCGGGTTCGCGGAGACCGGCGAGGAGGGCGCGGCCGCGCAGGCCCGGCTGGCCGCCGCCGTCGAGCGGTCCGGGCTGCGGCTGCTCGGGCCCAACACCAACCTGAACGCCTTCGAGCGGTTCCGCGACGACCTGGACGGGCCCGCGATCGCGCTCATCACCCAGTCCGGGCACCAGGGCCGCCCCGTCTTCGCGCTCCAGGAGCTGGGCGTGCGCCTGTCCCACTGGGCGCCCACCGGCAACGAGGCCGACCTGACGACGGCCGACTTCCTCTCCTACTTCGCCGAGCGGCCCGAGGTCGGCGTCGTCGCCGCCTATGTCGAGGGCATCAAGGACGGCCGCGCCTTCCTGCTCGCCGCCGACCGCGCGGCCCGCCGCAAGGTGCCCGTGGTCGCGGTCAAGGTGGGCCGCACCGAGGCGGGCGCCCGCACGGCCGCCTCCCACACCGGCCGGCTGACCGGCGCGGACGCGGTGGTGGACGCGGCCCTGCGCCAGTACGGCGTGATCCGGGTCGACGGCCTGGACGAACTCCAGGACACCGCCACTCTGCTGGCCCGCGCCCGCCCGCCGCGCGCCGACGGCGTCGTCGTCTACTCGATCTCCGGCGGCACGGGCGCCCACGTGGCCGACCTCGCGGCCGGAGCGGGGCTGCGCCTGCCGGTCCTGTCGGAGGCCCGGCAGGCCGAGCTGCACCAGTGGATACCCGGGTATCTGAGCGTGGCGAACCCGGTCGACAGCGGCGGGCACCCGGTCGGCGACGAGCGCGGCCGCAAGATCATCGACGCGATCCTCGACGACCCCTCGGTGGGGGTGCTGATCTGCCCGGTCACCGGACCGTTCCCGCCGCTGAGCGACAGGCTCGCCCAGGACCTGGTGGACGCCGCGGAGCGGACGGACAAGCTGGTGTGCGTGGTGTGGGGGTCGCCGGTCGGCACCGAGCGGGCCTACCGCGAGATCCTGCTCGGCTCCTCGCGCGTGGTCACCTTCCGCACGGTCGCCAACTGCGTCTCCGCCGTCCGCGCCCATCTCGACCACCACCGGTTCGTCACCGGCTACCGCTCCCCCTTCGACGAGGCGCCCCGCACCCCCTCGCCGTCCAGCCGCAAGGCGCGGGCCCTCCTGCGCCCGGGACAGCAGCTGAGCGAGCACGCGGCGAAGCAGCTGCTGCGGGCGTACGGCATCCGGGTCCCGCGCGAACAGCTGGTGACCAGCGCGGCGGCGGCCGTGCGCGCGGCGGGCCCGGTGGGCTACCCGGTGGTGATGAAGGCGTCCGGCGCGCGGATCGCCCACAAGAGCGAGCTGGGCCTGGTCAGGATCGGCCTGACCTCGGCCAGCCAGGTCCGGGACGCCTACCGCGAGCTGACCGACATCGCCCGCTACGAGGACATCGCGCTGGACGGCGTGCTGGTCTGCCAGATGGTGGAACGGGGCGTGGAGATGGTGGTGGGCGCCTCGCACGACGAGCTGTTCGGGCCCACGGTGACGCTCGGGCTGGGCGGGGTGCTGGTGGAGGTCCTGCGCGACACGGCGGTCCGGGTGCCGCCCTTCGGCGAGGAGCAGGTCCGCCGGATGTGCGCCGAACTGCGGGGCCGGGCACTGCTCGACGGGGTCCGGGGCCGGCCCCCGGCCGACCTCGACGCGCTCGTGGAGGTCGTGCTGCGGGTGCAGCGGATGGCGCTGGAGCTGGCCGACGAGGTCGCGGAGCTGGACGTCAACCCGCTGATGGTGCTGCCCCGGGGGCAGGGCGCGGTGGCGCTCGACGCGCTCGTGGTGTGCCGCTGACATGGCCACCGGACCGGACCCGCTCGACCTGTCGGTACGGCACTCCCGCGAGGACGGGGTGTGCCGGATCACGCTGGACCGCCCCGAGGCGCTGAACGCCCTCACGCCCGGTCAGCGCGACCGGGTCGTCGACCTGCTCGCCGGCGCCTCCGCGGACCCGGAGGTGCGGGCCGTCGTCCTCACCGGCACCGGGCGCGCGTTCTGTGCCGGGGCGGACCTGCGGGGCGGGTTGGCGGGTGGGGCGCGGCGCCCCGGGGACGTGGCGCGCACGCTCCGGCTCGGCGCCCAGCGGCTGATCGCGGCCGTGCTGGACTGCGAGAAGCCGGTGGTGGCGGCGGTGAACGGGACCGCGGCCGGCCTCGGCGTCCATCTGGCGCTCGCCTGCGACCTGGTGCTGGCCGCGGAGTCCGCGCGGTTCATCGAGGTCTTCGTACGGCGTGGTCTCGTCCCGGACGGCGGCGGCGCCTACCTCCTCCCCCGGCTCGTCGGCCCGCATCGCGCCAAGGAGCTGATGTTTTTCGGCGACGCCCTGTCCGCGGCGGACGCCGAGCGGCTGGGCCTGGTCAACCGGGTCGTCCCCGACGGGGAGCTGGAGGGCGTGGCCGGCGACTGGGCCGCACGCCTGGCGGCGGGCCCGACCCGGGCGCTGGCCCTCACCAAGCAGCTCGTCAACGCCTCCTGGGACAGCGACCGCGCCGGCGCGTTCGCGGCGGAGGCGGCCGCGCAGGAGATCAACCTGACGACCGAGGACGCGTCGGAGGGCCTGGCGGCCTTCGCGGAGCGCAGGAGCCCGGCATTCCGGGGGCGTTGACATCTCTCCGGCGCACGGGCCTTCCTATCTGACGGACCGTCAGTTTCAATGTCCGGTGTGATGGGACACGCAGGGATGGCGGCCGCCGCCGTCCGTCACCTCCGCCCGGCCGGGGCACCCCCGGCCCCGGCGCCACCGCGCCCCGCGCTGCGCTGCGTCCGCGAGGACGAGCGGGCACCGGTCCCGCAGGACGTGTTCCGGCGGGTGCTGGGGACCTTCGCGACCGGCGTGGTGGTCGTCACGGCCCCGGCGGACGCCGCGGCCCCGCACCGCCCCGCCGGATTCGCCTGCCAGTCCTTCGCGTCCCTGTCCCTCGACCCCCCGCTGGTCGCCTTCATGGCCGGCCGTACGTCGACGACATGGCCGCGCATCGCCCGCGCGGGCGTCTTCTGCGTCAACGTGCTGGCCGCCGGCCAGGAGGAGCTGTGCCGCGCCTTCGCGGTGAGCGGCGCCGACAAGTTCGCCGGGGTCCGCTACGACCGGGCCCCGGTGTCCGGCTCCCCGCGCCTCGCGGACACGCTCGCGTGGATCGACTGCGCGGTCCACGCGGTGCACCCGGGCGGCGACCACCTCATCGTCGTCGGGCGGGTCGACGCCCTGGGCGCGCGTGACGGGGACGGGGCTCCGCTGCTCTTCCACCGGGGCCGGTTCCGCTGACCGCGTGTCAGAGGGCCGGGAAGACCGGCACCGGACGACGCCGGATCACCAGGGCCATCAGCGCCGCCGCCGCGCACAGGGCGCCGGACGCGTACCAGACCATGTCGTAGGTGCCGAACACGTCCCGCGCGACCCCGCCGAGGAACGCCACCAGCGCCGCGCCGAGCTGGTGGGAGGCGAGGACCCAGCCGAAGACGATCGCGCTGTCCTCGCCGTACTGCTCCCGGCACAGGGCGACGGTGGGCGGGACGGTGGCCACCCAGTCGAGGCCGTAGAAGACGATGAAGAAGAGCATCGGCGGGTGGACGCCCGGGGCGAGCAGCATCGGCAGGAACAGCAGCGAGACACCGCGCAGGGCGTAGTACACCGCGAGCAGCCGGCGCGGTTCGAAGCGGTCGGTGAGCCAGCCGGAGAACACCGTGCCGACGACGTCGAAGACACCGATCACCGCGAGCAGGGAGGCGGCGGCCGTGATCGGCATGCCGTGGTCGTGGGCGGCGGGCACGAAGTGGGTCTGGATCAGTCCGTTGGTGGAGGCGCCGCAGATCGCGAAGGTGCCCGCCAGCAGCCAGAAGGGGCCCGTGCGGGCCGCCGAGAGGAGGACGGTCACGGCCCGGCGGGCGGCGCCCTGCGCGGGCGGCGGCTTGGGCACGAACTCCGTGGCGCCGTAGGGGGCGAGGCCCACGTCGGCCGGGTGGTCGCGCAGCAGCAGCCAGACGAAGGGGACGACCGCGAGCGCCGTGAGCGCCACGGTGACGACGGCTGGCTTCCAGGTGTGCTCCTCGACCATCCAGGACAGCAGCGGCAGGAAGATGAGCTGACCGGAGGCGGAGGCGGCGGTGAGGATGCCGGTGACCAGGCCCCGGCGCTCGGTGAACCAGCGGTTGGTGACCGTGGCGGCGAACGCCAGCGCCATCGAACCGGTGCCGAGCCCCACCAGCAGGCCCCAGCACAGCAGCAGTTGCCAGGCCGCCGTCATCCAGTAGGTCAGCCCCGACCCGGCCGCGATCAGCACGAGGGCCACCGCGACGACCCGACGGATGCCGAACCGGTCCATCAGCGCGGCGGCGAAGGGAGCAGTCAGGCCGTACAGCGCCAGGTTGATGGAGACGGCCGCCCCGATCGTGCCGCGCGACCAGCCGAAGTCGTCGTTGAGCGGGTCGATGAGCAGGCCCGGCAGGGAGCGGAAGGCGGCGGCACCGAGGATCGTCACGAAGGCGACCGCGGCGACGAACCAGGCGCGGTGGACACGCGGCCGGCGCGGCGACGGCGACCCGGCGGCGGAGGCGTCCGGGGCGGCGGTGTCGTGCTGTGCGGGGGTCGTCTGAGTCACGTCCCCGAGCTTCGGGCCTGCGCGTCCTCGATTCCATTGGCCCGGAGGACAGCATTCGCTAGGATCGGGCCATGCCCGATGAGCCGAGCCCCGAGCCCCCGACGGACTGCCGCCCCGCGCCAGGGCCCCACCGGGTCGCCGTGCTCGCCCTGGACGGGGCGATCCCCTTCGAACTGGGCATCCCGCACCGCGTCTTCGGCCGCCCCCGGGACGCCGAGGGCCGGCCGCTGTACGAGGTCGTCACCTGTTCCGTCCGGCCGCCCGGACCCGTGCGCACCGACGCCGACTTCGCCATCCAGGTCGAGCACGGCCCGGAGGCCCTGGCCACCGCGGACACCGTGATCGTCCCGGCGTCGCGCGAGCTCGAACCGGTCTTCGAGCAGGGCGTCCTGCCCGCCGAGCCGGCCGCCGCGTTCGCCCTGGTCCGGCCCGGCACCCGGCTCGCCTCCATCTGCACCGGCGTCTACGTCCTGGCCGCGGCCGGCCTGCTGGACGGCCGCCGGGCGACCACCCACTGGGCCCACGCCCGGCGCTTCCAGGAGCTGTTCCCGACCGTCGACGTCGACGCCGACGTGCTGTTCATCGACGACGGCGACGTGCTGACGTCGGCCGGGGTCGCCGCCGGGATCGACCTGTGCCTGCACATGGTCCGCCGCGACCACGGCACCGCGGTCGCCAACGACGTGGCCCGCACCATGGTGGTGCCGCCGCACCGCGACGGCGGGCAGGCCCAGTACATCGCCCGCCCGGTCCCCGACCCGCAGCAGTCCTCCACGACGGCGGCCCGCGCCTGGGCCCTGACCCACCTCCACGAGCCGATCCAGCTGAGGGACATGGCCGACCAGGAGTCCATGTCGGTGCGCACCTTCACCCGGCGATTCCGCGAGGAGGCCGGCGTCAGCCCGGGCCAGTGGCTGACCCGGCAGCGGGTCGAACGGGCCCGGCACCTGCTGGAGACCACCGGCCTCTCCGTCGACCAGGTGGCCGCGCGGTCCGGCTTCGGCACCGCCCAGTCGATGCGCCAGCACCTACAGGCTGCGCTCGGCGTCACCCCCACCAGCTACCGGCGCACCTTCCGCGCGGGCGGCGGGGCCCGCCTCGAGGTCACCGGCAGCCGGTGACCGCTCCCGCCGGGCCTCCCCCCACCAGCCCAGCGCGGTCAGCAGCAGCGTCAGACCGACCCCGGCCAGGACGGCCGTGGACGGCGCCACCACCCGGAGCAGGGCACCCGCCAGCGACCCCGTCGCCGCGTATCCGGCGCCCGCGGCCGCGTACAGCACGGAGTAGCCGGCGGCCAGCGCGCCGGGCGGCAGCGCGTCCCGCAGCGACAGATTGCGGGTGATCAGCGCGCCGGACTGGAGGATGCCCGCGAGGACCAGGGCGACCGCCATGCCCGGCCCCTCCGGTATCAGCGCGAGCAGCCCCACGAACACCGACATCCCGCACATCAGCGCCACGCTGCGCGAGCGCAACCGCCCCGGCCACGACCGCAGTCCGTACACGAACGCCCCGGCGCCCGACCCCACCGCCATGCCCGCCAGCAGCGGACCCGACCAGCCCACGCCGATCCCGCGCTGCTCCAGCAGGGCGGGCAGGGTCAGTTCGACCAGGCCGAGCAGGGTGATGCTGGCGGCGCCCGTGACGTACACCGGCCAGGCGCCCAGCAGCACACGGGGCCGCACCCGGTTCGCCCGGCCGCCCTGCCCCTCCTTCGCCCAGCCCGCGGGCAGCAGCCGGTGACCGGCCGCGGACAGCGCCATCAGGACGGCCGCGAGGAGCAGCGGCACCCGGGGCGCCCAGGCGAGGGCCAGGCCGGCGACCGCGACCGGCGAGACCGCCCACACGCCGGACATCAGCATCGACTCCGCGGACAGCGCCTGCGCCACGGCACGCTCGGGCACGAGGAAGGTCAGCAGCGCGCGCTGCCCTCCGGCGGCGGCGGACGGGGCGGCCCCGGCCAGGAACGCGAACGCGCCGAGCACCAGGGCGTGCGACCCGGCGAAGATCCCGAGCCCGGTGAACCCCAGGGCGCCGCCCGCGAGTCCGGCGGTCAGCTGGCGCCGCCCGCGGGCCGGGTCCAGGCGGGTGCCCAGGACGGGCGCGGCGACGATCTCGCCGAGCACATAGGCCGCCGCTAGCGCCGCGCCCAGGCTGTAGCCGCCGGGCCGCTCCCGGACCAGGAACACCAGCGCCAGCGGCGTCATGGCGACCGGCATCCGCGCGGCGACGGCGGTGCCGGCCCACACCAGGACCTGCCTGGAGGCGACGTCTCGATAGGTCATGGAGTCGACGGTAGGTCCCGGCACCGACAGCACGGCAGCCGATTTCCGGGCCTGTGGAAAACCCTCCCTCCACCGTCCGGACCCGGACGAACCCGTCGTCGCGCGGCGGCACTTCAGAAGGTCAGCACACCCCGCGCCACCTTTCCCGCCTCCGCGTCCGCCGCCGCCCGCGCGAAGTCCTCCACCGGGTAGGTCCGCGTCACCAGCTCGTCCAGCAGCAGCCGGCCCGTGCGGTACAGCTCCGCGTACAGCGCGATGTCCCGCTGGGGCCGCGACGAGCCGTACCGGCAGCCGAGGATCGCCTTGTCCAGGTACATCGAGGAGACGAGGAAGGACGCCTCGGCGGTGGCGGGCGGCACCCCGAGCAGCACGGCCTGCCCGTGCCGGTCGAGCAGGTCGACGGCGGCCCGGATCAGCTCGACGCGTCCCACGCACTCGAAGACGTGGTCGGCCCCGTCGGGCAGCAGCTCCCGCACCCCGTCCACCGAGGTCAGGAAGTCCGTGGCCCCGAACCGCCGGGCCGTCTCCTCCTTCGCCGGGTGGGCGTCCACGGCCACGATCCGCAGCGCCCCCGCGATCCGGGCGCCCTGGACGACGTTGAGCCCGACCCCACCGGCGCCGATCACGACGACCCGGTCGCCCCGGTCGACCCGGGCCCGGTTCAGTACCGCCCCTACCCCGGTGAGCACCCCGCAGCCGATGAGCGCGGCCCCGGGCAGCGGGATCTCCTTGGGCACGGGCACCGCCTGGACGGCCTTCACCACGGTCCGTTCCGCGAAGGCCGAGTTGGCGGCGAACTGGAACACCGGCCGGCCGCCGCGCCGGAACGGCCGTTCCGGCCGCCCTATGGCCCGCCGGCACATGGTGGGCCGTCCCCGGTCGCACTCGGCGCATGTACCGCAGTTGGCCAGCGTGGACAGCACCACGTGGTCACCGGGCACGACATGGGTGACGCCCACACCGACCGCCTCCACGACGCCCGCGCCCTCATGGCCGAGCACCACGGGGACGGGGAACGGTATGGTCCCGTCCACCACGGACAGATCGCTGTGGCACAGACCGGCCGCCGCGACGGCGACCAGCACCTCGCCGGGCCCGGGGTCCCGAACCGCCAGGTCGTCCACGACCTCGGCCCGCTTGCCGTCGAACAGGACTCCGCGCATCAGACGCCTCCCTTGGGCTCCCTGGGCAGACCGAGCACCCGCTCGGCGATGATCGTGCGCTGCACCTGGTCCGACCCGCCGTAGAGGGTGTCGGCCCGCGAGAACAGGAACGCCCGCTGCACGTCGTCGAGCGTGTACGGCGCCGAGGGCGTCCAGTCCCCCGGCCCGGCGCCGGCCGCCGCGCCCCGGACCCGCATCGCCAGCTCCCCGAGCCGCTGGTGCCAGCCGCCCCACAGCAGCTTGGCCACGCTGGGCGCCCCCGCGTCCCCCGTGCCGCCCAGGGTCCGCAGGGCGTGCCACCGCATGACCCGAAGCTCCGCCCACTGCCGTACCAGTTGCCCGCGTATCACCGGATCGTCCACCGCCCCGCGGTCCACGGCCTCGCGCACGACCCGCGCCAGTTCCCCGGCGAACCCGATCTGCTGGGCGAGCGTGGAGACGCCGCGCTCGAACCCGAGGAGGCTCATGGCGACCGTCCAGCCCGCGCCCTCGCCCCCGACGAGGTGCTCCGCGCGCGCGTGGGCGCCGTCGAAGAAGACCTCGTTGAAGTCGCTGGTCCCGGTCAGCTGCCGGATCGGGCGGACCTCGACGCGCCCCGGCTGGTCCATGGGCACCAGCAGGAAGCCCAGGCCGTGGTGGCGGCGGGAGTCCGGATCGGTGCGGGCCAGCACGAAGCACCAGTCGGCCTCGTGCGCGAGGGACGTCCAGATCTTCTGCCCGGTGATCCGGTACGTCCCGTCCGGGCACCGCTCGGCCCGGGTGCGGACAGCTGCGAGGTCGGAGCCCGCGCCGGGCTCGCTGTACCCCTGGCACCACAGTTCCTCGCCGAGCGCGACCGGAGGGAGGAAGCGGGCCTTCTGCTCCGCGCTGCCGTGGGCGAGCAGCGTGGGGGCGAGCAGCTTCTCCCCGATGTGCCCGGAGCGGGGCGGTGCGCCCGAGCGCGCGTACTCCTCGGCCCACACGACCTGCTGGGTCAGCGTGGCCGTCCGGTTGCCGTACCCGCCCTCGCCCCAGCCGAGCCCGATCCACCCGGCCTCGCCGAGGGCCCGCTCCCAGGCCCGCCGTTCCCACCCGCCCGCCACATGCCCGGCCAGCCACGACCGGGCCTGCTCGCGGAACGCCTCGTCCTCCTCGCCGAACGCGAAGTCCACGACCCCTCCTCGTCTCGCCGGACAGCTGACGTCGCCTCGCACTACCGCGCGTTCGGCCGGTCGCCGCGCCGCGCGGCCTCCTCGGCCGCCGCCACCCGCGCCAGCATCGGCAGCGGGTCGGTCCCCACGGACCCCGGCAGCACCCGGGCGATCCGCTCGGGCGTCCAGGGCCCCTCGGCGTGGACGGAGCGCAGTTCGGCGGGCTGCGCCCACACCGCGATCCGCGGACCGGCGACGGTGTACACCTGCCCGGTGACCTGCTGCTCGCGGGCCGCGTCGGACAGCAGGTAGACGACGAACGCCGCGACGTCCTCCGGCTCGCCGATGTCGGTCAGCTCCAGGGGCACGTGGGCGGACATCCGGGTCCGGGCGACGGGCGCCACGGCGTTCGCGGTCACGCCGTACTTGTGCAGGCCGAGCGCGGCGCTGCGCACGAGCGAGATGACACCGCCCTTGGCGGCGCTGTAGTTGGCCTGCGACACCGAGCCCCGGTGGTTGCCGCTGGTGAATCCGATCAGGGTGCCGGACCGCTGCGCGCGCATCACGGCCGACGCGGCGCGGAACACGGTGAACGTCCCCTTGAGGTGGGTGGCGAGGACCGGGTCCCACTCGTCCTCGGTCATGTTGAACAGCATCCGCTCGCGCAGGATCCCGGCGACGCAGACCGCCCCGTCGAGCCGTCCGAAGGCCGACAGGGCGGTGTCCACCACCCGGCGGCCGCCCGCCATCGTGGAGATGTCGTCGGCCACGGCGACGGCCTCACCGCCGGCGGCCTCGATCTCCTTGACGACGGACTCGGCGACCTCGCTGGTCGGTGAGGCGCCGTCCACGGACACCCCGTGGTCGTTGACGACCACGCGGGCGCCCTCGGCTGCTGCCGCCAGCGCCACCGCGCGTCCGATGCCGCGCCCGGCGCCCGTCACGGCGACGGCCTTGCCTGCCAAGAAGTTCCCCATGCCCCGGCCCCTTCCCGCCGTTTCTGACGGACCGTTAGATTTCTGATTCTACGGCCCGCCGGATACGCGGGGACAAGACCCGGGGAGGACCCATGTCGCTGCCGGACGCGTTCCACGAGATCGCCCAGCGCGTCAACAACTGGGGACGCTGGGGCGCGGACGACGAGATCGGCACCCTGAACCTGATCACCGACGAGGTGGTCCGCGCGGCGGCGGCGTGCGTCCGCTCCGGCCGCCGCGTCCCGCTCGCGCTGCCGCTCGAACAGGACGGCGTGCAGACCGGGATGATCCCCGGCCGGGTCAACCCGCTGCACACCATGGTGCAGATCAACCAGGAGGTCTTCGGCCCGGGGACCGTCGCGTGCAGCGACGACGCCGTGGTCATGGGACTGCAGGCGGCCACCCACTGGGACGCGCTCGCCCACGTCTCGCACTCCGGGCGGCTCTACAACGGCCGCCCCGCCGACAGCGTCACGGCGCACGGCGGGGCCCGCTTCGACGGCATCGACAAGGCGCGGCACGTCGTCTCGCGCGGGGTGCTGCTCGACGTGGCCCGCGCGCGGGGGGTGGCGCGGCTCGACGGCGGTCACGCGGTCACGCCGGAGGACCTGGAGGCGGCGGAGGAGCTGGCGGGCGTCCGGGTGCGCGCCGGTGACATCGTGCTCGTGCGGACGGGACAGATGGCGCTGTGCCTCGCCGGGGACCGGCACGGCTACGGCCACCCCTCCCCGGGCCTGTCGGTCCGCACCCCGGAGTGGTTCCACGCGCGCGACGTGGCGGCCGTCGCCAACGACACCCTGACCTTCGAGGTCTTCCCGCCCGAGACGGAGGATCTGTGGCTGCCCGTGCACGCGCTCGACCTGGTGGAGATGGGGATGCCGCAGGGCCAGAACTGGAATCTCGAAGAGTTGTCCACAGCCTGTGGACAAGAAGGCCGCCACGCGTTCCTGTTGTCGGCGACGCCCGAGCCCTTCGTCGGCGGCACGGGAAGCCCGGTCGCTCCCGTGGCGATCCTCTGACGGTCACGTCTTGACGCCGGCTGGCGGCGCGGCTTCCCCACTCCCGGCTCCACCGGGCGGGGATGACCGCCCCGAGCACGGCACGCGCGCCGCCATCCGGCTCCGGCGTGCCTGCCCCTCCTGGCCCTGGAGAACCGCCGCCGAAACACGACCCACACTCGGCAAGGACCTCCGTCACCGAAGCCCTCGCCGTCCCCTCGCGGCGAATCGCTGATCACAAGCGTGATCAAACGGGCACGACTCGTCAACACCCTGTCAGGGATTTGTTACTTACGTCCCCTTTTGTGGACACCGCGCACGGAAGCAGGACCGGGGCGCATCGAGGGCCGCCGGACCGCACGAGGGGGCGCCCCCTGCGTCCGTGCCCCGCGGGCCACGGCGGGCGACCGCGGTGTGCGCCGGTCACACCGCCTCGTAGGCGAACCCTTCGTACGCCGGAATTCCGCCCCCGCAGGCGGTGACGGCGGCATCCGACTCGCCGCCCCGGTCGAGTTCGCACCAGATCCGCTTGCCGGCGCCGTCGGAGGTCCAGCCCCACCGGTCGGCGAGACCGTCGACGAGGGCGAGCCCGCGCCCGCCCGTCGCGTCGCCGTCGGCACAGCGCGGCACGGGCGCCCGGCCGCTGCGGTCGGCCACCTCGAGCCGGACGGTGGAGGAGTCCTGCGGCGCCTCGGGCAGGGAGAGGCGGAGCACGGCCGGACAGCCGGTGTGCACCACGGCGTTGGTGACGAGCTCGGAGACGAGCAGGATCAGCGTCTCGGCGAGCGGCTCGTCGACCTCTATCCCCGAGCCGGCGAGTCGTGAGCGCGCCCAGCGCCTGGCTCGCCCCACCTCAGCGGGATCGGGCCGGATCTCCAACTGCACTTGAAGCACCTGCACCGCTCACACCATCCGAACCGGCGGACAATTGACCCCGCGCCTCACGAGGGCCACGATCCTAGCCATTTTTTTCATGGCCAGAACAATGGCCAAAGCCAGGGTCACGGAACGTGAATCCCTTGGCTGACAGCATGGTTGACGTACAGTCACCCCAACAAGCGCTTCGGGCATATTCCAGCGCGAAGGATTACCTCTGCTGCATACTGTGCGACGCTTGCCGTGGAGAGTCGAACAGGCCTGGGCGAACGGCCCACATGCCGGGCGAGCAGCGGCGAGCACCGCCGGATACGAAGCCGTCTCACAGACGGCTCCGGCATGGCTCGTACTCGGAACCACTCGCATCCCACACAAGGTACCGGAGCGAACGCCCGACTCCGCCCCGTGACGAGTCACACTCCGGACACAAGCCGATATCAACGCTCTGTAATTCCGGCATGCCACGATCCGCGACATCATCGCGGGCCTTTTCCGTGACCCCGCAGACCACGGCGTTTCAGGGGTCTCCGTCGAGCAATGCGGCCGCCATCAGCTCCTCACTCTCGGTAGCGGGCCCCGCACGGTAGGTGCGGACCCAGGCCCGCTTCAGATGCAGATGGGCCTCGAACTCCCAGGTGAATCCCATGCCGCCGTGCACCTGGAGACAGTCACGGGCGCCTCGGACGGCGGCCTCGTCGGCGAGCAGCCGCGCGGCGTGGACGTCGACCGGGTCGGCCGTGACGGCCGCTGCGTGGACGGCGGCCCGCGCCGTCCGGGTCCGCACGAGCATGTCCGCGCACAGGTGCTGCACCGCCTGGAAGGTTCCGATGGGCCGTCCGAACTGCTCGCGTGACCGGGCGTGTTGCACGGCCAGCTCGCACATGCGCCCGGCACTGCCCAGTTGTTCGGCCGCGGTGAGCAGGACGGCGACGGGGTCCGGGGCGGCGGAGGCGGGCAGGCGGTGCAGTGGGGTGAGCGGATCGACCGAGCGCATCGGCAGGGCGCCGGCGGTGTCGCCGCGCACCTCGTCCGCCGCCCGCAGCCACTCCACCAGACCGCCCATCGGGGCGGTGACGACGGCGTGCCCCTCGGCGGCGCCCGGGACCCGGCCCGCCTCAAGGTGCGTGGCCACGAGCGGGCCCGGCAGCAGCGCCCGGCCCGCCTCCTCGAACGCCAGCACCGCCTCGGGCAGTCCGAGCCCGACGCCCCCGTCGTCCTCGGGCAGACGCAGCGCGAAGAACCCGGCGGCGCCCAGCTCGCGCCACAGCCTCCGGTCCAGGAGGCCGGGCCGCTCCACGGCGTCCCTCAGCTCCCGCGGGCCGAACCGGCGCGCGAGCAGCTCCCGTACGCCGTCGCGCAACGCCCGCTGGTCCTCGTCGGGTTGGAGTCGCACCGCTCACCGCCCCTTCGGCAGTCCGAGGATCCGCTCGGCCACGATGTTCCGCTGGATCTGCGAGGTGCCGGCGGCGATGGTGTACGACAGCGAGGACAGCCGGTCGAGCACCCACGGCCGGTCCAGGTCCAGCGCCCGCGGGCCCAGCACGTCGGCCGCGGTGTCGTAGAGCCGCTGACGGGCGTGCGAGTACGCCAGCTTGAGGACCGAGCCGGTGACACCGGGGACCTCGCGCCCGTGCTCCGCCTCCCCGACGTTCCACTGCGTCAGCCGCCACAGCGCGCTGAACTCTGCGTGCAGCCCGCCCAGCGCGCGGCGCAGCGCGGGATCGTCCCAGCGGCCGGTGCGCCGGGCCTCGGCGGCCAGTTCACGCAGCACCCGGCGGCAGGCCATGACCTCGCCCACGAAGGCGGTGCCGCGCTCGAAGGACAGGGTCACCATGGTCACCCGCCAGCCGTCGTTCTCCGCGCCGACCCGGTGGGCGACGGGCACGCGCACGTCGTCCAGGAACACCTCGGCGAACTCGGCCGAGCCCGCCAGGGTCCGCAGCGGCCGCACGGTGACGCCGGGCGCGTCCATGGGCATCGCCAGCCAGCTGATCCCGCGGTGGCGGGGGGCGCCGGGGTCGGTGCGCACCAGCAGTTCGCACCAGTCGGCGACCTCGGCGTGGGACGTCCAGATCTTCGAGCCGTTCACCACGTAGTGGTCGCCGTCCCGGTGCGCGCGGGTGCGCAGCGCCGCGAGGTCGCTCCCGGCGTCCGGCTCGCTGAAGCCCTGGCACCAGACCTCCTCCCCGCGCAGGATCGGGGGCAGCCAGCGGGCCCGCTGCTCGTCGGTGCCCTCGGCGGCGATGGTGGGCCCGGCGTGCAGCAGCCCGACGAAGCAGGCGCCGACATAGGGCGCGCCGGCCCGCTCGGTCTCCTCCAGGAAGATCAGCCGCACGGTCGGGGAGGTGCCCCAGTGGACGTCGCCGTACCCGGCGTCGTACAGCCGGCGCTGCCAGCCGAGGTCGTAGGCGCGCCGGCCGGGCCAGTCGTCCGGGGACGGCGGGGGCGGCAGCGTGGGGAGCGCCCCGGCCAGCCATGTGCGCAGCCGGGCGCGGAAGTCCTCCTCCTCCGGCGTGTGGGTGAGGTCCATACGGCCTCCATCTGATGTCCCGTCAGATACCCGCAGGGGAAGGCTAGGTCCCGCACCCCTGGACCGGCAAGGCGTCCAGCCCTACGCTCCGCACACGATCTGACGCACCGTCAGTACCGATGTGGTCCGCTCCACGAACAGGGGGCCGTCATGGACGACACCGCGCACACCCTGGGTTCCGCCCGGACCCTGTGGGACCTGCTCGCCGCCCGCGCCCGCCGCACCCCGGACCGCCCGGCCCTGCTCCAGGACGACCGCACGCTGACCTTCGGCGCGCTGCGCACCCGCGCCGAGCGGGTGGCGGCCGGACTGCACGGCCTCGGGGTACGCCCGGGCACGGTCGTCGCCTGGCAGCTTCCCACCCGGATCGAGACGGTCGTGCTGTCCTGCGCGCTGGCCCGGCTCGGCGCCGTGCAGTCGCCGGTCATCCCCTTCTACCGGGACCGCGAGGTCGGTTTCGCGCTGCGCGAGTCCAGGGCCGAGTTCTTCGCGGTGCCGGGCGAGTGGCGGGGCTTCGACCACACCGCGATGGCCCGGCGCCTCGGCGCGAAGGGCGTCCTCACGGCGTACGACGACCTGCCCGAGGACGATCCGGCCGTCCTTCCGCCGCCGCCTGCCGAGGGCACCTCGGTGCGCTGGATCCACTGGACGTCGGGGACGACCTCGGACCCCAAGGGCGTGCTGCACACCGACCGTTCGCTGATCGCGGGCGGCTCCTGCCTGGGGCACGCGCTGCGGCCCACGGCGGCCGACGTCGGCTCGATCGCCTTCCCGTACGCGCACATCGGGGGCCCCGACTATCTGGTGATGGTGCTGCTGTACGGCTTCCCGGCCGTGCTGTTCGAGCAGTTCGCGCTGCCGGAGGCGCTGGACGGGTACCGCCGGCACGGGGTGACGATCGCCGGGGGCTCCACGGCCTTCTACTCGATGTTCCTGGCCGAGCAGCGCAGGCAGCCCCCCGGCACGAAGGCGGTCCCCACCCTGCGGCTGCTGGCGGGCGGCGGGGCGCCGAAGCCGCCCGGGCTGTACCACGCGGTGGTCCGGGAGATGGGCGTGCAGCTCACCCACGGCTACGGCATGACCGAGGTGCCGATGATCACGATGGGCGCTCCGGACGACACCGCGGAGAACCTGGCGACGACCGAGGGGCGGCCGCCGCGGGGGATGGAGATACGGATCGTCGACGGCGAGGTGCGGCTGCGCGGGGAGGCCGTGTGCCGGGGCTATCTGGACCCGGCGCAGACCGCGGCGGCCTTCGACGAGGAGGGCTTCCTGCGTACCGGCGACCTCGGGCACCTCACCGGCAGCGGGCACCTGGTGCTCACCGGGCGCCTGAAGGACGTGATCATCCGCAAGGGCGAGAACATCTCGGCGAAGGAGATCGAGGACCTGCTGCACCGGCACCCGGACGTCGGGGACGTGGCCGTGATCGGGCTGCCGGACACCGAGCGCGGGGAGCGGGTCTGCGCGGTCGTCGAACAGCCGCCGGGGGCACGGGAGCTGACCCTCCGTGAGCTGACGTCGTACCTGCGCGGGGAAGGGCTGTCCCCCCACAAACTGCCGGAGCGGCTGGAGGTGGTGGACGCCCTGCCCCGCAACGAGACCCTGCGCAAGGTCCTCAAGTACCGCTTGCGGGAACGGTTCTCGGACCCCTCGACGTCAGGGCCGGACGCTCACTCCGGGACCGTGAAGTAGCGGGCGAAGGCGCTCAGGACGTCGTCCTCGGTCACCGTGCCGTCGCCGTCGGCGTCGAGGCCGGCGGCCGCCGTGCGGGCCGTGTCGCGCGGGACGCCGAGGCGGACGAGCACCCGCGCGGTGTCGTCGACGCCGGCCTTCCCGTCGTCGTCGGTGTCGGCCACGGCGAGGGCCGCGTGCAGGAAGGGCCGGGCGATCTCGGCGAAACGGTCGGGGTTGTCGCGCAGCCGCTTGACCGCGCCGGTGACGAACTCCTCACGGGTGATGCGCTGGTCGCCGTCGCGGTCGGCGATCCCGGCCATGCCCTGCCAGAACGCCTCGGCACCGATGTACAGGGCCTGGCCCTTGTCGGACCGGGCCGGGGTGCCGAACTCGGCGAGCAGCGCCTTGGCCGCCGCGCTGAAGTCCTCCCGGTCGATGTACCCGTTGCCGTCCTGGTCGAAGGTGGCGAACCGGGCCGCGATCCTGCGCTCGTACTCGCTGCTGACCATGTTGTGTCGGGCCGCCTAACGTCACGTGGGGTGCTTCTCGCACGGAGCGTACGACGCCGCGGGCCGCCGGGGCGCCTCGAAGCGGCGGTTGTGGCAGAACCGGGCACGTGCCGGAACGGGGATGTGGCGGATCCCCGGGGCGGGGGCGCGCTCAGGCCGACAGGGGGCGGGCGTCGTCCGCGACCGCCGCCGCCACGTCGGGGTAGACCTCGAACAGCCGGCGCACGCCGAGCGCCCCGAGCACCCGGTTGACGTGCGAGCCGTCCACCGCGCCCTGGGCGGGCAGTATCAGCCGAAGGCTGCCCCGGCAGGAGCGGATGAGGCGGCGGGCCGCGATGAGCACGCCGACGCCGGAGGAGTCGCAGAACAGGACCTCGGACAGGTCCAGGACGACGTTGTGCCGTCCCTCGGCCACCGCGTCGTGGACGTGCTGGCGCAGCACCGGCGAGGTCACCAGGTCCAGTTCGCCGGACACCTGGAGGACGGCCCAGTCGCCTTGCTCGTCACCGGTCACTTTCAAGGTCACCACCACGCCCCTCGGCCGTCGAAACGGAAGGCATTCCTACGCTTCCTTGCAGCGCGGCTGCCCAGCGGCTGTTCCCTGAAACTTCCTCCAGAAAACGGTCACCGGTCAGATAAGGCTTGTTTCCATCGCATTCGATCCCGTTCGATCGCATCCGGTCGCGAGACGGGTAGCCGACCCGGAGAGCGAAGCCCCTACCACGAGAGCGAGGTGTGTCACCAGTCATGACGCTGCAAGGGGCGCACATTGCCACAAAGGGGCGTGGGCCGTCGGACGTGCCGACTACATTCGTGGAGACGGTGGACGCACGCTGGACAGGGACGGACCGGTGAGAGCCTGTTCACAGGCTCCGGAGGGGGGCCGTATGGCGAAGAAGGACGCACCGCCCCGCTGGGACCGCAAGATGCAGCAGCGGCTCGCGCGGGGCGAGGCGGCCGCCCTCGGCGAGCTCTACGACCGGTTCGCCTCGCTCGTGCACGGACTCGCGCACACCGTACTGGGCGACGAACGCGCCGCCGACCGCGTCACCCGCGAGGTCTTCACCCATGTCTGGGAGCACCCCGACACCTACGACCCCCGGCAGGGCCCGCTGCGCTCCTGGGTCGCCGCCCTGACCCACCGCCTGGCCGTGCAGCGCCTGCGTGCCGCCGAGACCGCCGCGCTGGTGCGGGCCGGGCAGGGCTCGACGGAGGAGCTGGAGCGCAAGGTGCGCCACGCCTCGGTCGCCGCCCGCGCCGACTACATCGTCCAGTCCATGCCCGCCCCGCTGCGGGCCGCGCTGGAGCTGGCCTACTTCCAGCGCCGCGACTACCGCCAGACCGCGGCCGACCTCGGCGTCACCGAGGAGGAGGCCCGCCGTCGGCTGCGCCTGGGCCTGCAACTGCTGTCCACGGCCCACGACGCCGGGACCGGGCCCGGGGCACCACCGGAGTACGGGGGTGCCGCATGACCGGGGCCGAACCGTACGAACCCGACGACCCGCACGAGGAGGAGAACGGCCCCGCGGACAGCGCCCGCGGAGCTGACGGCATGAACAGCGGCGACGGCGACGACCAGCACCCCATCCCCGAGCCCGGCCCCGGCAGGCCGCCCCGCATACCGCTCCCCCGGCTCTCCGTCGAGGACACCGGGCGTCCGCTGCCCGACCTGGCGGACGCACCGGTGCCCGTCCTGGAGCACCGGGTCCTGAAGTCGCTGCTCGGCGCCTGGGCGCTGGCGGCCTGCTCACCGGAGGAGACGGCCGCCGTCGAGGAGCACCTGGGTGACTGCGGCGGCTGCGCGGACGAGGCGGTGCGGCTGCGCGAGGCCGTCGGCCTGCTGCACCCCGCGGAGAGCCTCGACCTGGACCCGTCGCTGCGCGCCCGCGTCCTGAGGGGCTGCCTGGAGCGGCGCCCGCCGCGCGTCCCGGTGCCCGAGTGGGCCGCGCCCTACGACGCCGAGACCGCACGGCTGGACGCCCTGCTGCAGGACTTCGGGGACGCCGAGTGGCACGCGCCCGTGCGGCTGCGGTGGTTCCGCAAGGACGAGCCGACGAGCCGCCGTACGACCGTCGCCGGGGTGATCGCCCATCTGCTGACCGTCGACGGGATGGTGGCGGCGGCACTCGGCCTGCCCGACCCGCTGGGCGACGTGAGCGCCGACCGGCCGACCCCGTCCGCGCGGACGGAGGCGTACTGGCGGGCCTCGCACTTCCCGCCGACCCGCGCCGTGCGCGCGCCCTGGCGGGAGCAGGCCCACGACCTGGTCCGCACGGTCTCCTTCACGGGCGGCGGCACCGGCGCGCTGTCCGTGCCGTACGGCGACTTCGCGCTGCCGCTGCGGGACGCCATGCTGGACCGGGCGTTCGAGTGCTGGGTGCACGCCGAGGACATCGCCGAGGCGGTGGACTACCCCTACGAGCCGCCGTCCGGCAGCGATCTGCACCACATGGTGGACCTGGCGGCGCGCCTGCTGCCGAGCGTGCTGTCGGCCCGGCGTCAGGCCGGGCTGGCCGCACCGGCGCCCGCGGGCCGACGCCGGCTCGTGCCGGCCGGGGAGCCCGGCCGGAGCCTGCGCCTGGAGATCGAGGGGGCGGGCGGCGGCGAGTGGCTGATCCCGCTCGACTCCCCGGCCGCCGTGGGCTCCGCCGAGCACGAGGTGGCCCATGTCGCCCTGGACGGCGCCGAGTTCTGCCGGCTGGCGGCGGGCCATGTGCCGCCCGCGGAGGCGGCGGCCGGACAGGTCGGCGACCGCGAGGCGATCAGGGACGTGCTCTTCGCGGCGGCGAGCCTGAGCCGGATGTAGCCGTCAGGCGAAGACGACCGTCCGGCGCCCGTTCAGGAGGATCCTGCGCTCGGCGTGCCACTTCACGGCCCGCGCCAGCGCCTGGCACTCCACGTCCCGGCCGACCGCGACGAGCTGGTCCGGCGTGACGTCGTGCCCGACCCGCTCGACCTCCTGCTCGATGATCGGTCCCTCGTCGAGGTCGGCGGTGACGTAGTGCGCGGTCGCCCCGATGAGCTTCACACCGCGCGCGTGCGCCTGGTGGTAGGGCTTGGCGCCCTTGAAGCTCGGCAGGAACGAGTGGTGGATGTTGATGATCCGCCCGCTCAGCTGCTTGCACAGGTCGTCCGAGAGGACCTGCATGTAGCGGGCGAGCACGACCAGCTCCACGCCCTCCTCGCGCACGATCTCCAGCAGCCGCGCCTCGGCCTCGGCCTTGTTGTCCCTGCTCACCGGGATGTGGTGGAAGGGGATGTCGTACGACCCCACCAGCTCGGCGAAGTCGGTGTGGTTGGACACCACGGCGGTGATCTCCACCGGGAGCGCGCCGATCCGGGCCCGGAACAGCAGGTCGTTCAGGCAGTGCCCGAACCGGCTCACCATCAGCAGGACCCGCATCCTGTCCTCGGCGCGGTTGATCTGCCACTCCATGTGGAAGGAGTCGCCGATCGCCGCGAAGCTCGCGCGCAGCTTCTCCACCGTGACGGGGGCGTCCGCCGAGAAGTGGACGCGCATGAAGAACAGGCCCGTGTCGTGGTCACCGAACTGCTGGCTGTCCTCGATGTTGCAGCCGGTCATGAAGAGGTAGCTCGACACGGCGTGCACGATGCCCTGCTTGTCGGGGCAGGACAGCGTGAGGACGTACTGGTCGGCGGGGACCGCGGCTCCGGTGGACTGCTCGTTCATGCAGCACAGGGTCCCATACGACGGGTGCCGCGCGGGCGGCCGTCCCGCTACGCGGACCGCGTCATGATGCGCAGCACCTCGAGGGTGCGCGGCGGCGCGTCCGGGTCCTCCCCGTCGGCCATCGCCATCCGCACGTGCGCGTCCCGTGCCGCCCGCACCGCCTCGGGCCAGCCCTGGTGCTCGACGTACGCGGAGACCGGGGCGTCCGGGCCGACCTGGTGCATGATCCGCAGCACGCGCAGCACGGCGGTGTCGACGAGGGCCGCCTCCTGGGAGTCCCGGAAGATCGTGCCGACGTACTTCTCGGCGGACCAGTTGTCCAGCCAGGTGTCCTCGACGAGGCGGTACACGGCGTCGGTGACGTCGCCGTAGCCGTCCACGCCTGCCAGCCAGACGTCCCGCTGGAACACCGGATCGGAGAGCATGTGCAGCGCGGAGCGCACATTGCTGCGCCAGCGCCACCACGGCATGTCGTTGAGTGGCATGCCGCCCATGGTGGAGGAGCGACGGCCGCGACGGGAAGAGCTATCCGAACCTTGCACGGTCATCGATCGTACGTTCCCCCTCACAGGCGCCTCACCGGCCCCCGCAATTCACCTCGACGTCACCGGATGATAACCGAGGGTCACGCTTGGGTTAGCGGTGTGACGGAAGTGTGTGGGGGCATGAGCGGAGCGCGACGTACCCGTGGCCACCTCCTTCCCGCCGGCCCTGCCCGGGCCGCGACGGCTCTGGCGGCGTGCGCCGCGCTCGCCGCCGGCTGCGGGGTCGTCCCCGGCACCGCCGGGGGCTCCGGGGAGGACCCGGTCACCGTGATGACCTGGGCGCCGGAGGGCACCAACGCGACCAACAAGCCCGGCATGCCCGCGCTCGCGCAGGCGTACGCCCGCTGGGTCAACGACGAGGGCGGGCTGGGGGGCCGTCCGCTGCGGGTACTGACCTGCAACGACCACAACGACAGCGTGTCGGCGGCACAGTGCGCCGAGCGCGCCGTCGAGGAGGACGCCGTGGCGGTCGTCGGCTCCTACAGTCAGTACGGCGACACCTTCCTGCCCACCCTGGAGGGCGCCGGCATCCCCTACATCGGCGGGTACGGCGTCACGGGCGCCGAGTTCACCAGCCCGCTGTCCTACCCGGTCAACGGCGGCCAGCCCACCCTCCTCGCGGGCCTCGGCCGCGAACTGGCCCGCGACTGCGGCCCGGTGTCCCTGGTGCGCCCCGACAACATCGCGGGCGACGAACTGCCCCCGCTGCTCGACGCGGGCCTGCGCGCGGGGGGCCACCCGTCCTCGGCGGACCAGCCGGCCCGCGAGGACGCCACCGAGTACGGGGGCCCGTCGACGCGCGCGCTGGAGCACGCCGGCACCGGCGCGGCGGACCCCGGCTGCGTGGTGCCCGCCCTCGGCGACCGCACCAGCACCTTCATGGACTCCTTCCGGCGCGCCCGCCAGGAGTACCGCCCGGTGCGCACGGCGACCGTGCTCGGCGGCGTCGACCAGACCGTGATCGACGCGACCGGCGGAGGGCCGGTGTACGACGGCGCGTACGTCACCGGCTGGTACCCGGTCGCGGCGGATCCGCGCTGGAAGCCGCTGAAGAAGGTGATCGCCTCGTACGCCTTCGGTGACAACCGCATCGACCCCGCGGACGCCGGGGTGCAGACCACGTGGATCGCCTACACGGTGTTCCGCGAGGTGGTGGAGTCCCTCGGCGACGGCGAGATCGACTCCGACAGCGTGCGCAGGGCCCTCGACGGGGGTCTGCGGGTCTCCACGGGCGGTCTCACACCGCCCCTGCGGTGGCCCTTCCAGGGCGTGCTGGCCGCCGTCGGCCGCCCCCGGCTGGTCAACGGCGAGGTGACGTTCCAGGTCGTCCGGGACGGCCGGCTGGTGGCCGCCCGCAAGGGTGCCGTCGATGTGACGGACATCCTGCGCGACGCCCGCCCGCACTGAGCGGGCGTCCCGCTCACAGCTGGGTCGGCTGGCGCTGCGTCAGGCCGTACTCGCGGGCGATCGCGTTCCACAGCTGGGCGGCGGTCTTCTTCTGCTGGCTCGCCGTACCGCTGTCGCGGTTGCCGGCCTGGGTCCGGTCGGTGGCCCGGGCCTGGCCCTTCTTGCACAGCTTCTTGTTGCCGGCGACCTGGTCCGCCCAGGCCGCGTAGTGGTTGTCGGCGGACGCCGACGCCTGCCACGCCCGGTTCAGGGCGGCCGTCAGCCGGGCGTGGTCGGGAAGCCGGTCGACCTTCAGCTTGGCCAGGTCGGAGACCAGCCGGTTGCGCTGCCCGGCGGCGTCCCGCAGGTCCTGCGCGGCCTGCGGGAGGTTCCCGCAGGACTTCACGTCGGCCACGGCCTTGATCACCGCGCTGCGGCTGTCGCCGCTGTCGGCCAGCAGCTTGTCCAGGGCGACCGCCTGCTGCTCCGCCGGGTCGGCGGACGGGGAGGCGGACTCCTCGGCCGCGGGGGCCGTGGCCGAGACGGGCTGGTTCGCGTCGGCCGGGTCGTCGTCGCCGCCCCCGCCGGCGAGCAGCGCGCCCGCGCCGATGCCGAGGGCGACGATCCCGACGCCCACGGCCGCGATCAGGGGTACGCGCGAGCGCCGGCGGCCGCCGTGCCCGCCGTCGTCGTGCGGGCCGGGCCGGCGGGGCGGCGGGTACGCGCCCTGGTGCGGGCCCTGCGGCTGCCGCTGGTACGGCGGCAGGTGCTGGGTGGCCGGGGCGGGGCCGGGGCCCTCGCTGCGGAAGAGGTTGTCGAAGTCCGCGTGCGGCTGCCGCTCCTGGGACCCGCCCGGCTGGGCGGCCACGGGCGGCAGGAACTGGGTGGGGTCGGCGTCCGAGGCCGCCGGCATCGGTCCGGCCCCGTGCCGGGCCCGGCCCAGCGCATGGGTGCTCTCCCCGGGCGTCTCGGGCGGCAGGGCGCCCGGGCCGACCGGCGGGATCACCTGGGTCGCGCCCTCGTCGGCCGCCGGGACCGGCGGTATGAAGCGGGTGGCCTGCTCGTCCGGGTGCGCGGCGACCGGGGGTATGTACTGGGTCGCCCCCTCGTCGGCCGGGGGCATCGGGGCGCCGTACCCGCCGGTGGCGGGCGGCATGGGCGCGCTCCCGCCGTAGGCCCCCTCGCCCGCGGGCGGCATGGGCGCCGGGGCGCCGGGCTGCCCGTACGGCTGCTGCTGGGCGTCCTGCCCGTAGGGCTGCTGCTGGGCGTCCTGCCCGTACGGCTGCTGCGGCGCCTGGTACTGCTGCTGGTCCTGGCCACCCCACGACTGGCCGCCCTGCGGCGCGCCCCAGGACTGGCCCTGCGCGGCGGGCGGGGCCGGTGTGTGCTGCTCGGGTCCCCAGGGGGTGCCCCAGGACGGGCCGCCGGGCGGGGCCGAGGGCGGCGGGGCGGCCGGGGGTGTCGCCGGACGGCCGACGGGGCCGCCCGTCATCCCCGGAAGCAGCGGCTCCCCACCGTCGGAGGGCAGCACGATGCCTTCGCGCGCGGGCCGCGCCGAGGGCTCCTCGCCCTGTCCACTCTGCGTCACCGGGACTCCTACGAATGGGGGACCTTGTGAATCGTCGCCTCACGCTACCGGCTCCGCCGACGACGGTGCCACGCAGCCCGGTGCGTGACCGGCGCCCCTGTGACCGCCGTTACAGTCCCGGCCCCTCGTCCGCCCGGCAAGTCCCCCTGTGCCACCCGCGCAGCGCGTCTCCCTTCCTTTCACGTTCCCTTCACCCGGGGCCGCCCCAGGCGTCAGGCGGCCGCCTGGAGATCGATCCTCTCCCCGAAGTCCCTGACCACGGGCTCGTCCCGGTACGGCTCGAGGCGCTGCTGGAAGTCATCCAGGTACTCGGCGCCCCGGTTGGAGCGCAGGGTCTCCAGCAGCTCCACGGCCTTCAGGCCGGTGTGGCAGGCCTGTTCGATCTCCCGCTGCTGCACCTGGGCTGTGGCGAGAAGCACATATCCGATGGCCCGGCGACGCGCCTTCGTCTCCGGCAGCCCCGCCAGCGACTCCTGCGCGCACCGCGCCGCCGCCTCCGCCTGGCCGAGGTCGCGGTGGCAGTGCGCCAACTCGTCCGCGAGGTACGCCTCGTCGAAGTGCCGGATCCACGCCGGGTCGTCACCGGAGGCCGGATCCGCCGCCTCCAGCGCGGCGACCGCCCGCCCGGACGACAGCTGGGCGGCGCGCGCGTCGCCCATCAGCGCGTGCCCGCGCGCCTCCGCCGCGTGGAACATCGCATCGGCCCGCGGTGTCACCCGCCCCCGTGCGCCCTCCTGCGCGGCCCGCGCCAACTGGGCGATCTCCCGGGGGTTCCCGAGCTGGGCGGCGAGGTGGCTCATCGAGGCGGCCAGTACGTACCCGCCGTACCCCCGGTCCCCGGCCGCCTGCGCGAGGCGCAGCGCCTGGATGTAGTAGCGCTGGGCGAGGCCCGGTTGCCCGGTGTCCACGGCCATGTAGCCGGCGAGCTCCGTCAGCCGCGCGACGGCGGCGAACAGTTCACGTCCGACCGCCTCCCGGTACGACCCGGCCAGCAGCCCGGAGACGACGCTGTTGAGGTAGTGCACGACGACCGGCCGCACATGCCCGCTGCCGTACTGGTGGTCCAGGTCCACCAGCGCCTGGGTCATCGCGCGCACCGCCGCCACGTCGGCCGGGCCCACCCGCGGCCCGGCCGACCGCGCGACCTGCGCGTCGGGCGCCGAGATCAGCCAGTCCCGGCTGGGCTCGACGAGCGCGGAGGCGGCGACGGACGAGCCGGACAGGAAGTCCCGCCGGCCGACGTCGCTGCGCCACAGCTCACACACCTGCTCGATGGCCCCGAGCACGGTCGGGGAGAACTGGAGTCCCACGCCGGAGGCGAGGTTCTTGCCGTTGGCCATGCCGATCTCGTCGATGGTGACGGTACGGCCCAGCTTGCGGCCGAGCGCCTCGGCGATGATGGCGGGCGCCCGGCCCCGCGGCTGCTGTCCGCGCAGCCAGCGGGCCACGGACGTCTTGTCGTAGCGCAGGTCGAGGCCGTGTTCGGCGCCGCACATGTTGACCCGGCGGGCCAGCCCGGCGTTCGAGCAGCCCGCTTCCTGGATGAGCGCCTGGAGCCGTTCGTTCGGCTGCCGTGCGACGAGAGGCCTTGCGGCCATGGCGTACCCCCTGTGACTACGGTGCCTGCCCGCGCACCGAGTTGACGTCCCTGTCACGGCCGGGTCCCGGCCCGGGGGCACTGGCTGCGCCCCGGCGGTTCCCGGCCGTGAAGATCAATGCCCCGTCCGTATACGGAAAATGCGAGGCTTGTGAGGATTGCCGGGGTTACGGCCGGAGCCGGCCCCCCTGGGGGTTACCCCGCGCCGGCCGGGGATCCTCCCGCGCGCCCCCACCCGTGCACCCATGCGCCCCGGGCACGGTCGCAGTGCTCCTCCCCCGCGCGCGCGAGAGCCGTAACCCCGGGTGGGTGCGGGAGTTGTGCTGAGCGTGGAAGAGACGATCCCGGCCACCGAAGCCGCACAGATTCCGAAGCAGCGCGGGGATTCGCTGTTGGAGACCGCCGTCCGTTACGCCGAGGAGCGTCACTGGGACGTGTTTCCGGGGACCTGGCTGGAGGCCGTCGACGGCGTGCCGTACTGCTCCTGCGGCGACGCGGTGTGCCCGGCGCCGGGCGCGCACCCCGCGCGCCCCGACTGGGCGACGCAGGCGACGGGCAGCGCCACGGTCGCGCGCCGCCTGTGGCAGAAGCAGCCGGCCGCGTCGATCCTGCTGCCCACGGGGAGGACCTTCGACGCGCTGTCCGTCCCGGAGACGGCCGGCTTCCTGGCGCTGGCCCGCATGGAGCGGATGGAGCTGACGCTGGGCCCGGTGACGCTGGCGCCGGACCGCCGGATGCACTTCTTCGTGCTGCCGGGCGCCGCCGTGAAACTGCCCGACCTGGTGCGCCGGCTGGGCTGGTCGGTGGGCTCGCTGGACCTGGTCGCCCTGGGCGGGGGGGCCTGGGTCGCCGCCCCGCCCACCCGGTTCGGGTCCCGGGGCGCCGTGCAGTGGGCGTGCCGGCCCACCCCCGCCAACCGCTGGCTGCCGGACGCCGAGGAACTGATCTCGCCGCTCGCGTACGCGTGCGGCCGCGACCGGTAGTCCCACGGCTTCCACCCGGCCCGTAGGGTTCCCCGCATGACGTCAGCAGCCGTACGCGTTCACGGGCTCTGGAAGCGGTTCGGGCAGCAGGTCGCCGTGGCCGGGATCGATCTGGCGCTGCCCGCGGGGAAGTTCATCGGGCTCGTCGGCCCCAACGGAGCCGGCAAGACCACCACGCTGTCCATGGTGACGGGGCTGCTCAGGCCCGACCAGGGGTCCGTGGAGGTGGTCGGGCGCGACGTGTGGCGCGACCCGGCGGAGGTCAAGGCGCGCATCGGTGTGCTGCCCGAGGGGCTGCGGCTCTTCGAGCGGCTGTCCGGGCGGGAACTGCTCGGCTACACGGGGCGGCTGCGCGGGCTCCCCGGGGCGGAGGTCGACAAGCGGGCCACGCAGCTCCTCGACGTCCTCGACCTCGCCGGGGCGCAGCACAAGCTGGTGGTCGACTACTCGACGGGCATGCGCAAGAAGATCGGGCTCGCCGCGGCCCTGCTGCACAACCCCGAAGTGCTGTTCCTGGACGAGCCGTTCGAGGGTGTCGACCCGGTGTCCGCCCAGACCATCCGGGGGGTGCTGGAACGCTTCACCGCCTCCGGCGCCACGGTCGTCTTCTCCTCACATGTGATGGAGCTCGTCGAGTCGCTGTGCGACTGGGTCGCCGTCATGGCGGCCGGGCGCATCCGCGCCCACGGGCCCCTCGCCGAGGTGCGCGGCGAGGCGCCCTCGCTGCAGCAGGCGTTCCTCGAACTGGTCGGCGCGCACGGCCGGGACGCCGGGTCCGACCTCGACTGGCTGGGCGGCGGGTCCCGATGAGCACCGACGTGACCGGGGTCTTCGTACGGCTGAAGCTGTCGCTGCTGCGCAACGGGCTGCGCCAGTCCGGGGGCCGGCGGGCCGCCTGGATCGCCTCGGCGGTCGTGGCCCTGCTGTTCGCCGCGCTGCAGTTGCTCGGCCTGATCCTGCTGCGGGGCACCGCGCACGCCGACGCCCTGGTCGTGCTGCTGGTCGCGGTGCTCGCGCTGGGCTGGGCGGTGATGCCGGTGTTCTTCCCCGGCGGCGACGAGACCCTCGACCCGACGCGGCTGGTGATGCTGCCGCTGCGGCCC
Source organism: Streptomyces sp. NPDC046859 (assembly GCF_040645135.1). Taxonomy (NCBI): domain Bacteria; kingdom Bacillati; phylum Actinomycetota; class Actinomycetes; order Kitasatosporales; family Streptomycetaceae; genus Streptomyces; species Streptomyces sp. NPDC046859. The sequence continues at coordinate 396,058 of NZ_JBEYXR010000003.1, forward strand.
CGGCCGCTGGTGCGGGCGCTGCTGGTGGCCTCCCTGGTGGGCATCGGGCCCGTGTTCACGCTGTGTCTGCTGACCGGGTCGGTGATCGCGGTGGCGCGGGGCGCGGCCGCGTACGTCGTCGGTGTCGTCGGCGTGGTGCTGGCCCTGCTGGTGTGCGTGGCGCTGGCGCGCGCGGTCGCCGCCGCCAACATCCGGCTGCTGACCAGCCGCAAGGGCCGCGATCTGGCCGTGCTGAGCGGGCTGGTCGTCGCGATCGGGGCGCAGGTCGTCAACTTCGCCGCCCAGCGCCTCGGTTCGGCGGGGCTCGGGCGGCTCGACCCGCTCGCGGACGTGTTGCGCTGGGTGCCGCCGGGGTCCGCGATCGGGGCCGTGCGGTCCGTGAGCGAGGGCTCCTACGGCGCCGCCGCGCTGCAACTGGGCCTGTGCGTGCTCGCGTTGGCCGGGCTGATCGCCCTCTGGACGCGGCATCTGACCCGGCTGATGACCGCGCCCGACGGTTCGACGCTCCAGGCGGCCGGCGAGAGCGCCGTACGGGAGAAGGGCGCGCGCGGCCCGGCCCGGCTGCTTCCCGCGGGGCGCACCGGCACCGTCATGGAGCGCAGCCTGCGCTATGTCTGGCGGGACCCGAAGACCAAGGCGGCCTGGGTGACGTCGCTGGCCATCGGCCTGATCGTGCCGGTCTTCAACGCCGTCCAGGGCACCGGGTCGATCTACTTCGCCTGCTTCGCCGCCGGGATGCTCGGCATCCAGATGTACAACCAGTTCGGGCAGGACACCTCCGCGTTCTGGATGGTCGCGATGACGATCTCCTCGCCGCGGGACGCGTATGTGGAGCTGCGCGGCCGGGCGCTGGCCCTGCTGCTGATCACCCTGCCGTACGCCACGCTCGTCACCGTGGTGACGACGGCCCTCATCGGGGACTGGCGCAGTCTGCCGGAGGTGCTGGGGCTGTCCTTGGCGCTGCTCGGCGCGATGCTGGCGACCGGCGCCTGGACGTCGGCCCGCTTCCCGTACTCGATCCCGCAGGAGGGGCACAAGAACGTCGCCCCCGGCCAGGCGGGCCTCGCCTGGATCTCGATCTTCGGCGGCATGGTCGCGGCGGCCCTGCTGTGCGCCCCGGTGATCGCGGTGACGATCTGGCTGCGGGTCAGTGAGGGCGGCGAGGCGTGGACCTGGCTGCTGTTGCCCGCCGGGGCGGCCTACGGGGCGGCGATCACGCTGCTGGGCCTGCGCCTCGCGGCACCCCGGACGGCGGCACGCCTCCCGGAGATCCTCACCGCGGTCAGCAAGGGCTGAGGGAGCGGGCCGGGCTCACCGGCGCCAGGGGATGCCGGACGCGGACGCCGGAGCCCGGCATGCCCGAGGAGAGACCTTCTAGGCCCACACGGCGTCCAAGAACGGCTCCACGGCCCTGCGCCAGCCCTCCGGCTGGTCGTAGTGGACGAGGTGGCCCGCGTCCGCGACCTCCGCGTACTGCCCGCGCGGAAGGACGCGGACCATCTCCTGGGCCTCGGCCCGTCCCAGCTCGCCGTCGAGTCCGCGCACGACCAGCGCCGGGCACCTGACTTGCGCCAGTTCCTCCCAGTGCGCGTCGTACACCCAGGTCTCGCGGGTGCGCAGCATCTGCTCCGGGTCGAAGACCGGACGCCAGCCGTCCTCGCACTCGTGCATGACCTCGGCGTAGAACTCGCCGCGGGCGGGGTTGGGGCGCTCGACCCACGGGTCGTCCTCGCCGAACCACTTGCGTACGTCGGCGAGCGTGGCGAAGGGCACCGGCCAGGCCTTGAACCACTCCGCCCACTCGCGCTGCGAGGCCGCGCCGAGCGCGGAGGCCCGCATGTCGCAGATGACCACGCCGCTCACCAGGTCGGGGCGGCGCGCGGCGAGCTGCCACGCGGTCAGGGCGCCCATGGCGTGGCCGACGAGGACGGCCCGGCTCAGGCCGAGCTGTTCGAGGGCCGCCTCGGCGTCGTCGACGTACGCCTCACGGGTGTACGCGGCCCCGGCGGGCTTGTCGCTGCGGCCGTGGCCCCGCTGGTCGAGGGCGATCGCGCGGTGCCGCTCGGAGAGCCAGCGGGCGGTGGAGGCCCAGTGGGAGGCGCGGCCCATCAGGCCGTGCAATAAGAGCACTCCGGGGGTGTCCCTGGGTCCGGGATGAGGATCGGACTTCGGGGGGTCGCCGAACTCCCAGGCCGCGAGACGTACGCCGTCCGTCCCGGTCACGTCGATGCGCCGCGCCATTGGTCCTGGCACCCCCTAGCTCCACTCGGACCGCTCGCGTGGGCCGGTCCTGTGCTCCGCGTCCGCCTGCTGTGTCTGTGCCTGCCGTATCCGCCGTGACCCGTCCGAGCACCGCCCCGCCGCCCGCGTCCGCCGCGGCGACGACTCCCTCGCGAACGATGTGCATGTCGTGTGCTTCCGACGTGATCTTATGCGCACATCTCTGCAGCGCACGGCCCGCCCGACCTGTCACCGCAGACTATCGAACTCTTATTCGAAAATGCGGTTCTCGCGGACAACACCCCACGTTCGGGTGACCCCTTGTCACGATTGATCGCCTTCGTCGGGGGGAGACCTTCATCGGGAGGCGGACCGCTCGGGGAAAACGGTCCGAGGGGGATGACCCTGGGAGCTCGGGGCTCCGGGTCAGCAGGGGAGGACAGGCCCCGGCGCCACACGGCGCCGGGGCCCTCTCCACGGCGACGGCACATCTCCTCCCGCCCCTTCCCCGGCCGGACGCGGCGGCGCCGGGTCACGGCCAAGAGCTCTCAGGTCGCATGCCTCAGCCGACAGCCTCGCACGCGCGCGGGCCCCGCGCTGCGATTCGGAGCACTGGATCTTGCCGGACGGCCGGATCCGGGGAGCAGCACGACTCCCCCTCGCACAGAGCCGCTTCGGGGCCGCACCCCGCGGGGCACGGCCGGGCTCAGCGCTTCGCGACGAACACGTGGGAGGCGACCTCCGAGTCCAGCTCGGCCGCCTCACCGCTGCTGCCGACCAGGACACCGCCCGCCGACTCGGTCACGCTCACCACCGAACCGGGCTGCACACCCGCCCGGCGCAGCGTGTACATCAGCTGCGCGTCGGTCTGGATCGGCTCGCCGATCCGGCGCACGACCACCGTCTTGCCCTCGGCGCCCGGGTCCAGGTCGGCCAGCGAGACCATGCCCTCGTCCAGGAAGGGGTCGGCGCCGTCCTTCTCGCCCAGCTCCTCCAGGCCCGGGATGGGGTTGCCGTACGGCGACTCGGTGGGGTGGCGCAGCAGCTCCAGCACCCGCCGCTCCACGGCCTCGCTCATCACGTGCTCCCAGCGGCACGCCTCGGCGTGCACCTGCTCCCACTCCAGGCCGATCACGTCGACCAGCAGACACTCGGCCAGGCGGTGCTTGCGCATGACACGGGTGGCCAGCCGGCGCCCCTCGTCGGTGAGCTCCAGATGCCGGTCGGTGGCGACGGACACCAGGCCGTCCCGCTCCATCCGCGCCACGGTCTGGCTCACGGTCGGCCCGCTCTGGTCCAGCCGCTCGGCGATCCGGGCGCGCATGGGGACCACACCTTCCTCCTCCAGCTCGAGGATGGTGCGGAGATACATCTCCGTGGTGTCGATCAGTCCGGACATACGTGCCCCTCGATTAGCTCTGCGATGAGATCAGCCGGAAGCGAGACAGCTCCGCGGCGCGTGCGCTGGCCCTGACTCAATTCTGCCGGATGGCGCTGACAACCGTGCCGCGCCACCGAAACCGGGACACCGCCCGGCCCGCGCGGGGCCGGGCCACCACGCCGGCACCCCGTATTGACACCGCACTGGTCCAGACCGCACGGTGATCCGCGACACACCCCGACGCACCACCCGGCACCCCGGAGGGCCCCGCATGAGCGACAGCACGCCGGCCGAGCAGTTCTTCGACGCCGCGATCGGCCTGCTCCAGCGGGCCCGCGCCGAGGAGGCGGAGGCCGTCGAGGCGGCCGGCACCCTGCTCGCGGACACGGTCGCCGGCGGGGGGCGGCTGTTCGCCTTCGGCGCCGGGCACTCCTCCCTGGCCGCCCAGGACGTCGTCTACCGCGCGGGCGGCCTGGCCCTGATGAACCTGCTCGCGGTGCCGGGCGCCGTGGGCGTGGACGTCGTGCCCGCCACGCTGGGCTCCGCCCTCGAACGCGTCGACGGGCTCGCGACCGCCGTCCTGGACAGCTCGCCGCTGCGCGCGGGCGACGCGCTCGTGGTCGTCTCGCTGTCCGGGCGCAACGCGCTGCCGGTGGAGATGGCCCGGCACGCGCGCTCCCTCGGGGTGCGGGTCATCGGCGTGACGTCGGTGGCGTACGCCGCGCAGACGACGTCCCGGCACGCCTCGGGCACCTTCCTCAAGGACCACTGCGACGTCGTCCTCGACTCGAAGATCGCGATCGGCGACGCGGAGCTGACCCTCGACACCATCCCGGCGCCCTTCGCCCCGGCGTCCACGGTCGTCACCTCGGCGCTCCTGCAGGCCGTCATGGCGACCACCGCGGCCTCGCTGGCCGCCCGGGGCATCGAGGTCCCGCTGCTGCGCTCGGGCAACGTGGACGGCGGCCACGAGTGGAACCGCCGGATCTTCGAGGAGTACGGCGACCGGATCTTCTACCGGCACTGACCGGGAGCGGGCACCCCCTACGGGGTGTCCGCCGGTCCCGCCAGGTCCAGCGCGGAGGCGATGCGCACCGCCACGTCCTCCGCGTACACCGCGTCGCTCCGCTCGAAGGCGGTGCGGCCGGCGCCGCGCAGGAACGTCACGACGCCCAGCGTCCGGCCCCGGCTGCGCAGCACCGCGCACAGGGCGTACACCGCGTCCGCCGGCCACTGCCGGCTCACGGCCCAGGCACGCGCCCGCTCGGGCGGCACGTCGCCGGCGGCCGCACGGACCGACCCGGCCCGTGCCACGCACTGCAGCGCCGGGTGGCCCTCGCCGTAGCGCACGGGGAGACCGGCCTCCCCGCCGAGCCGGGAGGGGCCCGGGGCGCCGGACGGCGTGACCGCGACCCGGACCAGCCGGACCGGGCCCGCGGCCTCCGCGTCGCGCACCGCGCCGCCCGCGACCCGGTCGATCAGGGCGTGGTCGGCGAAGCCCGCCAGCGCGAAGTCCAGATGGACGGTCGCCGCCTCGGCGGGGTCCTCGCACTCCGCCGCGGCCCGCGCCGCCCGGTGCAGCTGGTTGGTCCGGAACCGCAGCAGCGCCGCCTCCTGCTCGGTCTGCTTGGCCTGGGTGACGTCCTGGAAGAACCAGCCGACGCCGAGCGGCACCGGCTCCTCCGCGAGCGGCGAGGCGAGGCGGACGAATCCGCACCGCCAGCAGCGGCGCCGGTCGCCCTCCGGGGTGCGCACGCTGACCCAGATCTCGGCCGGGGCGGGGGGCGCACCCTCCGCCAGCACATGGGTGAGCGCGCTCTCCAGTTCCTCCACGCCCTGGGCGAGCAGGTCGCCGAGCGGCCGGCCGAGCACGGAGGTGCGGCCGATGCCGAGGGCGCGGGCCGCGTGGGCGTTCACGACGGCGGGACGCAGGTCGGCGTCGACGAGCACCACGCCCCAGGACGCGTCATCGAGGAGCGCCTCGCTGAGCGCGATGGACCGCTCCAGGTCGATCTGGGTGTGCACCTCGCTGAAGGCGCAGTACACCCCGGCGGGCTCGCCGTCCGGGCCGCGCACGGCGGCCGACTGGGTGCGCACGAGGACCCGGCCGCCGTCCTTCGTCAGCAGCGCGAACTCGTGCACCTGGCGGCCGGGCGCCCGCATCGCGGACATCAGCCGGGCCTCGACCTCCTCGGCGTCCGCCGGGCGCACCGCCCAGCCGGCGAAGCCGCGCCGGCCGACGGCCTCGGCGGCGGTCCAGCCGAGGATGCGCTCCGCCTCGCGGTTCCAGTGGGTCAGGACCCCGTCCGCGTCGAAGGCGCACAGGGCCGCGTCCATCCCGTCGAGCAGGGCGGCCAGCAGATCGGACCCGCCCGCCGGACCCTCGGCACCGGCCGACGACTCGTCCGGACCGTCCCGCTCGGGTTCGTCCGGTCCCAGCTCGTCGGTGGTCCCACTACGCCGGGAAGCACTCACCTGGACCCCCTGCCAAGCCGCGCCCGTCGGTAGGGCGCGCCGGTTCACTCACTCACCCTCATCTAACTGGAACGTGACTCAGCCCACACCGGGTTCCCGCAAGATTGAAGGAATCGTTGCACCGGCCGTCCCCGGCTCCTCCAGCCGCAGGTCCACCCATTCCCCGGCGGTCCCGTCCAGCACATAGCGGTCGGTCTCGACGAAGCCCCGGGCCCGCGCGAACCGCAGCCCGTCCTCGTTGACGGCGAGCACACACGTCTCGACGGCCCGGGCGCCCAGCGCCCGCGCGTCGGCGAGCCCGTCCGCGTACAGGGCCGTGCCGTACCCGCGGCCCCGGTGGCCGGGCAGCACGCGCGCGATGACGGTCGCGACCGCGTCCTCACCCTGGGGCGGACGCACGGTCGAGCAGCCGACGAGGACGTCGCCCTCGTACGCGTTGCGCAGGCGGTACCGCCCGGCGCGCTCGCGCACCTCGTCGAGGCTCAGGGCGGCGGGCGGCACGATGACGTTGTGGACGTGGCGCCACTCCTGGAGCGCCCTCTCGCCGTCCACCGGCACGATCCGCGGCTCAGGCACCCGCCCCACTCCCCTTGCGGGCGCAGACCTCGATCTCGATGCGCATCCGCGGGTCGGCGAGCCCGCACACCATCATCGTCGCCGCCGGGCGCACCTCGCCGAAGTACCGGCGCAGCACCGGCCAGCAGGGCTCGAAGTCGTCCCGGTCGGGCAGCAGGTAGCGCACCCGCACCACGTCGGCGAAGGACGCCCCCGCCTCCTCCAAGGCCGCCCCCACGTTGCGCAGGCACTGCTCGGCCTGCTCCACCACGTCCTCGGAGATGGTCATCGTCGTGTAGTCGAACCCGGTCGTGCCCGACACGTGCACCCGGTCGCCGTCGACCACCGCACGCGCGTACCCGATCTGCTCCTCGAACGGCGACCCGCTCAGGATCGCCGCCCGCTCCCCGCCTCGCTCCGTCATACGCAGAACGCTAGGTGAGGGGCCTCGCCCCCGTCCAAGAAAAAAAGGGGTTGAGCGAGGCGGGTGCGGTTCTTAGGGTGGGCTGTACTTCGGAAAGGAGGTGGTTCGGCAGATGTATGCATACCGGACGGAAGAGGTGGCTGCGGGCTAGCGGCCCGTCATCCCACCACGTGCGGTGCCGGACCAGCGTGTGAGCCTTGCACGCAGCCGGCCAATTCCACGCAGTCACCCGACCCGCGAGCTCGCCGGTACGTCCGGCCGGCTCCCCCGCCCCGGCGGAGGGACCTGAGCTCGCGGGTCGCTGCGTTCCCGGGCCGTCCCGGGCGGCTCACGGACTGAGCCGCTCCACCCGCCAGCCTCCGTCGGGCTCGGCCACGTACCGCAGCCGGTCGTGCAGCCGGTTCTGCCGGCCCTGCCAGAACTCCACCGTGCTCGGCGCGACCCGGAAGCCGCCCCAGTGCGGCGGCACCGGCACCCGTTCCGCGCCCTCGGGATAGCGGGCGGCGAGCTCCGCGTACGACGCGTCGAGCTCGGCGCGGGAGGCGATGACGGACGACTGGGCGCTGGCCCAGGCGCCGAGCTGGGAGCCGTGCGGCCGGGTGCGGAAGTAGGCGGCCGTCTCGTCGCGGCCGGTGCGCCGTGCCACGCCCGTCACGATGACCTGGCGCGCCATCGGATGCCAGGGGAACAGCAGCGAGACGTACGGATTCTCGGCGAGGTCGCGGGCCTTGCGGGAGTCGTAGTTGGTGTAGAAGACGAAGCCCCGCTCGTCGAACTGCTTCAGCAGCACGGTGCGCGAGCTGGGCCGGCCCTCGCCGTCGGCCGTGGAGACGATCATGGCGTTCGGTTCGAAGAGGTGGGCCTGCGCCGCGGCCTGCCGGAACCAGCGCGCGAACTGTTCCACCGGGCCGTCGGCCAGGTCGTGCTCGGCGAGGCCCTCGGCCCGGTAGTGCTTGCGCATCGCGGCCGGGTCGAAGTCGGGCGCGACGGGTTCGAGGGAGGCGTCTGGGTCGGTCACGCGGTCATCCTGCCGTATGAGGGACGCGGCACCGGGGACGGCCGCCCCCGGATCCCCTCATGGCACTGAGTGCCGCGAGGCCTCCCCAAAAGTGGCACTCAGGGATATCGTTCGGGGAAGCGGCCCGGGTTGGATGAGCGCCGGGCGCACGGGGCATCACAGGGATACGCCCCGGACCGCGAGTCCGACGAGGCCCGCGGCACCCGGACGATCCGGGGTGGCGGGTCCGTGACCGTGGATCCGCCGGGGGCGCGCATCCCGTCTCGCCGGCCGCACGAGCGTCGTTCACCCCCCCCAACACACACAACACCATCCGTCGCACCCATCACGAGGAGCCGCCTGATGTCCGACTTCGTACCCGGGCTCGAGGGAGTCGTCGCGTTCGAGACGGAGATCGCCGAACCCGACAAGGAGGGCGGCGCGCTCAGGTACCGCGGCGTCGACATCGAGGACCTGGTCGGTCACGTCTCGTTCGGCAACGTCTGGGGGCTGCTCGTCGACGGTGCGTTCCGTCCCGGGCTGCCGCCGGCCGAGCCCTTCCCGATCCCCGTGCACTCCGGGGACATCCGCGTCGACGTGCAGTCCGCGCTCGCCATGCTGGCACCCGTGTGGGGCCTGAAACCGCTCCTGGACATCGACGAGGAGCAGGCCCGCGACGACCTCGCCCGGGCGGCCGTCATGGCCCTGTCCTACGTGGCCCAGTCCGCGCGCGGCCAGGGCCTGCCCATGGTGCCGCAGAGCGAGATCGACAAGGCGCAGTCCGTCGTCGAGCGCTTCATGATCCGCTGGCGCGGCGAACCCGACCCCAAGCACGTGGCCGCCGTCGACGCCTACTGGACGTCCGCCGCCGAGCACGGCATGAACGCCTCCACCTTCACGGCCCGCGTCATCGCCTCCACCGGCGCGGACGTGGCCGCGGCCCTCTCCGGTGCCGTGGGCGCCATGTCCGGTCCGCTGCACGGCGGGGCACCCTCCCGGGTGCTGCACATGATCGAGGAGATCGAGCGCACCGGGGACGCCGAGGCGTACGTGAAGCAGACCCTCGACCGGGGCGAGCGCCTGATGGGCTTCGGGCACCGCGTCTACCGCGCCGAGGACCCCCGAGCCCGGGTGCTGCGCCGCACCGCGCGGGAGCTCGGCGCGCCCCGCTTCGAGGTCGCCGAGGCCCTGGAGAAGGCGGCCCTGGCGGAACTGCACAGCCGCCGCCCGGACCGGGTGCTGGCCACCAACGTCGAGTTCTGGGCGGCCATCGTGCTGGACTTCGCCCAGGTCCCGGCCCACATGTTCACGTCGATGTTCTCGTGCGCCCGTACGGCGGGCTGGTCCGCGCACATCCTGGAGCAGAAGCGCACCGGCCGCCTCGTGCGCCCCTCCGCGCGCTACGTGGGCCCGGGCCCGCGCAACCCGCGCGAGGTCGAGGGCTACGCCGCCATCGCGCACTGACCGCCCGGCCGGCGGGCGGCCCCGCCCCCGCCGGCCACCCCGCGCGGGCGGCGCACGCGGCGTCGGTGATCCACTGCGCCAGTATGCTGGGGCGGCTGCGGCACCCCCAGTCATCGCCCTTCCCGACAGGGCGAGTTGTGGCCGCGGCGACCCACACGTCCCCCGGCATGAGGATGGGAACAGGTGCTGATAGCGGGCCGCTACCGGCTGATCGAGTCGATCGGACGCGGGGGCATGGGGGAGGTCTGGCGGGCCTACGACGAGACCCTGGACCGGCAGGTGGCCGTCAAGCTGCTGCTGCCCCAGGACTCCGACCCGACCGCCGCCTCCCGGTTTCGGCTGGAGGCCCGGACCGCGTCCCGGATCGACCACCCCCACGTGGTGGGCGTCCGGGACTTCGGCGAGCACGACAACCAGCTCTACCTCGTGATGGAGCTCGTCGAGGGCGACAGCCTCGCCCGGGTGCTCACGCAGTCCGGCGCCCAGCCCGCCGACCGCGTGGCCCGGATGGCCGCCCAGGCCGCCGCCGGACTCGCCGCCGCGCACCGGCAGGGCATCGTCCACCGGGACATCAAGCCCGGCAATCTGCTGCTGGACTCCGACGGCGCCCTCAAGATCGGCGACTTCGGCATCGCCCGCTTCCTCGACGACCCCGGCGCCGCGCTGACCGCCACCGGGCAGATCGTCGGCACCAGCCTCTACCTCGCCCCCGAGCGGGCGCTGGGCAAGGCCGCCGGACCCGCCTCCGACGTCTACGCGCTGGGCTGCGTGCTCTACCAGATGCTCACCGGGCGCCCGCCGTTCAACGCCGACACGGCCGTCGCCATCCTGCACCAGCACCTGGACGCCACACCCGTGCCGCCGCGCGAGCTGGGTGTCACCGGGCTGCCGCCCGCCTTCGAGAACTATCTGCTGGGCCTCCTCGCCAAGGACCCCGAGCACCGGCCGGGCGCCCAGCAGGCCGCCGACTGGTTCGCCGCCGGCGCCTGGCAGGGCCGCCCCGAGCCGCTCCCCGAGCCGGCCGCACAGCCCTCCCGCCCCGCATCGACCGCCCCGGTCCCCGCCCCCGTGTCCCGGCGGCGGGGCGCGACCGGCGGCCCGACCACGTACATGCTGCCCTCGGCCCAGGCGGCCCCCGAGCCGCGCCCCCGGGCCCAGGCCCCCGTGCGGTCGCGCGGGCGGGCCCGGAGCCGGTCCGCGTCCCCGTCCGGGTTCGGCGCCCGGCGCATCGCCGCCACGGCCGCGGGCGCGCTGCTGTTCGTGGCCGCGATGCTGCTCGGCATGACGTGGTTCGCGCCGGACGACACCGGGGATGCCGGGACGACGTCGGAGGCCCCGCCGACCACGGGCGCCTCGGACCCGGCCGCTCCGCCGTCCCCGGCCGCCGCGCAGGAGGACGACGAGGACGCGGACGACTGAGGCGCCGACGGCGCTCAGCCCAGGGCCTCGTCCAGCAGCCGGGACCACTGCGCCACCACCCGGGCCCGGCGGCCGGTGTCGTCGGTGAGCAGATTCGCCAGGCCCAGGCCGCGGGCCATGTCGAGCAGTCCCTGCACGGACTCCCGGACGCCGGGGCGCGACTCGTCGGCGTCCAGCAGCTCCACGGCGATGCGATGGGTCTCCCGGCCGACGCGGGCCTCCAGCTCGGTGACCCGGGGACGCAGCTGCTCCTCGTCGGACGCGGCGACCCACAGGTGCAGGGCCGCGCGGAACAGGGGGCCGGTGTAGAGGTCCACGAGGGCGGCGACGACCGTGTGCCGGTCGCCTGACGCGCCCTCGGGGAAGAGGGCGCGCAGGGCCGTGGAGCGCTCCTCGGCGACGTACTCGACGGCCGCCGTGAACAGGTCCTCGCGGGTCGGGAAGTGGTGCTGGGCCGCGCCCCGGGAGACGCCGGCCCGTTCGGCCACGACCGACACCGTGGAGCCCGCCCAGCCGTGCTCGGCCAGACAGGCCACGGCGGCCTCCAGGAGCCGCTGCCGGGTGACGCGGCTGCGGTCCTGCTTGGGCACGCGGTCCACCCGGTCGCCGGCCGTGCTCACACCACCCATTCCGGATCCCGTCTTTCGAGGAAGGCCGTCATCCCCTCACGGGCGTCGGAGGAGGAGAACAGCCGGGCCGAGAGCGCGGTCAGTCCGGCCGCGTCCCGGTCGAAGGTTTCCAGCACCTTAGCCGCGAGCAGCGCTTTCGTCTCGGCCAGGGCCTGGGGGGCGGCCCTGCGCAGGCCGTCCAGGACGGGTTCCAGGACGGTGTCCACGTCGTCGCCCTCGGCCGTCAGCAGGCCGACGCGGACCGCCTCCGGCGCCGTGAACCGCTCCCCGGTGAGGTAGTAGCGGGCGAGGGCGCGCGGGTCCGCCCGGGGCATCACCGGCAGCGAGATCACCGCCGGGGCCACCCCGATGCGGACCTCCGTGAACGCGAAGGTGGCCGTGCGGGCGGCGGCCGCGATGTCGCAGGCCGCGAGGAGCCCGAGGCCGCCGGCGCGGACGTGGCCGGTGACGCGGGCGACGACGGGTTTCGGCAGGGCGACGATCCCCCGCAGCAGCGCCACCAGCGCGTCCGGGTCCGGCGGGTCCCGCAGGTCGGCACCCGCGCAGAAGGTGTTCCCGGTGTGGGTGAGCACGACCGCGCGCACCTCGGCGTCCTTGCCGCACTCCGTCAGCGCCCCGGCCAGCTCGCCCACCAGGGCCGCCGACAGCGCGTTGCGGGTGTCCGGGGAGTCGAGGCTCAGGGTGTGCACACCGCGCGCGTGGGCGCGGCCGATCAGCGTCATGCGCTCTCCTTCGGCGTCCGCAGTTCGCGGCGCAGGATCTTGCCGGAGGCGGCCCGCGGGACGCCGTCGATGAAGGTGACCCGGCGGACCCGCTTGTAGGGGGCGACGCGTTCGGCGACGTACATCATGACCTCGCCCTCGGTCAGCTCCGGCGCGGACGGCTGGCGGACCACATAGGCGTGCGGGACCTCGTTGCCCTCGTCGTTGTAGCAGCCGATCACCGCGGCGTCCGCTATGCCGGGGTGGGTGAGCAGCAGGGCCTCCAGTTCGGCGGGGGCCACCTGGAAGCCCTTGTACTTGATGAGCTCCTTGACCCGGTCGACCACGAACAGCCAACCGTCGGCGTCGGCATGGCCCACATCGCCGGTGTGCAGCCAGCCGTCCTCGTCGATCATCGCGGCGGTGGCGTCCGGGCGGCCCAGGTAGCCCTTCATGACCTGGGGCCCGCGGATCAGGATCTCGCCGGACTCGCCGACGCCGAGGTCCTTGTCCGGGTCGTCGAGGGAGACGATGCGCATCTCGGTGCCGGCGATCAGCTTGCCGACGGTCCCCGGCGGCGCGTCGGCCATGGCGGCCAGCGGGACGACATGGGTGCCGGGCGACAGCTCGGTCATGCCGTACGCCTGGCCGACGGGCGGCAGGCCGAGCCGCTGGGAGCAGGCGGCGGCGAGCCTGGCGTCCAGGGGCGCGGCGGCGCTGACGATGTGCTCCAGCGACGACAGGTCGTACTCGGCGACCAGCGGGTGCTTGGCGAGGGCCAGCACGATGGGCGGGGCCACGTACAGGCCGGTGATGCGGTGGTTCTGGATGGCCGCGAGGAACGTCTCCAGGTCGAAGCGGGGCAGTACGACGACCGTGGCGCCGACCCGCAGGGGTGCGTTCATCAGCGCGGTGAGGCCGTAGATGTGGAAGAACGGCAGCACGGCGAGGATGCGGTCGCCGGGCCCGGCCGGCATGGAGGGTTCGAGCTGGGCGAGGTTGGTGGCGATCTGCCGGTGGGTGAGCATCACGCCCTTGGGGATGCCGGTGGTGCCGGAGGAGTAGGGCAGGGCCGCGACGTCCTCCACCGGGTCGATGGCGACCCGCGGCTCGGGGGCGGTGGACCCCAGCATGTCGATCAGCGACCGGTGTCCGGGCGCGCTGTCGCACACGAGGATCTCCTGGACGCCGCCCGCGAGTTCGGCGGCCCGGCGTGCCGTCTCCAGCAGCGGCGACACGGTGACGATCCACCGGGCCGCGCAGTCCTTGAGCTGCTTGGCGAACTCCTCGGGGGTGGCGAGCGGGTGCACCGTGGTGACGGAGGCACCCGCGCGCGTGGCCGCGTAGAACGCGGTGGGGAAGGCGACCGTGTTCGGGCTGTGCAGGGCGAGCACGTCGCCCTTGCGCACGCCCGCCTCGGCCAGACCGGCGGCGACCCGCCGGTGGAAGCGGTCGAGCTGTTCGTAGCTGAGGGTGGTGCCGTCGGTGCCGTCGATGAGCGCGGGGGCGTCCCCGAACTCGGCGGCCCGGCCCAGCACCGCCTCGTGGATGGGGAGTTCTACGGGCGGGACGTCTGCGTACTCGCTGCGGAACACGGTTCCTCCTCGCGACACGGTGCCGGTCGGCTGCCGTTCAGTACGACTTGGGCAGACCCAGGGTCTGGTGGGAGACGTAGTTGAGAATCATCTCCCGGCTCACCGGGGCGATACGAGACACGCGCGCGGCCGTTATCAGCGACGCGAGCCCGAACTCGCGCGTGAGACCGTTGCCGCCGAGGGTGTGCACGGCCTGGTCGACGGCCTTCACACACGCCTCCCCGGCCGCGTACTTCGCCATGTTGGCCGCCTCGCCCGCGCCCGCGTCGTCCCCGGCGTCGTACAGGTACGCCGCCTTCTGCATCATCAGACGGGCCAGCTCCAGATCGATGTGCGCCTGCGCGAGGGGATGCGCGATGGCCTGGTGGGCCCCGATGGGCGTCTTCCAGACCGTGCGGTCGCGGGCGTACTCGATGGCGCGGGCCAGCGCGAAGCGGCCCATGCCGATCCCGAACGCGGCCGTCATGATGCGTTCGGGGTTGAGGCCGGCGAACAGCTGGAGCAGGCCCGCGTCGTCGTCGCCGACGAGCGCGTCGGCGGGCAGCCGCACGTCGTCCAGGGTCAGCTCGAACTGCTTCTCCACGGCACTGAGTTCCATGTCGATCTGGCGCCGCCCGAAGCCCCCGGTGTCGCGCGGGACGATGAACAGGCACGGCTTGAGCTTGCCGGTGCGGGCGTCCTCGGTGCGGCCGACGATGAGGGTCGCGTCGGTGATGTCGACGCCGGAGACGAACACCTTGCGCCCGTTGAGGATCCAGTCCCCCGAGTCCGGGTCGCGGCGGGCGGTGGTGGTGATGCGGTGGCTGTTGGACCCGGCGTCCGGCTCGGTGATGCCGAAGGCCATGGTGAGGGAGCCGTCGGCGAGGCCGGGCAGCCAGTGCCGCTTCTGCTCCTCGGTGCCGAAGCGGGCGATGACCGTGCCGCAGATCGCCGGGGAGACGACCATCATCAGCAGCGGGCAGCCCGCGGCGCCCAGTTCCTCCAGGACGATGGAGAGTTCGGAGATGCCGCCGCCTCCGCCGCCGTACTCCTCGGGCAGGTTGACGCCGAGGTAGCCGAGCTTGGCCGCCTCCGCCCAGAGGGCCTCCCGGTCGTACCCGCGGCCGTGGCGTCTGCCCAGGGCGGCCACGGCCGCCCGCAGGGCCTTGTGCTCGTCGGTCTCGATCGTGGCCATGTGACTCCTTCGTCGTGGCTGGCCGTGCGGTTCGGCAGTCGGAGAGCGTCAGGCGGAGGGCTGGACCACCGCCAGGAGGGCGCCGACGGACACCTGGTCTCCGGGGGCGGCGTGCAGGGCGGTGAGCGTGCCCGCGCTCGGTGCGGTGATCCGGTGCTCCATCTTCATCGCCTCCAGCCAGAGCAGCGGCTGGCCGGCCTCCACGGCCGAGCCCTCCGCCAGGCCGTCCGCGACGCGGACGACCGTCCCCGGCATGGGGGCCACCAGGGACCCCGGCGCGAGCTGTGCCGTGGGGTCGGGGAAGCGGGGCAGCGCGGTGAGACGGGTGCCGTTCACGTGCACCTCGTCGCCGTACCGCGCCACCTGGAAGGTGTGCTGTACGCCGTCGGCCTCGAGGACGACCCGGTGCGCGTCCGCGTGCAGGACGCGCACCCCGTCGGCCTCCAGGCCGGTGCGGGTGTGCCGGTAGCGGACCTCGTGCTCCTCGTCCCCGACGGCGTACCGCTTGACCTGCGGCTGGGAGGGGACGTTGCGGAAGCCGCCGAAGCGGGAGCGGCCGTGCGCGTCGGCGAGGGCGGCGGCCAGCGGGGCGTACGGGTCGGGGGCGGGCGTGGTCAGGCCGGCCAGGTGGCGGTCGTAGAAGCCGGTGTCCATACGGGCCCGCGCGAACTCCTCGTGGCGCAGGGAGCGGACGAGGAGGTCGCGGTTGGTGACGGGGCCGTGGATCACCGCGCGCTCCAGCGCCGCGGCCAGCTTGCGGACGGCTTCGGCGCGGGTGGGGGCGTGGGCGATCACCTTGGCGAGCATCGGGTCGTAGTGGACGCCGATGTCGTCGCCGCCGGTGAAGCCGGTGTCCAGGCGGAC
The DNA here is from genome assembly GCF_040645135.1 of Streptomyces sp. NPDC046859. NCBI lineage: Bacteria > Bacillati > Actinomycetota > Actinomycetes > Kitasatosporales > Streptomycetaceae > Streptomyces > Streptomyces sp. NPDC046859. The sequence continues at coordinate 411,956 of NZ_JBEYXR010000003.1, forward strand.
GGCGCCGGGGACGGCGAGGCGGTGCAGGCGCCCGGTCTGCGGCGCCCAGTCGCGGGCCGGGTCCTCGGCGTACAGGCGGGCCTCGACGGCGTGCCCGCGCGCGGGCGGCGGCTCGGGGTCCAGAGCGTGGCCCTCGGCGATCCGCAGCTGCTCCGCGACCAGGTCGACGCCGAACACCTCCTCGGTCACCGGGTGTTCGACCTGGAGTCGGGTGTTCATCTCCAGGAAGTGCGCGGTGTCGCCGGCGACCAGGAACTCGACGGTGCCGGCGCCCACGTAGTCGACGGCACGGGCGGCCCGGACCGCGAGCGCGTGCAGCTCGGCCGTGAGGGCGGCGGGCAGCCCGGGCGCCGGGGACTCCTCGACGACCTTCTGGTGGCGGCGCTGCAGCGAGCAGTCCCGGGTGCCCAGCGGCCACACCGTGCCGTGGGTGTCGGCGAGGATCTGCACCTCCACGTGGCGGCCCCGCTCGACGTACGGCTCGACGAACACCTCGCCGTCGCCGAAGGCGCTCGCGGCCTCCGCCCGGGCGCCGGCGAGCGCCGCGTCGAGCTCGTCCAGGCGGCGCACGATCCGCATCCCGCGCCCGCCGCCGCCCGCGGCGGCCTTCACCAGGACGGGCAGGTCGGCCTCGGTGACCTCGCCGAGCGGGGCGAGGCCCATCAGTTCCTTGGCCCGGGTCTTGGACGCCATCGCCTCGATGGCCTCGGGCGGCGGGCCGATCCAGACCAGGCCCGCGTCGAGGACGGCGCGCGCGAAGCCGGCGTTCTCGGAGAGGAACCCGTAGCCGGGGTGCACGGCGTCCGCGCCGGCGGTCAGCGCCGCCTTCACGATCAGGGCGCCGTCCAGGTACGTCTCGGAGGGCGCCGCCCCGGGCAGCCGTACGGCCGTGTCGGCCTCGCGGGTGTGCAGGGCGTTCGCGTCGGCGTCCGAGTACACGGCGACCGTGCGGACGCCCAGGTCGCGGCAGGTGCGGAAGACGCGGCAGGCGATTTCGCCCCGGTTGGCGACGAGGACAGAAGTGATCACTGGTGGTTCCCTCACATCCGGAAGACGCCGAAGCCGCCGCGCGCGCCCTCGTAGGGGGCGGTGTGGACGGCGGACAGGCACAGGCCGAGGACGGTGCGGGTGTCGCGGGGGTCGATGACGCCGTCGTCGTACAGCCGCCCGGACAGGAACATCGGCAGCGACTCCGACTCGATCTGCTGCTCCACCATGGCCCGCAGCGCGGCGTCCGCCTCGTCGTCGTACGGCTGCCCCTTCGCCGCCGCCGACTGCCGGGCGACGATGGAGAGCACCCCGGCGAGCTGCTGGGGTCCCATCACCGCCGACTTGGCGCTCGGCCAGGCGAACAGGAAGCGCGGGTCGTAGGCCCGGCCGCACATGCCGTAGTGCCCGGCGCCGTAGGAGGCGCCCATGAGGACGGACAGGTGCGGGACGCGGCTGTTGCTGACCGCGTTGATCATCATGGCGCCGTGCTTGATGATGCCGCCCTGCTCGTACTCCCTGCCGACCATGTAGCCGGTGGTGTTGTGCAGGAACAGCAGCGGGATGTCGCGCTGGTTGGCCAGCTGGATGAACTGGGCGGCCTTCTGCGACTCCTCGCTGAACAGGACGCCCTGCGCATTGGCGAGGACGCCGACGGGATAGCCGTGCAGGCTCGCCCACCCGGTGGTGAGGCTGGTGCCGTACAGGGGCTTGAACTCGTCGAAGTCGGAGCCGTCGACGATCCGGGCGATGACCTCGCGCGGGTCGAAGGGGGTCTTCAGATCGCCGGGGACGATGCCGAGGAGTTCCTCCGGGTCGTACTCGGGCGGCTCGGCCGGTCCCGGATCCGGGTACGCCTTGCGGTGGTTGAGCCGGGCGACCACGCGGCGCGCCCGGCGCAGGGCGTCCGGCTCGTCGGCGGCGAAGTGGTCGGCGAGGCCCGACACGCGCGCGTGCATCTCGGCACCGCCCAGCGACTCGTCGTCGCTCTCCTCGCCGGTCGCCATCTTCACCAGCGGCGGGCCGCCCAGGAACACCTTGGCGCGCTCCTTGACCATGATCACGTGGTCGGACATGCCGGGCACATAGGCGCCGCCCGCCGTCGAGTTGCCGAAGACGACGGCGACGGTGGGGATGCCGGCCGCCGACAGCCGGGTCAGGTCCCGGAAGATGGCGCCCCCGGGGATGAAGATCTCCTTCTGGGAGGGCAGGTCGGCGCCGCCGGACTCCACGAGGTTGATCACGGGCAGCCGGTTGGCGAGGGCGATGTCGTTGGCGCGCAGCGCCTTCTTCAGCGACCACGGGTTGCTGGCCCCGCCGCGCACGGTCGGGTCGTTGGCGGTGATCAGGCACTCGACGCCCTCGACCACCCCGATGCCGGTGACCAGGGAGGCGCCGACGGTGTGGTCGCTGCCCCAGGCGGCCAGCGGGGACAGCTCCAGGAAGGGGGTGTCCGGGTCGAGCAGCAGCTCGACGCGTTCGCGGGCGAGCAGCTTGCCGCGCCCCCGGTGCCGCTGTACGTATTTCTCGCCGCCGCCCGCGAGGGCCTTGGCGTGCTCGGCGTCGAGTTCGGCCAGCTTGGCGAGCATGGCCTCGCGGTTGGCCCGGTGGTCGGGGCTCGTGGGGTCCAGGGCGGTGGGCAGGACGGTCACAGCAGACTCTCCGGGATGTCGAGGTGGCGGCTGCGCAGCCATTCACCGAGGCCCTTGGCCTGCGGGTCGAAGCGGTGCTGGGCGGCGACGCCCTCGCCGAGGATGCCCTCGACGGCGAAGTTCAGGGCGCGCAGGTGCGGCAGGACGTGCCGGGTCACCGCCAGCTCGCGGCTCTCCGAGATCAGCTCCCGGAACCGGTCCACGGTGAGCGCGTGCGCGAGCCAGCGCCAGGCGTCGTCGGTGCGGGCCCAGACGCCGACGTTGGCGTCCCCTCCCTTGTCCCCGCTGCGGGCACCCGCGACGAGGCCGAGCGGGGCGCGCCGGGTGGGCCCGGCCGGCAGGGGGGCCGGCGGCGAAGGCTCTGGGACGGCGTCGAGCACGGCCGTCTCCTGGGGCGGAGGCACGCTGATCCGACGTCCGTCCTGGAGGACGGCCACATGGTCGACGGCACCATGGGGGACGTACACAGCCTCGAAGACCCCGTAGGGGGTGCCCTTTCCCGGGGGCGCGAGCACATGGAAACCGGGGTAGCTGGCGAGCGCCAGCTCGATGGCCGCCCCGCTGAGCGCCCGTCCGACGTTCTCCTGGGACGGGTCCCGCACGACCAGCCGGAGCAGGGCGCTCGCCGTCTCCTGCGTCGGCGCGTCGGGCCGGTCGGTGCGGACCAGGTCCCACCGCACCTCGGCGGGCCGGGACTTGGCGAGCGCGTCGTCCATCTGCCGCCGTACGAGCGCCGCCTTGGCCTCGACGTCCAGTCCGGTGAGCACGAAGACGACCTCGTTGCGGAAGCCCCCGAGCCGGTTCACGCCGACCTTCAGGTCGGGGGGCGGGGCCTCGCCGCGCACCCCGTCGATCCGCACCCGGTCGGGGCCGTCCTGGGTGAGCCGTACGGTGTCCAGCCGGGCGGTGACGTCGGGCCCCGGGTAGCGGGCGCCCGCCGTCTCGTAGAGCAGCTGGGCGGTGACCGTGCCGACGTCGACGAGGCCGCCGGTGCCGGGGTGCTTGGTGACGACGCAGCTTCCGTCCTGGTGCAGTTCGGCGAGGGGGAAGCCGGGGCGGGTCGCGGCGGCCGCGTCGAAGAACGCGTAGTTGCCGCCGGTCGCCTGCGCCCCGCACTCCAGGACGTGCCCGGCGACGACGGCGCCCGCGAGCCGGTCGTGGTCGCCGGGCTGCCAGCCGAAGTGGGCGGCGGCGGGCCCGGTCACCAGGGCCGCGTCCGTCACCCGGCCGGTGACGACGACGTCCGCGCCCTCCCGCAGGCACGCGGCGATCCCGAAGCCGCCGAGGTAGGCGTGGGCGGCGAGCGCGCCGGGGTGGCGGGCGGCCAGGTCGTCGCCCTCGACGTGGGCGACGCGCACGGGGACGCCGAGCCGGTCCGCGAGGGCCCGTACGGCGTCGGCGAGCCCGGCCGGGTTGAGCCCGCCCGCGTTGGCGACGATCCGCACGCCCCGTTCGTGCGCGAGGCCGAGGCACTCCTCCAGCTGGCGCAGGAAGGTGCGGGCGTAGCCGGCGCCGGGGTCCTTCAGCCGGTCGCGGCCGAGGATGAGCATGGTCAGCTCGGCGAGGTAGTCACCGGTGAGGACGTCCAGCTCACCGCCGGTCAGCATCTCGCGCATCGCGTCGAAGCGGTCGCCGTAGAAGCCGGAGGCGTTGCCGATCCGCAGCGGCCGGGCGGCCGCCGTCACCGGGGCTCCCCCTTCGGGCCGCGTCCGGCGCCGGGCGGGCCCGCGAAGACCTGCGCGATGTCGAACCAGCGGTCGGCGTCGGGGCCTTCGGCGCGCAGGTCCAGGTCGGAGCGGTGGGCGCGCTGGGTGACCAGGCGGCAGAAGTCGACGGCGGACCCGGTGACGCGCTGGTCGGCGTCCTCGGGGCCGTAGGTCCACAGGTCGCCGGACGGGGCGGTCAGTTCGATCCGGAACGGCTCGAAGGGCACGGGCAGTCCATGGACGCCGAAGGCGAAGTCACGGGTGCGCACCCCGATCCACACCACATGCCGGAGCCGGTCGGTGGGTGGGCGCACCACACCGAGGGCGTCGGCGATGTCCAGTCCGTGGGCCCAGGTCTCCATGAGCCGGGCTGTGGCCATGGAGGGTGCCGACATGGGCGGGCCGTACCAGGGGAATTTCGCTCCCCGGGGTGCCGCGCGCAACGCCTTGTCCAGGGCGGCCCTGCCGTCCCGCCAGCGCGCGAGCAGCTCGGCGGGCGGCAGCGCGGCCCCCTCCTCGGCACCGTCGTCGACGAAGGAGCCCGGCGACACCAGCGCCTTCTCCACCAGGGCGTGGAAGGCGTCCGTGTCGGTCGCGGCCAGCAGCGCCGAGTGGTCCGTCCAGGCCAGGTGCGCGATCTGGTGGGCGACGCTCCAGCCGGGCGCCGGCGTGGCGAGCGCCCACTGCTCGGGACTCAACTCGGCCACCAGCCGGTCGAGTTCCTCGCTCTCCTCGCGCAGGTCGTCGAACACGGGCGTCGGATCGGACACGGGACGCTCCCCTCGGGGCACGGCGGTGTGCGGCGTGCTGAGGAGCATGGCAGCGCGAAAGAAAACAAGCAAGCACGCTTGCATAATTGCGGTCGTTCGGTGCACGACCCGGGCTGAGGGCCATGCGGACGCTGTGTGCTCAACACACTCGGCGATCGCGCCCATCGCGGCGCCAACGCGCATATCGGGGGACGAACCATGAGCAACCGGAACCCGGGCGGACAGCCGCCCCAGCCCTACGTGCCGCCGCAGCCCCAGCCGCCCCACCCGGCGCCGCCGCCCGGCGGGCCGATCACCCGGCTGCGGCGGCGGATCGGCCCCATCCACACCGCGCGCCGGGTCTTCACCCCGTCACGGCCGGGCATCGTCTCGGACCCGGAGGTGGCGCGGATGCGGAAGATCAGGACCCTGGTCGGCGTGGGCGCGTTCCTGTGGATGTCCTCCACCTACAAACTCGCCCCCACGCTCGGCGACGCGGCGGACGAGCAGGTCGACCAGTCGTGGACCAGCGCCCTCGTGCTGGCGGCGACCCTCCCGGTCGTCGTCGGCATCCTGTACGGCCTGGCCGCTCCGGCGGCGCGACGGGACCTGCTGCGCCGGGCCGGGCGGTGCTTCGGCGCGATCGTGGCCATGATGGCGGCGGCCTCCGTCTTCCCGGCCGTCGTGCTCTCGGGGTTCTACGAGGGCAGCCCGCTCGGGGAGGGCCCGCTGACGGCGACGAAGATCTTCCAGCTTGCGGCCACCCTCTTCGTCCTGTTCTGGGTGCTGCCGTTCGTCGTCTGGGGCGTGGGACTCGCCGTCCAGCACGTCTTCCGCACCGCGGACATCCACGAGACGGTGCCGCCGCTGCTGATCATGGCGATGGCGTGGGAGATGGCGCTGATCGACGTGCTCACCGGTGCCCACGCGGGCGTGCCGGCGCTGATCCGGTACGTGTTCATCCTGGGTGCCCCGGTCTCCGTCACGGCGGTGGGCCTGTGGGAGCTGCGCCGGCTGCGCGTGCGCCACGGGCTGGGGATGCGGGGACTCCTGATGCGCTAGGAAAGCGCCTCCGAGGACGTACCGGGGGGTGCGGACCTCGTCTTCCTCCTCCGGCCCACCTGCGTCCGCACCGCCCCCATGCTCGCCGCGATGACGAGCGCGATGGCGAGCGCCTGCGTGGTGGACAGGGCCTGGTCGAGGACGAGGAACCCGGCGGTCGCGGCGATCGCCGGCTCCAGGCTCATCAGGATCGCGAAGGTGCCCGCGGGCAGGCGGCGCAGGGCGAGGAGTTCGAGCGTGTACGGCAGGACCGAGGAGAGCATCGCCACGGCCGCGCCCAGCCCGATCGTCACCGGATCGGCCAGCTTGGCGCCCGATTCGGCCAGGCCCAGGGGCAGGAACAGCACCGCCCCCACCGCCATCGCCAGCGCGAGCCCGTCGGCCTGCGGGAAGCGCCGGCCGGTACGGGCGCTGAAGACGATGTAGGCCGCCCACATGGCGCCCGCGCCCAGGGCGAAGACCACACCGAGCGGGTCGAGGCTGCTGAAGCCGCCGCCGCCGAGCAGGAAGACACCGGCGAGGGCCAGTCCCGCCCACACGAGATTGAGGGCGCGCCGTGAGCTCAGCACGGACAGGGCGAGCGGGCCGAGCACCTCCAGGGTGACGGCCGGGCCGAGCGGGATGCGGGCGACCGACTGGTAGAAGAGGCCGTTCATCGCGGCCATGGTGACGCCGAAGACGACCACCGTGCCCCAGTCGGTCCGGGAGTGGCCGCGCAGCCGGGGCCGGCAGACCAGCAGCAGGACGACGGCCGCGACCAGCAGCCGCAGCGCCACCACGCCGAGCGCGCCGGCACGCGGCATCAGGCTCACCGCGAGGGCGCCGCCGAACTGGACCGAGATGCCGCCGGCGAGCACCAGGCCCACCGGGCCGAGGGAGCCCCGGCGGCCGGGGGTGCCGGCGGCCGGTGCGGAGGGGGCCGGGGCGCCGACGTGCGCGGCGGCGGCTTCGGGGATGCTCACGGGCGTTCCAGGGCTCGGCGAGGGTTGCGTTCATCGTGCTGTACTACCAAGTCCAGAGTAGTGGACTCGGTCAGGCGTGTGAACCCGTCATGCCACTGTCCCAGAGTATGGACGGCGGAGCCGCCCCCGCCCTACCTGCGGGCCATGTACAGATGCAGGGCCCGGTGCAGCAGCCGGTTCACCGGGAGGTCCCACTCGCCCAGGTACTCGACGGCCTCACCGCCCGCGCCCACCTTGAACCGCAGCAGGCCCAGCAGGTGGTCGGACTCCTCCAGGGTGTCGGTGATGCCCCGGAAGTCGTAGACGGCGGCACCCGCCGCGTGCGCGTCGGCGATCATGTGCCACTGCATGGCGTGGTTCGGCTGGACCTCGCGCCGGCGGCTGGTGGAGGCGCCGTAGGAGTACCAGACGTGCTCGCCGACGGTGAGCATCGTGGCGGCGGCGAGCACGTCGCCGTCGTGGTGGGCGAGGTAGAGCCGCATCCGGTCCGGGTCCTCGGCGGTGAGCGCGGTCCACATGCGCTCGAAGTACGGCAGCGGACGTGCGACGAACCGGTCGCGCTCGGCGGTCTCCCGGTACAGCTCGTGGAAGACGGGCAGGTCCTCGCGGCCGCCCCGCACGATCTTGACGCCCGCCTTCTCGGCCTTCTTGATGTTGCGCCGCCACTGCTGGTTGAGCCCCTGTCGGACGTCGTCCAGCGACCGCCCGGCCAGCGGCACCTGGCAGACGTACCGGGGCTGGCCCGCGGCGAAGCCCTCCTCGCCCGCCCGCTCGGACCGCCGCCATCCGGCGGCCCGCAGCCGCTCCTCGACCCCGGCGGCGCGCGGGTCGTACGCCGTGGGCTCCACGTCGCGCAGCCGGTGCGCGGCGGGGTCGGCGATGGCCGCCTTCACCGTGTCGGGGCTCCACCGGCGCGCGACGACGGGCGGGCCCATCCGCACCGAGAAGGCCCCCTTGCGCCGCAGGTGCGCGACCATCGGCTCCAGCCACCGCTCGGCCAGGTCGGGCGCGTGCCAGTCGATGAGCGGCCCCTCCGGCAGATAGGCCAGGTACTTCCTCAGGCGGGGCAGCGGGCGGTACAGCACGAGGCCCGCACCCAGCAGCCGCCCCTCCTCGTCGAACCACCCCAGGCTCTCCGCCGTCCAGTCCGGCTTCACCTCGCCCCAGGACGGGACCTGGGTGTGGCTGGCGGAGCGGCGGGCCGCGACGAACGCCAGGTGCTCGTCGCGCGTGATGGGCCGGAGGAGGAGGGGCATGGGGGCTCCTGTCGCTGACCGGACGGACGGTCCGGGAGGGGCCGCGGCCGGGGCGGCGTTCCACTGATCGTCAGCCTAGGCGCGCCCCGCTCCCCCCTCATCTCCTGCGGGTCCATCCGATCCCGGACGGCCCCGTCCCGCCGTCTCCAGCGCGTCCGCGAGGACCTCGGCCAGGTGCCGGCCCCGCACGCCCGCGAGCTGCGCCAGCTGGGTCCGGCAGGAGTAGCCGTCCGCCAGGACCACGGCGCCCTCCCCGGCGTCCCGCACGGCGGGCAGCAGCTGCTCCTCCGCGCATGCCACGGACACGTCGTAGTGCCCCTTCTCGAACCCGAAGTTCCCCGCGAGGCCGCAGCAGCCGCCGCTCAGCTCGCCCGTCAGCCCTGCCGCCTCCCGCAGCCGCCGGTCGGGTCCGTCGCCGAGGACGGCGTGCTGGTGGCAGTGGGTCTGCCCGACCGCCGGCCGCCCGATCCGGGGCGGCGCCCAGCCGGGCGCGTACCGCTCCAGGGCCTCGGCGAAGGTCAGGACGCGGTCGGCGAGCCGCCGGGCGCGCGGGTCGTCGTGCAGCAGCTCGGGCAGGTCCGAGCGCAGCGACGCGGCACAGCTGGGCTCCAGGACCACCACGGGCGTGTCCCGCTCCAGCAGCGGCTCCATCAGGTCCAGCGTGCGCCGCAGCACCGCGCGGGCCCGGTCGAGCTGACCGGTGGAGACGTACGTCAGCCCGCAGCAGACACGCCGCCGGCCGCGCAGCACGGACAGCGGGTCCATCGCCACCTGCGTCCCTTCGCCCCGCCCGGACGGGGTCATGCGCACCGTCGGCGGCAGCGCGACCCGCAGTCCGGCCGCCTCCAGCACCCGGACGGCCGCCTGCCCGACGGACGGCGACAGATGCTCGGTGAAGGTGTCCGGCCACAGCACGACCCGCTCCCCGCCCGCCGGGGCCGCGGGCCTCTCCCTCGTCTCCCACCAGCGGCTGAAGGTCCGGGTCGCGAGTGGCGGGAGCCGCCGCTCGGGCGCGATCCCGCCGAGCCGTTTCGCCAGCCGGGCCAGCGGCCGGACGGCGGCGAGGGCGTTGACCAGGGCCGCCGCCCGCGTACGGTCCACCAGGCGCAGCCACCGGGGCAGCCGGCCCATGCTGTGGTGAGCGGCGGGCCGGCGCCGGCCCGCGTAGTGGTGGTGCAGGAACTCCGCCTTGTACGTGGCCATGTCCACGCCCACCGGGCAGTCGGAGCGGCACCCCTTGCAGGCCAGGCACAGGTCCAGCGCGTCACGCACCTCGTCCGAGCGCCACCCGTCGGTCACCAGTTCCCCGGCGAGCATCTCGTGCAGCAGCCGGGCACGCCCGCGCGTGGAGTGCTCCTCGGCTCCGGTCACCCGGAACGACGGGCACATCACGGCGGACCCGGACACCGACGTCGTACGGCACTTGGCGACTCCGACGCAGCGCCGTACGGCCGCCGCGAAGTCACCGCCGTCCGCCGGGTAGCCGAAGGCGACGTCCACCGGCTCACGGGGCAGGACCGCGAAGCGCAGGTTCGTGTCGAGCGGCGCCGGGCGCACCAGCATCCCCGGGTTGAGCAGGCCGTCCGGGTCCCACACGCCCTTGGCGCGCTCGAAGAGACGGACCATCTCCTCCCCGTACATCCTCGGCAGCAGCTCGGCCCGCGCCTGCCCGTCGCCGTGCTCCCCGGACAGCGAGCCGCCGTGCGCCACGACCAGGGCGGCCAGTTCCTCGGAGAAGCGCCGGAAGCGGCCGACGCCCCGCTCGGTGAGCAGGTCGAAGTCGATCCGGACGTGGATGCAGCCGTCCCCGAAGTGCCCGTACGGCGCCCCGCGCAGCCCATGCGCGGCCAGCAGCGCCCGGAACTCCCGCAGATACGCGCCGAGCCGGCGCGGCGGCACCGCGCAGTCCTCCCAGCCGGGCCACGCCTCCGTGCCGTCCGGCATCCGCGTCGCCGTGCCGCTCGCGTCCTCCCGCAGGCGCCACAGGGCCCGCTGCCCGGCCGGGTCGGTGACGACGGCCGCGTCGGCCACGTCGGCGGCGCGCACGACCGCCTCCGCCCGGGCGCGTGCCTCGCCCGCCGACTCCCCGCCCGTCTCCACGAACAGCCACGCGCCGCCGCGGGGCAGCGCGGCCGACGCCGGCACGAGGTCGGCGGCCATGCCCTCCACGGTGAGCGGCCCCAGCGGCAGCAGCCCGGCCGCCGCCTCGGCGGCGGCGCTCTCGTCGGCGTACGCCAGCACCGCGAGCGCCCGCGCGCGGGGCGCCGGAACGAGCTGGACGACCGCCTCGGTGAGCACGCCGAGCGTGCCCTCGCTGCCGCAGAACGAGCGGGCCACGTCGGCGCCGTTCTCGGGCAGCAGCGCGTCCAGCGCGTACCCGGAGATCCGGCGGGGCAGCTCGGGGAAACCGGTCCGCAGCCGCGCCAGGTCGCCCTCCACCAGGGCCCGCAGCCCCTCCGGCGCACCCGCCCACTCCCGGCTCAGGCGCAGCCGGTCGCCGCGCGCCGTGAGCACGTCCAGCTCGCGCACGCTGTCGGCGGTCGTCCCCCACGCCACGGAGTGGGATCCGCAGGAGTTGTTGCCGATCATGCCGCCGAGAGTGCAGCGGCTGTGCGTGGCCGGGTCGGGCCCGAAGCGCAGGCCGTGCGGGGCGGCGGCCTCCTGGAGCCGGTCGAGGACGAGTCCGGGCTGCACGACGGCGGTGCGCGTCCCCGGGTCCAGGGACACCAGCCGGTCCATGTGCCGGGTGAAGTCCAGGACGACACCGGTGCCGGTGGCCTGACCGGCGATGGACGTGCCCCCGCCGCGCGCCACCACCGGCACCCCGTGCTCCCGGCACACCGCCAGCGCGGCGGCGACGTCGTCGGCGTCCCGGGGGGCCACCACCCCCAGCGGGACACGCCGGTAGTTGGACGCGTCCATCGTCGTCAGCGCACGGGACGTGACGTCGAACCCGACCTCGCCCCGGACGGCCGCGCGCAGTTCCGTCTCCAGTTCCGCCATGCGTCCACTCAACCAGCCCGGTGACGGCGGGCGCCCGCGCGGGGCCGGGACCGCGCCGTCTCACCGGACGGACGAGGTTTCACCCGGGTTTCCTCCACCGGCTACCCTCCGTGTCGTGGCTGAGATCCAGATTCCCGCTGACATCAAGCCCGCCGACGGACGTTTCGGCGCTGGCCCCTCCAAGGTGCGGACGGAAGCGCTGGACGCGCTGGCCGCCACCGGTACCTCCCTCATGGGCACCTCCCACCGCCAGGCCCCGGTGAAGAACCTGGTCGGCCAGGTGCGCGAGGGCATCAAGGAGCTGTTCTCCCTGCCCGACGGGTACGAGGTGATCCTCGGCAACGGCGGCTCCACCGCGTTCTGGGACATCGCGACGCACGGCCTGATCGAGAACAGGTCGCAGCACCTCACGTTCGGCGAGTTCTCCTCCAAGTTCGCCAAGGCCGCGAAGCTCGCCCCCTGGCTGGCCGACCCGGACGTCGTCTCCACGGACCCGGGCACCCACCCCGAGCCGGTCGCGGCGGCGGGCGTCGACGTCTACGCCTTCACCCACAACGAGACCTCCACCGGTGTCGCCATGCCGATCAAGCGCGTGGCCGGCGCCGACGAGGGCGCGCTGGTCCTGGTCGACGCCACCTCCGGCGCCGGCGGCCTGCCCGTCGACATCGCCGAGACGGACGTCTACTACTTCGCCCCGCAGAAGTCCTTCGCCTCCGACGGCGGCCTGTGGATCGGCGTCTTCTCCCCGGCCGCGATCGAGCGCGCCGAGCGCGTCCACGCCGGCGGCCGCCACATCCCGGAGTTCTTCTCGCTGCCCACGGCGATCGACAACTCCCGCAAGAACCAGACGTACAACACCCCGGCCCTCGCCACCCTCTTCCTGCTGAACCAGCAGCTGGAGTGGATCAACGGCCAGGGCGGCCTGGACTGGGCGGTCCGCCGCACCGCCACCTCCGCCCGCACCCTGTACGGCTGGGCCGAGGACATCAAGTACGCCAACCCGTTCGTCACCGACCCGGCCAAGCGCTCGCAGGTCATCGGCACGATCGACTTCACGGACGAGGTGGACGCCGCCGCCGTCGCCAAGGTGCTGCGCGCCAACGGCATCGTCGACACCGAGCCGTACCGCAAGCTCGGCCGCAACCAGCTGCGGGTGGCGATGTTCCCGGCGATCGACCCGGCGGACGTCGAGGCGCTGACGAAGTGCGTCGACTACGTCATCGAGAAGCTCTGACCTTCCCGCGTACGTGACGAAGGGGGCGCCCGGCGAGTGTCGCCGGACGCCCCCTGTCGTTGTGTCGGTCGATCAGCGGGCGGAGCCCAGGATCGCGCTCAGGGTGCCGGTGCCGGCCGCCTTCCGCGCCGCGGGCTGCGGCGTCGGGTCGGGGAGCTTGTCGCACACCGCGTCGACCGTGCCCTTGCCGTGCGGGACCCTGCCGTTGGTGAGGTACGTCGCGAGGTGCTTGTCGAGGCAGGCGTTGCCGCTCAGCGTGATGCCGTGGTTGCCGCCGCCCTGCTCCACCACCAGGCTGGAGCCCTTCAGCAGCCGGTGCATGGTCACGCCGCCCTGGTAGGGCGTGGCCGCGTCGTCCGTCGCCTGGAACAGCAGCACCGGCGGGAGCTTGCTGTTGGCGACGTTGACCGGCTTCAGCGTCTTCGTCGGCCAGAACGCGCACGGCGCGTTGTACCAGGCGTTGTTCCACGCCATGAACGGGGCCTTCTCGTACACCGCCCAGTTGTCCTTGCGCCACTGCTTCCAGTCGCGCGGCCAGGAGGCGTCACGGCACTGCACGGCGGTGTACACGCTGTAGCCGTTGTCACCGGAGGCGTCGATCGCCGCGATGTTGTCGTAGGCCTTGACCAGCGCCGCCGTGTCGTGGTTGTTGACGTACGCCGCGAACGTCCGGGCGAGCGTGGGCCAGTAGGCGTTGTTGTAGCCGCCCGGTATGAAGATGTCCTCCAGCTCGGAGGCACCCACCTTGCCGCCGGCCGGCTTCTTGGCCACGGCCGCGCGCATGGCGTACCACTTGGCCTCGATCCTCTTCGGGTTCGTGCCGAGCTTGTACGTGGAGTCGTACTTGGCGATCCACGCCATGAAGGCCTTGTGGCGCTTGTCGAAGGCGTAGTCCTGCTGGATGTTGTCGTCGTACCAGACACCGGTCGGGTCGACGATCGAGTCCAGCACCAGGCGCCGCACCCGCTCGGGGAACAGCTTGGCGTAGACGGAGCCGAGGTAGGTGCCGTACGAGTAGCCGAAGTAGTTGATCTTCGACGCGCCGAGGCCCTTGCGGATCGAGTCCATGTCCTTCACGGCGCTGACCGTGTCGATGTACGGCAGGACGTCCGCGTACTTCGTGCCGCAGGCCTTGGCGAAGGCCTTGGCGCGCGCCAGGTTGGCCTTCTCCAGCGCCGGGGTGCTCGGCACGGAGTCGGGGCGCACCGGGTCGAAGTGGCCCGGCTTGCAGTCCAGGGCGGGCTCGCTCTCGCCCACTCCGCGCGGGTCGAAGCCGATGACGTCGTACTGGGCGGCGACCTCCTTCGGCAGGGAGGACGCGACGAACTCGGCCAGCGACAGGCCGCTGCCACCGGGACCGCCGGGGTTGACGAGCAGCGGGCCCTGGGACTTGGACGCGGTGTGCGGCACACGGGAGACGGCCAGCGTGATCTGGCGCCCGCGCGGCTTCGCGTAGTCGAGCGGCACCTCGACCGTCCCGCACTGGAGCGTGGGGGTGTCGTCCGTCCCGCACTTCTTCCAGGCGACCTTGGCGACGGCGGTCGACAGGGCCGTGCTCGCGGAGTGTGGCGAGCTGGCGTTGGCGGGAACGGCGGTGAGTGTCCCGGCCAGGACGACCGTGGCGCCGCACAGTACGGCTGCGCTTCTTCTCATGGAGTTCTCTCGCAACGGTGTCGGGGTCAGACCCACGAGTGACGCGGGCCGTGCCGCATCGTCGCGGAAGACCGCACCGCGTATGTACGCATTCGAGCAAGACTTGACCAAACCGAGGCACAGCCCGCTCTCAGAAACCCCACGGAAAACGGGAGTTACGGCAATTCCGGACACCCGGCCGGCCCGGCTCCCCCCTCGTCAGGCGAAGGACGGAGCCGGGCCGGGCACGACCTACCGGCTCAGCTTCTGGAACCGCCGCACCGCCAGCGGCAGGAAGATCGCCGTCAGGATCACCGGCCACACCCCGGCCATCAGCAACGCGTGCTGCTCCACCCAGGAGTCGCCACCGCCCACCGGCGTGCCGAACAGTTCGCGGGTCGCAGCGGCCGTGGAGGAGATCGGGTTCCAGGCGGCCACCCAGCCCAGCCAGTCGGGCATGAGCTGCGGGGCGACGAAGATGCTGGAGATCATCGTCAGCGGGAAGGCCACCGCGAACAGACCGCCCGCCGCCTCCGGGTTGGGAACCAGCAGACCAAGCCAGACGCCGAGCCAGATCAGTGCGAACCGCAGCCACAGCAGCAGCCCGAACGCGGCGAGGAAGCCCCAGCCGCCGTCCGGACGCCAGCCCATGGCCAGCGCGGTGAGCATCAGGATGGCCAACTCGGCGCAGGCGACGATCAGATCGGTCACCCCGCGTCCGGCCACCACCGCGGAGGACGCCATCGGCATGGAGCGGAAGCGGTCGATGACGCCCTTGGTGGAGTCGTACACCACGACGGTCGCGGTGTTGATGAAGCCGAAGGCCATGGTCATCACGAACATGCCCGGCATCAGGAAGTCCTGGTAGTCGCCGCCCCCTGGCACCTTCATCGCGCTGCCGAAGACATAGCCGTACAGGAGGACGGAAAGGATCGGGAAGCCCAACTGCCAGGCGATGTTGACCGGCTGGCGCTGGTAGTGGGTCAGGCCCCGGCGGACGATGTTCCAGCAGTCCGCGAGCGCCCAGTACACCCGGCCGCGGCCGGCCGGTCCGGTCAGGTCGAGCGCGCTCATGCCGCCGCCTCCTTCTCCGTGCGATGTCCGGTCAGGCGCAGGAACACGTCGTCGAGGCTGGGCCGGCGCAGACCGATGTCCTCGACCCGTACGCCCTCGTCCTGCAGCGTGCGGGCGACGTCCGTGAGGGCGGCCACCCGGTCGGTCACGGCGGCGTGCACCCGCAACTCGGTCTCGTCCGCCTCGGGTTCGCCGTCGGCGACCCGGGCGATGACCTTTGCCACGCGCGGGATCTCGGAGCGTTCGGCGACCACCACCTCGATCCGGTCGCCACCGACCCGGTTCTTCAGGGCGTCCGGGGTGTCGTCGGCGATGGCCCGACCCTGGTCGATGACGGTGATCCGGGAGGCCAGCCGGTCGGCCTCCTCCAGATACTGCGTGGTCAGCAGCACGGTCGTGCCGTCCGCCACCAACGCCCGTACGGAGTCCCACACTTCCCCGCGGCTGCGCGGGTCGAGCCCCGTCGTCGGCTCGTCCAGGAATAGCACAGCCGGGGCGAGGATCATCGACGCGGCCAGGTCCAGCCGGCGCCGCATGCCGCCGCTGTAGTCGCCGACGCCCCTGTCGGCGGCGTCGGTGAGGTCGAACTGCTCCAGCAACTCGGCGGCCCGCAGCCGGGCCCGCCGGCCGCCCAGGTGGAACAGCCGCCCGAACATCTCCAGGTTCTGCCGCCCGGTGAGCACCTCGTCCACCGCCGCGTACTGCCCGGTCAGTCCGATCCGCGCCCGCACCTCGCGCGGCCGGCGGGCCACGTCGAGCCCGGCCACGGCCGCCCGTCCGCGGTCCGCCCTGATCAGCGTCGACAGGACGCGGACGGCGGTGGTCTTGCCCGCGCCGTTCGGGCCCAGCAGTCCATGCACGGTGCCCGCGCGGACGGCGAGATCGAAACCGTCCAGGGCGCGCTTCTCGCCGTACCGCTTCTCCAGGCCCTCCGCCCGTACGGCGTGACCGTCGTCGTTCATGGGGTCCCCCTTCCATTAACTGGGTACACCGTACCCGATGGCGCGTACGGTGTACCCAGTTTTCGGACGCGGATCTAGACTGCCCGTATGAGCAGCGGTGGCGGCGGTACGGAGACCAGTGGCAGCGGCGACATCGCGCGCACCCTCGACCTGCTCTGGGGCACGGGGCAGATGCCCAGCCGGGGGCCGAAGCCGGGCCTCACCCTCGACCGCATCGTGGAGACCGCCGTCGAGGTCGCCGACCGCGACGGGATCGGCGCGCTGTCGATGCGCCGGATCGCGGCGGAGCTCGGCACCGGCGCCATGTCCCTGTACCGCTACGTCCCCGGCAAGGCGGAGCTGCTCGACCTGATGCTGGACCGGGTGCAGCGCGTCTCGGCGGACGCGGCGGAGCTCGGCGACGGCGGCTGGCGCTCGGCCCTGGAGGCCCTCGGCCGGGCGACCCTCGCCCTGTACCGGCGGCACCCCTGGCTGCTGGAGGTCAACCAGTCCCGGCCGATCCTCGGCCCGAACGCCCTGGACGGCCTGGAGAAGATGCTCGGCCGGATCAAGCCGATGGGCCTGACCGACCCGGAACTGCTGTCGGCGATCATCATGATCGACGGATACGTCGTCGGAGCCGCGCGGACCCAGCTGTACCAGGAGGAGGCGGAGCGCAGCTCGGGGCTGACGGACGCCCAGTTCTGGGAGGCCCAGCGGCCGGCGCTGGAGAAGGCCATGCTCAGCGGGCGCTACCCCGTCCTGGCCGGCCTCTCCGAGGACACCTTCGGCCCCGACTTCGACCACTTCGAGTTCGGCCTGCAGCGCATCCTGGACGGCCTGGAGGTGTTCGTCGCCCGTCGCACGGCGGGCGACGAGGACCGAGCAGGCACAGGGCGCACGGCGGGCGACGCGGACTGAGCGGCGCTCATGCCCGCCGGAACAGCCTCCGCAGCGCGAAGAGCACGACCAGGACCGCCACCACGGCCACCGCGCCGACCTTGAGGGTGCCGTCCGTGCCGCCGTCACCGTCCGAGGAGGCCGAACTCCCGCCGGGCGCCGAGCTGTCGGACCCGGTGCCCCCCGGCGCGTCCTTCGCCACCACCGCGCTGTTCACGCCCTCGCTGCCGAGCATGATCTTGCTTCCGTCGGGCGAGTACGACACGGACTCCCCCTGCCCGAGCGGCACGCCGACCCGCTCCAGGCGCTTGAGCCTCCCGCCGTTCCAGTCGTAGGCGAGACCCCCGAAGTAGCCGCGAACGACCAGGGTCTTGCCGTCCGGGGAGAAGGCGGCGTCGGTGGCCCACAGGTCCACGGGCGCGGTCGGCTCGAAGACGTTCGCGCCGGACGGGGAGAGCTCGGCCGGTCCCTCGTACAGGTGCCCGCCGTCCTCCTGCTTGTCGATGATGTAGACGCGCCCGGTCTTCGGGTGCACCACCATCGACTCGGCGTCGCGGGTGCCGTCGGAGTACTTCACGACGTACTGGGTGGCCCGGACCGTCTGGTCCTTCAGGACCTTCGGCTCGGTCAGCCGGTAGATCCACACATAGGGCCACTCCACACCGTCGTTGTCGCCGATGTCGCCGACGTACAGCTGGTTGTCGGGGCCCATGGAGATCGCCTCCACGTCCCGCGGGGTGCCCACGCCGGTCATCGTGATCCGGGCGACCGTCCTGCCGGTGGCGCTGTCGACGGCGTACAGGTAGGCGCCGGTGTCCTGGTCGTTGTGCGTCCAGTAGACGCCCTTGTGCTGCCGGGAGGCGGCCAGGCCGCTGGACTCGGTGATCCGCGGGTCCTTGATCGTGAAGTCCTCGTTCCCCTTCCCGTCGGCGGCGGACGCGGGCAGCGTCAGCGCACCGGTGAGCAGGACCCCGGCGAGTACGGCGAGCGGTCGGCGCATGCCCCAAGCCTGCCATCCCGCCCGGGGGTTCGGAGCCGGGGCCCTCGCGGCGCCGCCCCGGGCGGGGCGCCGCGTGGCGGGCTTCACACCCCACCGGCCCCTCGCGCCCCCGGAGATCGTCCATCATGAGCGGATGCTCAGGTTCATGCCCGTCGGCGACTCCATGACCATCGGCAGCGCCGGCGAACACACATGGCGCTACCGCATGTGGCAGCACCTGCGGGACACCTACGGCGGCCCCTTCGCCCTCGTCGGCCCGCGCGAGACGCTGTACGACAAGGCCACGGAGGCCCCGAGCTCGTACGAGTACGCCGACCCCGACTTCCCCCGCGCGCACCTCGCCGGCTGGGGCGAGGGCTGGCAGCACATGGCCCCGCTGATCGGCGACGCGGTCCGCGCGCACCGGGCCGACGTGCTCCTCGTCTCGCTGGGCCTGATCGACCTGGGCTTCTACACGAACGCCGAGCAGACGGCCGAGAACGTACGGGCCTTCGTCGCCGAGGCACGGACGGCCGGCCCGCACGTGCGCATCGTCGTGCTGCCGGTGATCCCCAACGTCCGGGCCACGAACGACGCCCCCTTCGCCGCGCAGGTCACCCGCTTCAACGAACTCCTGGCGAAGGCGGTCGCCGACCTGGACCAGCCCGGCTCCCCCCTGCTGCTGGCGTCGCCGCCGCCGTCGTACGACATCGACCTGGACACGTACGACGGCACCCACCCGAACGCGAGGGGCGAACACAAGATCGCCGCCGCCTTCGCGGACGCGATGCACCAGGCGTGGGATCTGGGCGGGCCGTACGACAGCCCTCTCTGACCGGCACGGTCGTCGACCTCGTCCCGACGGCGGACGGCTTCCTCCGCGACCGACCGTGTGGCGTGCCCTTGCCTGGAGCGCACTCGAAGTCGTTAGCGTGCCCTGCATGAAGTACACGCAGCTCGGACGCACGGGACTCAAGGTCAGCCGACTGGTCCTCGGCACGATGAACTTCGGACCGCAGACCGACGAGGCCGACAGCCACGCGATCATGGACGCGGCGCTGGACGCCGGCATCAACTTCTTCGACACTGCCAACGTGTACGGCTGGGGCGAGAACAAGGGCCGCACCGAGACGATCATCGGCAACTGGTTCGCCAAGGGCGGCGACCGGCGCGACAAGGTCGTCCTCGCCACCAAGGTGTACGGCAACATGGGCGCCGACGGCGAGGCGTGGCCCAACCACGACAAGCTCTCCGCGCTGAACATCCGGCGCGCGGTCGACGCCAGCCTGAAGCGGCTGCAGACCGACCACATCGACGTCTACCAGTTCCACCACATCGACCGGGACACCCCGTTCGAGGAGATCTGGCAGGCCGTCGACGTGCTGGTGCAGCAGGGCAAGATCCTCTACGTCGGGTCCTCCAACTTCCCCGGCTACAAGATCGCCCAGGCCAACGAGACCGCCGCCCGGCGCTGCGGCACCATCGGCCTGGTCAGCGAGCAGTGCCTCTACAACCTCTATGAGCGCCGCGCCGAGATGGAGGTCATCCCCGCCGCGCAGGAGTACGGCCTCGGGGTCATCCCCTGGTCGCCGCTGCACGGGGGGCTGCTGGGCGGGGTGCTGAAGAAGCAGGCCGAGGGCGGGCGCCGCGCGTCCGGGCGGGCGGCGGACACCCTCGCCGACCCGGCGGCACGCGCCCGTCTGCAGGCCTACGAGGACCTGCTCGACAAGCACGGCCTGGAGCCCGGCGAGGTCGCCCTGGCCTGGCTGCTGACCCGGCCCGGCGTCACGGGCCCGATCGTCGGCCCCCGCACGGCCGGTCAGCTGGAGTCGGCGCTGCGGGCCGTGGAGCTGGAGCTGGGCGAGGAGCTGCTGGACGCGCTGGACGAGGTGTTCCCGGGTCCGGGGCCGACGCCGGAGGCGTTCGCCTGGTAGGCGCCCGAGGGGCGGCGTGCGGGCGTCACCGTCCGAGCGCCGCCGCCAGGGCCACGAGGACGAACATCAGCACGAGCGCACCGGCCATGATCCGGTTACGGGTTTTCGGGTCCACGCCACGAGGTTAACCGGCGGCGCCGAACGGCCGGCGGGCGACCACCTCGTAGCGGGGCTGCTCGCCCGGCACGCCGGAGGTGGGCAGGTGGCTGCGGACGAGCGCCAGCTCCGCCACCGTCCAGGTGCGGCTGGCGAAGTCCGCGAGGGCCGTCACATACGGCCGGGTGTCCACGGCGGTACGGCTGCGGGCCAGCGTCAGATGGGCCTTGTACCGGCGGTGCTCCCCCATCGGCACGCCCGCCTTCGCGGCCGCCGCCTCGCAGCGCCCGGCCAGCACGCCCAGTTCGGGCACATCGCCCCGCACGCCCGTCCACAGGGCCCGTCCGTGCCCGAACTGGCCCCCTCCGTGCAGCGCCAGCCGGAAGGGGGCGGTCCGGTGGGCGGCGCGCTCCAGTCGGCCGGACAGGCCGGCGAGCAGGTCGTCGTCGACCTCGCCGAAGAAGGCGAGGGTGAGGTGCCAGCCGGACCGGGCGGTCCAGCGCAGCCGGTCGGCGCCGGGCAGGCTCCGCAGGGCGGCGACCTCGGTGTGGAGTTCCCGTACCACGTCGTCGGGCGGCAGCACGGCGGCGAAGAGTCTCATGGGGGAAGTCTCGCCGCCGTGCCCGTGTCCGTCCCGGGAACTCAGGCGGCCGTGGCGAGCTGCTCCCGCTCGCGGGGCACGAACCGCACCTTCGGGTGGCCGTGGCACCAGCCGACCGCGAGGCGCAGTCCGCCGAGGCGGGCCAGCACCAGGGCGACGGCGACGGCCGCGGCGGCGGTCACGGCGCCGCCCGAGGCGAGGCCGGCCCGGACGCCGTACGCGTCCGTGACCCAGCCGGCGATCGGCGCGCCGACGGGGGCGCCGCCCATGAAGACCATCATGTAGAGGGCCATCACGCGGCCGCGCATGCTCGGGTCGGTGCCCATCTGGATGCTGCTGTTGGCGGTGACGTTGACCGTCATGCCGAACATGCCGATGGGCACCATGAGCACGGCGAACAGCCACAGGGAGGGGGCGACGGCCGCCACGATCTCCATCGTGCCGAAGGCCACCGCCCCGGCGATCAGCACCCGCATCCGGGCGGTGCCGCGCCGGGCGGCGAGCAGCGCCCCGGCGAGGGAGCCGACGGCCATCAGGGTGTTGAAGAGGCTGTAGGAGCCGGCGCCCGCGTGGAAGACGTCGTCGGCGAAGGCCGACAGGAAGACCGGGAAGTTGAAGCCGAAGGTGCTGACGAAACCGGCGAGGACGATGGTCCAGATCAGGTCCGGACGGCCGGCGACGTAGTGCAGGCCCTCGCGCAGCTGTCCCTTGCGGCGCGGCGCCCGTTCGACGGCGTGCAGCTCGCGGGCCCGCATCAGGAGCAGGCCGGTGATGGGCGCGACGAAGGACAGGCCGTTGGCGAGGAAGGCCCAGCCGGTGCCGACACCGGTGATCATCAGGCCGGCCACGGCGGGTCCGACGAGCCGGGCGGACTGGAAGTTCGCGGAGTTGAGGCTGACGGCGTTCTGGAGCTGGCCGGGGCCGACCATCTCGGAGACGAACGACTGCCGGGCCGGGTTGTCGAGGACGGTCGCGAGGCCGACGGCGAGGGCGGCCAGGTAGACGTGCCAGACCTGGACGTGTCCGGTGAGGGTGAGGGCGGCCAGCGCGATGCCGGTGAGGGCCATCGCGGACTGGGTGGCGATCAGCGTGGGGCGCTTGGGCAGCCGGTCGACGAGGACGCCGCCGTACAGTCCGAGCAGCAGCATGGGCAGGAACTGCAGGGCCGTGGTGATGCCGACGGCGGTGGCGGAGCCGGTGAGGCTGAGCACCAGCCAGTCCTGGGCGATGCGCTGCATCCAGGTCCCGGTGTTGGAGACGACCTGGCCGAGGAAGAACAGCCGGTAGTTCCGGATCCTGAGCGAGCTGAACATCGAGGAGCGGTGCTCGGGGGTGGGCGGGGAGTCGTGGGTGGTCGGTGCGGGGGCGGAGTCTGCTCCGGGTCCCGAACTCAAAAGTGGTCGCCTCCTCGGTGGCTGCTTACAGGTGTGCGAGCTTCTCCAGCACGGGGGCTGCGGCGCGCAGGGTCGCCCACTCCTCCTCGTCGAGGCCCTCGACGAGGGTGGCCAGGAAGGCGTTCCGCTTGGTGCGGCTCTCGGCGAGCATCGTCTCGGCCTGTTCGGTCTTCGAGACGACCTTCTGGCGCCGGTCCTCCGGGTGCGGCTCCAGCCGGACCAGGCCCTTGGCCTCCAGCAGGGCGACGATGCGGGTCATCGACGGCGGCTGGACGTGCTCCTTGCGGGCCAGCTCACCGGGGGTGGCGCTGCCGTAGAGGGAGAGGGTGCCGAGCACCGACATCTCGGTGGGGCTCAGCGACTCGTCGACCCGCTGGTGCTTGAGCCGGCGGGAGAGGCGCATGACCGCGGAGCGCAGGGAGTTCACGGCGGCAGCGTCGTCGCCGTGGGTGAGGTCCGACATGTCATTAGCGTAACTCATTACTCTGGCTAAATACCACTGGGGATGCCCCGCGCCACCCGTGACTCCCGCCACGTCACCCCACGATCACTCATATGGGTGATCCAGCAGCGGAACGTGACACACCGCACCGGAAAGTGCCGCGACCCTCATGTACATGGGGACCAGCGTGCTCAGCCTGCGGATGGACCACGAGCTGCTCGACCGGCTGCGCCGGCATGCCGCCAAAAGAGGAATGAGCGTCCAGGACTATGTCGTCCGGACGCTCATCCGCGATGACTTCGACGAGCGGTTCCAGTCCGCCGTCGAGGAGACCGAGAGGTTCTACGGCGTCACGTGAGACCCAGCGCCGGCATCAGGTAGTAGAAGCCGAAGACCGCCGCCACCACGTACATCGCGACCGGGACCTCCCGGCCGCGGCCGGCGGCCAGACGCAGGACCACGAAGGTGATGAAGCCCATGCCGATGCCGTTGGTGATCGAGTAGGTGAACGGCATCATCACCATCGTCACGAAGGCCGGGATCGCGATCGTGTAGTCCGCCCAGTCGATCTCCTTGACGGAGTTCGCGAGGATCAGGAAGCCCACCGCGAGCAGGGCCGGGGTGGCCGCCTGGGACGGCACCATCGTGGCGATCGGCGTCAGGAACAGCGCCACTCCGAACAGACCACCGGTGACGACGTTGGCCAGGCCCGTCCGGGCGCCCTCGCCGACACCGGCCGTGGACTCCACGAACGCCGTCGTGGCCGAGGAGGAGCTGGCGCCGCCCGCGGCGACGGCGAGGCCGTCGACGAACAGCACCTTGTTGATGCCCGGCATCTGGCCGCGGGCGTCGGTCAGCTTCGCCTCGTCGCTGACGCCCATGATCGTGCCCATGGCGTCGAAGAAGCAGGACAGCAGGACGGTGAAGACGAAGAGGACACCGGTCAGCACACCGACCTTGCCGAATCCGCCGAACAGGCTGAACTCGCCGATCAGGCCGAAGTCGGGGCTGGCGACGGGATTGCCGGGCCACTTCGGGGTGGTGAGACCCCAGGACGGCACCTTCGCGACGGCCTCGATGACGACGGCGACCACGGTCATCGCGACGATCGAGATGAGGATCGCGCCGGGGACCTTGCGGACGATGAGCGCGAGGGTGAGCAGCGCGCCGAGGACGAAGACCAGCACGGGCCAGCCGTCGAGGTGCCCGCCGGTACCGAGCTGGAGCGGGACCGTGGTCTGGGCGACGTCCGGGATGCGGGTGACGAAGCCGGAGTCGACCAGGCCGATCAGCATGATGAACAGGCCGATACCGATGGCGATGGCCTTGCGCAGGCCGAACGGCACGGCGTTCATGACGCGCTCGCGCAGGCCGGTGGCGACGAGCAGCATGACCACGAAGCCGGCCAGGACCACCATGCCCATCGCGTCGGGCCAGGACATGCGCGGGGCGAGCTGGAGGGCGACGACGGAGTTCACGCCGAGGCCGGCGGCGAGCGCGATCGGCACATTGCCGATGACGCCCATCAGCAGGGTGCTGAAGGCGGCGGTGACGGCGGTCGCGGTGACCAGCTGGCCGTTGTCCAGGTGATGCCCGTACATGTCCTTCGCGCTGCCCAGGATGATCGGGTTCAGCACGATGATGTACGCCATCGCGAAGAAGGTGGCGAGACCGCCGCGGATCTCGCGGGGCACGGAGCTACCGCGTTCGGAGATCTTGAAGAAACGGTCGATTGCGCCGTAGGCGGGCCCGGCTCCCGGCTGTTCAGGGGTGGGGGCCTTGGCAGGAGCCGAGGTGGACATGTTTTTGGTGTTTCCTACGAAGAGAAGTGGTCAGACTCAGACAGTTTCAGTATGAACATATAAGGGCCGGAAGAGCCATCTCCGCGCGTAGACCTGATCACCTCGTAAGCTGTGTCGCATGGCGAAGTGGACCCCCAAGCACGAGGCGCCGGAGCCCCTGGAGGGCCCCGTGGTCGCGACCATCACCAGCGGCACCATCATCTGGTTCGTCCTCTTCGTCGCGCAGCTGCCGTTCTACGGCTGGTTCGACGACCACGGGCACACCTGGTGGGTGTGGACCTGCCTTGCCGGCGCCGGGCTCGGCCTCATCGGCATCTGGTACGTCCGCAGGCGCGACGCGGCCCTCAAGCGGGCGGCGGCGCACCAGGAGACCTCCGGCGCGCGCACCGAGCAGCCGGCGGCCCCCTCCGCCGAATAGCGGCCGTACACCCCTGGTACGAGGCCGCTCCTCCCCCGGTCGGAACTTCCGCGCACTCGGCGGGTGAACTCCCGCACGCGCACGTACCGTCGAATGCATGACGCATGCCGACGCGGGCACCGATGTGGACCACCCCGTGCACAGCGCCTCCGTCACCGTCGCGCCGACCGGACTCACCGCGGCCCAGGTGGCCGAACGGGTGGCGCGGGGGGACGTCAACGACGTACCGGTGCGCAGCAGCCGGTCGATGGCCGAGATCGTCCGCGCCAACGTCTTCACCCGCTTCAACGCGATCATCGGCGTGCTCTGGCTGATCATGCTGTTCGTCGCGCCGATCCAGGACAGCCTGTTCGGGTTCGTCATCCTCGCCAACACCGGCATCGGGATCATCCAGGAGTGGCGGGCCAAGAAGACCCTTGACTCGCTCGCGGTGATCGGCGAGGCACGGCCCACGGTGCGCCGCGACGGGGTGGCCGTCGAGATCGCCACCTCCGAGATCGTCCTCGACGACCTGGTGGAGATCGGGCCCGGGGACAAGGTCGTCGTGGACGGGGTGTGCGTCGAGGCCGACGGTCTGGAGATCGACGAGTCCCTGCTCACCGGCGAGGCCGACCCGGTGGTCAAACGGCCCGGCGACCCGGTCCTGTCCGGCAGCTTCGCGGTCGCCGGCGGCGGTGCCTACCAGGCCACCAAGGTCGGGCGTGAGGCCTACGCCGCCCAGCTCGCCGAGGAGGCGTCCCGGTTCACGCTCGTCCACTCCGAGCTGCGGTCGGGCATCTCGACCATCCTCAAGTACGTGACCTGGATGATGGTCCCGGCCGCCATCGGCCTGATCATCACCCAGCTGTTCGTCAAGGGGAGCGACCTCGACGACTCGATCGCCCGGACCGTCGGCGGCATCGTGCCGATGGTCCCGGAGGGGCTGGTGCTGCTGACCTCCGTCGCCTTCGCCATCGGCGTCATCCGGCTGGGCCGCAGGCAGTGCCTGGTGCAGGAGCTGCCCGCCATCGAGGGCCTGGCCCGCGTCGACACGGTCTGCCTCGACAAGACCGGCACCCTCACCGAGGGTGGCATGGACGTCACCGCGCTGCGCACGCTGGACGGCTTCGAGGAGCCCTACGTCCGCACGGTCCTCGGCGCCCTCGGCGCGTCCGACCCCCGCCCCAACGCCTCGCTCCAGGCGGTCATCGCCGCCTTCCCCGAACCGGAGGACTGGCGCTGCACCGCCGTCCTGCCCTTCTCCTCCGCGCGCAAGTACAGCGGCGCCACCTTCAGCGAGGGCGACGGGCAGACCGGGACGTGGCTGCTGGGCGCGCCCGACGTGCTGCTCCCCGACGGCCACCCCGTGCTCCGCGAGGCCGACCGGCTGAACGAGCAGGGCCTGCGGGTGCTGCTGCTCGCCCGCGCCCGTCGCGAGCTCGACGACCCCGAGGTCGCCCGGGACGCCGAACCGGCCGCCCTCGTCGTCCTGGAGCAGCGGCTGCGGCCCGACGCCGCCGACACGCTGCGCTACTTCGCCGAGCAGAACGTCCGGACCAAGGTGATCTCCGGGGACAACGCGGTCTCGGTGGGCGCGGTCGCGTCCAAGCTCGGGCTGGCCGGGAAGGCCGTCGACGCACGCCGGCTGCCCCGGGACCGGGACGAGATGGCGGCCGCCATCGAGGACGCCACCGTCTTCGGGCGGGTCACCCCGCAGCAGAAGCGGGACATGGTGGGGGCGCTCCAGTCGCGCGGGCACACCGTCGCGATGACCGGCGACGGCGTGAACGACGTGCTCGCGCTGAAGGACGCCGACATCGGGGTGGCCATGGGCTCGGGGTCGGAGGCGACCCGGGCCGTCGCGCAGATCGTGCTGCTGGACAACAGCTTCGCGTCGCTGCCGTCGGTGGTGGCCGAGGGGCGGCGGGTGATCGGCAACATCACCCGGGTGGCGACCCTGTTCCTGGTCAAGACGGTCTACTCGGTGCTGCTGGCGCTGATGGTGGTGCTCTGGCAGGTGGAGTACCCCTTCCTGCCGCGCCATCTGACCCTGCTGTCCACGCTCACCATCGGGGTCCCCGCCTTCTTCCTGGCGCTCGCGCCGAACCGGGAGCGGGCGCAGCCCCACTTCGTGCGGCGGGTCATGCGCTACGCGATCCCGGGCGGCGTGGTGGCGGGGGTGGCGACGTTCGCGACGTATCTGATCGCCCGCCACCACTACTCGGGGGCGGACAGCCTGCCCGCGGAGACCAGCGCGGCCACCCTGACGCTGTTCCTGGTCTCGATCTGGGTGCTGGCGATCATCGCCCGCCCGTACACCTGGTGGCGGATCGCGCTGGTGGCCGCGATGGGCTTCGCGTTCCTGCTGGTGCTGGTCGTACCCCTGCTCCAGGAGTTCTTCGCGCTGCGGCTGGTCGGGATGACACTGCCGTGGGTCGCGGTCGGCATCGCGGCGGTGGCGGCGGCCGCCCTGGAATTCCTGTGGAAGTGGGTCGACCGCCGGGTCCCGTGCTGAGTCGCGGGTGTATGTCTAGCGCACGTCGACGAAGTCGCCCGCGGCGGTGGCCGCCGGGGTCGTCGAGGTGCCCGCGAAGGTGTAGCGGAAGTAGCCGTCCACGGAGGCGGTGACGGTGGCCTTCAGCTCACCCGTCGCGCTGGTGGTGACGGTCTTCACCGTGGTGTAGGTGCTGCTGTCCTTCTTGCGGAACTGCAGCTTCACCGGCTGGCCGGTGTAGCCGTGGTACTTGTTGTCCTCCCAGTTGGCGCGGGAGAGCTTGCCGGTGACCGTGATGGTCTTGCCCTTCGTCACCGGCTCCGGCGAGGCGTTCACCGTCAGCTTGGAGTAGCGCTGCAGGAGGGTGGTGCCCAGGCCGCCCTGGCTCTGGTAGCCGACCTTGGTGATGTCGAAGAGCTCGGCGTCCGGGTCCTCGCCGTTGAAGGCGGTGGCCTCCGCCGACGCCTTCCAGCTGCCGGCGTCGGAGTTGATCAGCTCGCTCGCGGCCGGGTAGACGTCGATGGTGCCCGTGCAGGTGGCCGTCGTCGCGGAGGTGGCCGTGCAGGTGGCGGGCTTGTTGCCGTAGAGCCGGTTCTCCGGGGCGGTGAAGGAGCCCTTGTAGAGGATCGGGTCGGTGAGGAAGTCGTCGGCCTTGATGTCGACGTCCGCGCCGTGGGTGAGCGTGTAGCTGACGGCCGTGGAGACGTGGTTGGTGGTGCCCACCTGGACCGTCTTGGCGATCTTGAAGTCGGAGAAGGAGACGTTCAGGGCGTACGGCCTGCCGTCGGCGGCCGCGGCACGGCCGGTGGTGGCGACGGCGGCCCGGCGGACCTTCGCCACGTCCGCGCGGTCCACGGAGGAGCCGTCGGCCTGGGCGGCCGGGACGGCGAGGGCGGAGAGGGCCAGGGCGCCGGAGACGGCGGCCACGGTGGCTCTGATGCGCATGCGTTCCCCTGGTACGGAAAGGGGCCCCGCTGGTCGCGACGGGGCCCGGGTGATCGGGGCCTGTTGACCCATGTGATCAGATACGCGCCCGCCGGTGCCGGTTGTCTCACCGGCGGGGGAATTCAGTGACCTTCGTCACCAACCCCCGGACGGCTTCCGGGGGTTGGTGCTCGGCGGCTAGCGCACGTCGACGAAGTCACCCGCGGCGCTGACCGCCGGGGTCGTCGAGGTGCCCGCGAAGGAGTAGCGGAAGTAGCCGTCGACGGTGGCCGTGACCGTGGTCTTCAGCTCACCCGTCGAGTTCGACTTGATGGTCTTCAGCGTGGTGTAGGTGCTGCTGTCCTTCTTGCGGAACTGCAGCTTCACCGACTGGTTGGTGTAGCCGTGGTACTTGCCGTCGTCCCAGTTGGCGCGGGACAGCTTGCCGGTGACCGTGATGGTCTTGCCCTTCGTCACCGGCTCCGGCGAGGCGTTGACCGTCAGCTTCGAGTAGCGCTGCAGGCTCGTGGACGCCAGGTCGCCCTGCATGGTGAAGCCGACCTGGTCCCAGTCGATGTCGTCCGACATCGGGTCCTGGTCGTTGAAGTCGTAGGCGTAGCCGCCGGCCTTCCACGACGTGGCGTCGGCGTTGGTCAGCTCGTAGCCCGGGTAGATGTCGAGGGTGCCCTTGCAGGTGGCGGTCGTCGACGTGGTCGGCGTGCACACCGGCCAGTCGTCGCCGAGCAGCACGTTCGTCGCGTCGGCGTAGGACGAGCCGCGGTAGATCTCGACGTCCAGGAAGACCTCCGGGGCGTTGACGTCGAGCTCCGCGGCGTGCGTGACCTTGTACGTCACCGGGACGGTCACCGTGTTGGTGGTGCCCACGACGATCGGCTTGCCGTTGTTGACCTTCACGCTGGAGAAGGTGAGGTCCAGGGCGTAGGGCTCGCCCGTGTCCTGCGCGGCGAAGGTGCTGCGGTCGGAGTTGCCGGCTGCCTGCCGTGCCGCCTGCACGGCCTCACGGATCGCGTCCTTGCCGTGCGAAGGACCGCCGTCGGCCTGCGCGGCCGGGACGGCGAGGGCGGAGAGGGCCAGGGCGCCGGAGACGGCGGCCACAGTGGCTCGAATGCGCATGCGCTCCCCTGGTGGGAAGAGGGCCCGGCCGCGGCCGTCCTCACGGAAGGAGGACGGCCGCGAGCCGGCCCAGGTGATCGTGGAGCCTGTTGACTCGCGTGATCAGATCGTCGGCGGATGCGAATGGTTGTACGGGTGGTGAGGATTTTGTGATCGCGTGACCTTGCGCGTCCGTCCGTCAGTCGAACCAGCGGTCCCGCGCGAGCTCCGCGGTCCGTGACGGATCCTCCAGCAGCGCCGCCACCTCGAAGCGGCGCGGCCACTGCCCGGCCGCCCAGGCGAGCCCGGCGGCCACGCCCTCCAAGGTCGCCGCGTGCAGGACGCCGTCGTCGGTCAGCCGCCAGTCGATCTCCACGCCGTCCACGACGAGTTCCTCGTGCTCGACGTACGACGCCGGGGTCCGTGCCCCGAGCAGCACGCGCACCGCCTCCGGCACCTCGTGCTCGGTGCCCTCGGAGTCCACGCCGCCGGTGACGGACTCGCTCAGCCGCCGCACCTGGAACAGCTCCGCGAGCTCCGCCGCCCGGGCCGGCCGCACCGGCAGCAGCGGCACGCCCGCGGTGAACGGCAGCAGGTCGGGCGAGTCGACGACCACCGCGTCGGCCGCGTCGACCACCTCGACCCGCCCGTCCACGACGGCCCGCAGGTCGTCCGGCAGGGTCACCTGCTCCGGGTCCAGCTCGGCCAGCGCCCCGTACAGGGCGTGCAGTTGGGCCCCGGTGACGGTCCGCTCCGGATCGGCGAGGCGGTCCAGGAGCTCGGCGGCGCCGCCCGGCTCGTCCAGCAGCGCGGCGACCGAGGTGCGCACGCCCAGGGCCCGCAGCACCTGCTCGTCGTCGAAGCCGGTCGCGTCGGCCTCCTCGTACAGGCCGCGCAGCAGCGGGTCGCCGCCGGCGGCCAGCAGGCCCGCGGGACGGCGGCCGTCCAGCACCGGGTGCCCGCGCAACCACCAGGCGGTGTAGGGCCGTACGACCTCGTGGGTGCCGTCGGGGAGCAGGACGCGCACCGGCTGGGTGAGGGCGTCCCTCAGCGGCGGCCGGGCGAGCAGGGCCAGGGCCTGCGGCCATTTGTCGTCGTCGACCAGCTCCAGATCGCGTACGGCGACGAGTTCGGTGGCGACCGGCGGCACCGGGGTGTCCGGGAACCGGTCCAGGACGTCCTCGCACCACACGTCGACCGCGTCCAGCAGTCCCGCGTCGTCGGGCTCGGCGAAGTCGCCGTCCCGGGGCTCCAGTTCGTCCGGGTCGAGGACGACGTCGGTGGCGCGCACCAGGGCGAACCCGGCGAGCACGCCGCAGGCCGCGAGCGGCTGCTCGCCCCAGCGCTCGGCCAGCTCCGCGTCCACGAAGGGCAGTTCGCCCTCCCGCATGACCTCGGCGAAGGCGCTGCCGGGCATGACCAGTTCGCCGGCCGCCGCGAGCTCCCCGTCCTCGTCGGGCAGCGCGAGCGCCCCCAGCCACGGCTCGTCGCCGGGCTCCAGGCCGGCGTCGCGGACGAGGGCGAGCACGGTGTCGGCGAGTTCCTCGGCGTCGGGCGCGTCCTCCTCCCAGTTCGGCGCGCCGCCCTCATCGAGGGAGGCGGCGACGGCGGCCCGCACCTGAGGTGTGGTCAGGACCGCGCGAGGGGTGGCCGCGAGGGCGCCGAGCTTCTCCAGCAGCGGGTGCGCGGCGTCCGGGTGGGCGACCTTGAGGCCGAGGCGGGCGAGGACGTCCGGGGCGACGGAGGTGCCGCCGGGGGTGGGGAGCAGGACCTGCCGGGGGCCGATGGTCGTGCGTCCGTCGGCCAGGGGTACGGGCAGCCCGGACAGCCGGTCCGGGTCGACCCCGGCGAGGCTGTCGTAGAGGCGGTGCCACCAGCCGGGCTCCTTCTCCAGCCCGGCGAGGCGGTCCACGGCGTCGGTGAGCGGCACCCGGGCGACTCCCAGGGTGCGCAGCTCCACCCTCCGCTCCAGCCCGGCGGGCAGCAGGGTGGGCAGCACCTCGGCCAGCACCCGTACGGTGTCGGCGCCGGCGCCCTCGGCGACCTCGGCGTCCCGGGGGCGCAGCGATTCGGGCAGCTCGGAGTCCGGCTCGTGCGGGCGCAGGGCGGGCGGCAGGAAGGAGGTCCGCGGCAGCCGCTCCAGGATGGCCTGGCGCAGGGCTCCGTCCAGTTCGCCCTGGCCGAGCGGGCCGGGTACGAGCGCGATGACGCCCTCGTCCACCGGGCGCCAGCCGGCGAGCAGTTCGGCGTAGGCGTCGGCCGCGCGCTCCACGAGGAAGTCGGTGAGCGGGCCGGGGGCGGCGTGCCGGCGGGTGGTGTCGAGCGGGAACGAGGCGATGAGCAGGGCGGGCACGCCGAGCGGTTCGTCGCTGGGGGTGGGGGCGTGCACGACCGGCGCGGTGCGGGGGCGGGCGGGGCTGCCGTCGGCGGTGTCCACGGGGACGGCCCAGGTCAGCGACCAGTGCGGCCGCAGCCGTTCCTCGACGGGACGGTCGGCGAGCAGGCCGGGGGTGAGCGGGCCGTGGGCGGTGGCGGTGCGCCAGCGGGTGATGCCCGACGCGGAGTCCTCCACGACGGTGAAGGGGCCCTCGGTGCGGCGGCGCAGCGTGCGCGGCGGGGCGTCGCCGATCTCCACCACGACCTCCTCCAGGCCGGGCAGGGCGAGCAGCAGCGCGTCGTCGACGGCGCCGAGCAGCCGCTCCGCCAGGTCGGCGGCGGCGGTGTCGCGCAGCGGAAGGATGACGACGGTGTCGTACGGGTCGGGGGCGGTGCCCTCGGCGGCGAACGGCAGCCGCAGCAGCGGCACATGGCCATCCCGGCGCCGGATCTCGTCGCCCAGTCCCGGGCTGTGGCGGGCGGTGTCCTGGGCCAGCTCGCGGGCCTCGGCGAGCGACCAGCGCACCCCGCCGTGGCGTCCGACGACGGCGGGCTCGTCGGTGACGGCGAGGACGGCGGCGAAGCCGACGCCGAACCGTCCGACGGCCTCGCTGTCCCGTTTCGCGGAGGCCCGCAGCGTGGACAGCGACTCGACACCGGCCGCGTCCAGGGGTGCGCCGGTGTTGGCGGCGACGAGCACGCCCTCGCGCAGGGTGAGCCGCAGACGTCCGGTCACCCCGGCCCGGCCGGCGGCGTCGGCGGCGTTCTGCGCGAGCTCGACGACCAGCCGGTCCCGGTACCCGCCGAGGACGAGGTCCTCCTCGGCGTTGGCGTCCTCCCGGAAACGGGCGGGGCTGGTGGCCCACGCGTCCAGCACTCCACGCCGCAGACGCGCCGTACCGAACGGGTCGGCGCCCTCGGCCGCGGGCCGCACGAACTTGCTCACGTTGACACTCCTCATCGCCGTCGCGACGAAGGTACCGCTCATGGACGGCCGATGCGCGGGGCGTCCGACCAGGCCCCCTGAGGAGGGGGATTCCCGCGGGCGGCGCCCGTCAGGAGTGGCCGAGTTCCGCCGAGTCCTCGTCCGCCGTGGCCGGGACCGAGCCCGAGTCCGGGGACGGGCGCAGCGGGAAGGGGTCGACGCGGGTCTCGTCGACGACCGGCTGGGCCGGGCGGGGCGGCTTGGGCATGACGGCCGCCTCCGAGTGCCCGCCGCAACCGTAGGTCAGGGAGACCACATGGCCGTCGGCCGGGGAGAACTCGTTCGCGCAGATGCCGAAGGCCTGGCCGAGGGAGCCGCCGATCGGGATGAGGAAGGCGCAGGTGGCACAGGTGGCGGGGGCCGCCTGTGCCATGGGCGTCTTCGCGCCGAACGACTCCTCCCAGCGGTCGGCGGCGATGTGCAGGCCGTAGCGGGACAGGACGCGGGCGCGGCGCAGGCCCAGTTCGTCCGCGATGGCGGCGATGGAGCCGCGGGAAGGGGCCGTCGGCAGGTTCGCCGGGGTGCCGCCGGTGACTTCGGCGTCCTCCGCCTCGACCAGCTCGGCCATCTCGTCGGAGACGGGCGCGTTGGGCCCGGGCTCGTCCACGCCGGTGTAGCCGGGCTCCAGGCGCAGGTCGTCGGCGTCGGTGGGCAGCAGGTCGCCGGGGCCCATGTCGCCGGGGCGCAGCCGCTCGCTCCACGGGACCCACTCGGGGGCCAGCAGGGCGTCGGGACCGGGCAGCAGGACGACCTCGTCGAGCGTGACGACCTTGGCGCGCGAGGCGCGGGCCACCGTCACCGCCCAGCGCCAGCCGCGGTACGCGAGCTCCTTGCACTCGAAGAAGTGCGTGACCACGCGGTCGCCCTCGGACACCACGCCCGCGTGCTCCCCGACGACACCGGGTGCGGCGGCCTCCTCCGCGGCGCTCCGGGCGAGGTCGACGGCCTCGGCGCACAGACGATCGGGGGTGCGGCTTCGCGTGGTCGCTGCGCTCACAGGTATCGCTTCTCTCCTACGCCGTCTTACGGGTGCGGGTGCCTCAAGGCGGCGGAGCGGACGGAGCGGACCTGTGGGCCGCGTCGACGTCCGCGTCCGAATCGCGCTCGGGCGCACCTACGTCATCCATTGTGCGGGATGGCTGAGATACGCACGCTACCTGTTCGCGGGCGCTGGGCCTACACCGACGGTGCTTCTCGGCGCTCCGCGATGCGCGCCGAGCGGCGGCCCGCGGCCTCCATACGCGCCGTAACGGCACTAGCCACCCCCGATACGGGGCACTATTGCGTGGTGGCGACCGCGAGGCAGCCCGACGGAGCCACCGGTGTCGGTGGGCCCGAGGGCGGCCGCAACCAACGTGGCGGATCGGGCCGGAGGCGCGGCTCCCTCCGCGCCATCGGCCGTGCCCTGCACTTCCCGTTCACCGGCCCGGCGCGCGGCATCCGCAAGGCCACGCACGCGCACGGGGCGGGCGAGTCGGGCCTCGGCAAGCTGATCGAGCTGCACGGGGTGAACGGCGCGGGCGACGTCATGATCACCGTCGCGCTCGCCTCCACCGTGTTCTTCTCCGTCCCCACCGACGAGGCCCGCGGCCGGGTCGCGCTCTACCTGGGCATCACCATGGCGCCGTTCACGCTCCTGGCCCCCGTGATCGGCCCGCTCCTCGACCGCCTCCCGCACGGCCGGCGCGCCGCCATGGCGGGCGCGATGCTGGCCCGCGCGCTGCTCGCCCTGGTCCTGTCCAGTGCCGTGGTCAGCGGCGACCTGCAGCTGTATCCGGCCGCGCTCGGGGTGCTGGTCGCCTCGAAGGCGTACGGGGTGGTCAGAAGCGCGGTCGTGCCCCGACTGCTGCCTCCGGGGTTCTCGCTGGTGAAGGCCAATTCGCGGGTCACCCTGGGCGGGCTGCTGGCCACCGGGGTGGCCGCGCCGATCGGCGCGGGCCTGCAGGCGATCGGACCGCGCTGGCCGCTGTACGGCGCCTTCGTGATCTTCATCGCCGGTACGGTCCTGTCGTTCACGCTGCCCCCGAAGGTCGACTCGGCCAAGGGCGAGGACCGGGCGCTGCTCGCCGCCGACGAGCAGCATCTGCACGGCCCGCACCGGCAGCCCGTCAAGCGCCCGAACCTGCGCACGGTCGGCATCGCGGTCACCCACGCCCTGGGCGCCAACGCCGCCCTGCGCTGTCTGTCCGGGTTCCTGATCTTCTTCCTGGCGTTCCTGCTGCGGGAGCACCCGATGTCCGGGCAGAGCGCCGCCGTGTCCCTCGGCATAGTCGCGGTTTCGGCCGGCACCGGCAACGCGCTGGGCACGGCGGTCGGCGCCTGGCTCAGATCCCGGGCGCCGGAGATCATCATCGTGACCGTCGTGGGCCTGGTGATGGCCGTGGCGCTCACGGCGGCGGCCCTGTTCGGGGCGGTCATGGTGGCCTGCCTCGCGGCGGTCGCCGGGTTCGCGCAGGCGCTGGCCAAGCTGTCCCTGGACGCGCTGATCCAGCGGGACGTCCCGGAGTCGGTGCGCACGTCGGCGTTCGCCCGCTCCGAGACCCTGCTGCAGGTGTCGTGGGTGCTCGGCGGAGCCGTCGGCATCGTGCTGCCGCTGCGCGGCTCGCTCGGGCTGCTGGTCGGCGCCGCCATCGTCGCCACCGGCTGGCTGACCACCGTCAAGGGCCTGCTCGGCTCGGCCCGGCACAGCGGGTACGTCCGGGCGCGGGTCGAATGAGGGCACCCGGGCGACCGGCCGTGCCGCGCCCGAGACACGGCACGCCGCCCCCGCATGGAGAGCGCACGACACACGCCCGATAGCCTTCGCCCATGACCACGCTGCAATCCGTTGTGCGACGCCGCCGCGCGCTCGCCGCCGCCGGCGCCGTTTCCGCCGGACTGCTCGTCCTGTCGGCCTGCGACAAGCCGACGCCGATCGCCACGGTGACCGTCGGCACCTCCTCCGTCCACGCGGAGGCCACCTGCGGTGGCGAGAGCGGTGAGACCGTGAAGACCTCGGACCTCGCCAAGTGCCTGAAGGGCAAGGGCATCAAGTCCATCAAGGTGGACCCGGACGAGACCGTGCGCTTCGGTGTCGACCCGGAGATCGCCGACGAGGGCTGGACCATCCTCATGAACGGCCAGCCGCTCACCGACTCCAGCACCAAGACCTACCGGACCGTCCCGGGCAGCGTGTTCTTCAACGCCCAGTACGGCGCCAGCGGCAACTCGACGCTCGTCTCCATCAAGGAGGGCGAGCGGGGAGTCACCGGCCTGTGGTCCTTCAAGCTGAAGAAGGACAGCTGATCACGTCCGCTCTACGGATCCTCGTGGCCACCGCGGTCCCCACCGAGCGGGACGCGGTGTCCCGGGTGCTCGACCTGCCGGACGCGGAGGTGATCGCCGCCGGTGTCGGCCCGGCCCTCGCCGCCGCCTCCACCGCCACGGCCCTGACCACCGCGGCCCTGAGCGGCCGCCCCTTCGGGCTGGTCGTCTCGGCGGGCATCGCCGGCGGCTTCGCGCCGTACGCGCCCGTCGGCTCCCTCGTCGTCGCCGACGAGATCACGGCCGCCGACCTCGGCGCGGAGACCCCCGACGGCTTCCTGCCGGTCACGGAGCTGGGCTTCGGCACCGTCACCCACCGCCCGCCCGAGGCGCTCGTGCGCGAGGTGGCGTCCGCGACGGGCGCCCGCCCCGGCGTCGTCCTGACCGTCTCGACCGTCACCGGCACCGCCGCACGCGCCGCCCGTCTGCGCGAACGCCACCCCACCGCCCTCGCCGAGGCCATGGAGGGCTTCGGGGTCGCCGAGGCCGCGGCCGCGCACGGCACCCCGGTGCTGGAGCTGCGCGCCGTCTCCAACCCCGTCGGCCCGCGCGACCGCGCCGCCTGGCGGATCGGGGACGCGCTGGCCGCGCTCGCCGAGGGCTTCGGGAAGATCACCCCCGTCCTCCGGAGTTGGAACCCACATGACCGCTGACCCGTTGCAGATCGCGTACTCCCCCTGCCCGAACGACACGTTCGTCTTCGACGCCCTCGCCCATGGCCGCGTCCCCGGCGCCCCCGCCCTGGACGTCACGTTCGCGGACATCGACGTCACCAACGGCATGGCCGAGCGCGGCGAGTTCGACGTGCTGAAGGTGTCGTACGCCGTGCTGCCGTACGTCCTCGGCGACTACGCGCTGCTGCCCTGCGGCGGCGCACTGGGCCGGGGCTGCGGGCCGCTGGTGCTGACCCGCGAGGCCGGCACCGATCTGGCCGGGCGCACGGTCGCCGTGCCGAGCGAGCGGTCGACGGCGTATCTGCTGTTCCGG
This sequence comes from Streptomyces sp. NPDC046859, assembly GCF_040645135.1. NCBI lineage: Bacteria > Bacillati > Actinomycetota > Actinomycetes > Kitasatosporales > Streptomycetaceae > Streptomyces > Streptomyces sp. NPDC046859. The sequence goes on from NZ_JBEYXR010000003.1 coordinate 448,941, forward strand.
CTGTGGGCCGCCGACACGGTGCCCGGCGGCGTCGGGGAGATCGTGGTGATGCCGTTCCACGAGATCATGCCCGCCGTCCGCGACGGCAAGGTCGACGCGGGTCTCGTCATCCACGAGGCGCGCTTCACATACCGGAACTACGGGCTGCACAAGCTCGCCGACATGGGCGAGCACTGGGAGGACACCACGGGGCTGCCGATCCCGCTGGGCGCGATCATCGCCAAGCGGTCGCTGGGCGCCGGGCGGCTGACCGGGCTGGCGGACGCGATCCGCGCCTCGGTGCGGGCCGCCTGGGACGACCCGGAGATGTCCCGGCCCTACGTCATGGAACACGCGCAGGAAATGGACCCGGCGGTCGCGGACCAGCACATCGGTCTGTACGTCAACGAGTTCACGGCCGATCTCGGGGAGCACGGGTACGCGGCCGTCCGCGGACTGCTGACCCGCGCGGCGGCCGAGGGGCTCCTTCCGCCCCTCGACCCGCACGCACTGGATTTCCCCTAGAAATCCCGGAAATCCCCCCGGCCGTGCCGTCTACACGTCGAGCTGGTCGGCGACGGCCCGGAGCAGGCCCGCGATCTTCTTGCCGGAGTTCTTCTCGGGGTAACGGCCCCTTTCCAGCATGGGCGTGATGTTCTCCAGCAGGGTCGTCAGGTCCTGGACGATGGAGGCCAGTTCGTCCGGCTTCTTGCGCTGGGCCGCCGCGACGGACGGCGTCGGGTCGAGCAGGACGACCGACAGCGCCTGGTCGCCGCGCTGACCGGCGACGACGCCGAATTCCACCCGCTGGCCCGGCTTGAGCGCGTCGACTCCGGCGGGGAGGACCGAGGAGTGGACGAAGACGTCACCGCCGTCGTCGCGGGAGAGGAAGCCGAAGCCCTTCTCGCTGTTGAACCACTTGACCTTGCCAGTCGGCAAAGCACACGCTCCCTCGGTCGCTCCCGGACTGGCCGGACACCCTTGATCTGCCGTTGCGACAGCCTACCGGGGGTCTCTCCAGCCGAACACGCCTTAAAACGAGACTGAGCCCCTACCGGTGAAGGCAGGGGCTCAAGGGGGCGCAGGGAGCGTGAGGGGCTGCCCGACGTGCCGGTAGAGCGTGGCGCGGGAGACTCCGAGAGCCTCGGCGACAGTCAGGTGGTTTCCGGCGAGAGTGCCGGTGAGGACGCGAGCGCGATTCCACGCGCGTGCAATTCCTCAGCGATCGTCAGTCTTCGGTGAGTCAAGGCTGACCACCATTCCCCTCTCGCTTTCGTCCGCCCTCTTGTCCCCTGCCCGGACCTTTACACGCCATGGGCGCGGAGGAATTCCCTACGGTCTTCCCGGCCGTCGGACTCCCGGACTTCCCCGTGCGGAGGCAGGCGAGGTGGCGCAGACCCGCGGCGGGTCGACCTCGACCCGCCGGTACCCGGGCTGACGGTCCCGGGGCCGGTGACCGGACGTCGCCGGGTCGTTCCCTCGCGCAGGGAACTACCCTGGTCCGGTGCGTGACAAGACCCGAACGAATTCCGCAGCGCCCGGAGACCGGCTGATCCGGGCCGGCGCGATCGTCTTCTTCGTCGGCGCCGTGGCCACGCTGGTCACGGTGGCCCCGTTCCTGCTCGGTACGACGCCCTTTCCGACCTTCATGTTCGGTCTGAGCATGCTCATGGGCGTCGGATTCGTCGTCGCCGGCGCCGGGGTGCTCCGGTCGATCGCGGCCGGACGGCGTCAGGCCCGTCAGGCCGCGCGGTAGCCGGCCAGCCAGTCCGGGAATCCGGTCAGGTCCGCGAGGACGACGTCCGCGCCCAGCTCGGCGAGCTGGACCGCGTCGAACGGCCCGGTGGCCACGGTGACCGACAGCGCGCCCGCCGCGCGGGCCGCCCGGATGTCGCCCTGGTGGTCGCCGACGTAGACGCCCGCCCCGTGTTCGCGCAGGGCGACGGCCTTCCGCTCGGCCCACAGGTCGCCGACGACCGCGTCGGGTTCGATACCGAGGTGCTCCAGGTGCAGCTTGGCGTTCGGTTCGTGCTTGGCGGTGACGACGATCGCGCGCCCGCCCGCCTCCCGTACGGCGGCTATCGCCTCGCGGGCGCCCGGCAGCGCGGCCGTGGCGGTGACGGCGAACGCCGGGTACATCGCCCGGTACTCCTCGGCGACGGCCGCGACCCGCTCGGCCGGGAACCAGTTCGCCAGCTCCTCCTCCAGCGGCGGCCCGAGCCGGGTCACCGCGAGGTCGGCGTCGATGTACGTCCCGGTCCGCTCGGTCAGCGCCCGGTAGCAGGCGTGGATCCCGGGACGGGAGTCGATGAGGGTCATGTCGAGGTCGAAGCCGACGGTGAGTGCCATATGCGCCATTGTGCCCAGCCACCGCGCACGGCCGTCCCACGGGCCCGGGCGGGCACCGCCCAGGGGGTGTCCTGCCGGTCAGGCCGGACCGCCGGGCGCCCCGCGTGATCGGCGGGAGACATCGCCCAGGGTCTTTCGTTTGGATCAGCCCGGCTGTGGCCGACGGGACATGGTGACGTGCCCGAGCGGGGTCTGGTGCGTGCGGCTGCAAGGCGGAGGAGGGAGTC